>NZ_CP048833.1:4965784-5276145 GCF_012971725.1 Pseudomonas multiresinivorans
TCGGACTCCTGCACGCCTGCGGCGGAGTCGATCCCATGCGTATCACCCTGGTGAAAAAGGTCCTGGCCGATGGCCAGGACTGCCGCAAGTGCCGCGAAGTACACGAACGCCTGGTCAAGGGCGGCTACCTGAGCCGCATCGACCGCACCCTCGTCGCCGACGAGCGCAACCCCGCCAGCACCGGCTGGCTGGTCGCCGCGCAGTACGGCGTGGACACCGCACCGTTCTTCGTCGTTCGTCACGATGACGGCCGCGAGGTCGTCTACACGGTGTTCATGAGCTTCCTCCACGAGGTGCTCGAAGGCCGCGGAGAGCTACCGCTGGACTCACGCGAGGCCCTGGCCGAACTCGCCCAGCGCGACGACCTGGATCGCCTGTAAACCTCGGCCTTGGCGCTTTCTTGATGGCCCAATTCTGCCCGCCCTGAGACACAAGGCCGACGGTTCGGATCGCATGCGCCCGAGCATTCCCAGTACTGCGCTCACGCATCCGCTGACATGAAAAAGCCCGGCAGATGCCGGGCTTTTTTCTGCTACGAGCGCGATCAGTAGACCGGCAGCTCGATACCGTCGAACAGTTCGTCCAGCTCGGTCTTGTTGTGGCACTGCACCGCCTTGGCCAGCAGGTCGCGGGTCAGGTGCGGGGCGAACTTCTCGATGAAGTCGCACATGAAACCGCGCAGGAAGGTGCCGCGGCGGAAGCCGATCTTGGTCACGCTGGATTCGAACAGGTGGCTGGCGTCGAGCATCACCAGATCGCTGTCGAGCTTCGGATCGACCGCCATGTGGGCGACGATACCGACGCCCAGGCCCAGGCGCACGTAGGTCTTGATCACGTCGGCGTCGGCCGCGGTGAACACCACCTTGGGCACCAGGCCGCGCTGGTTGAAGGCCTCGTCCAGCTTGGAGCGGCCGGTGAAGCCGAACACGTAGGTAACGATGGGCTGCTCGGCCAGCAGCTCCAGGGTCAGCTTCGGCACCTTGGTCAGCGGGTGGCCCTGGGGCACGATCACGCAACGGTTCCAGCGGTAGCAGGGCATCATGATCAGGTCACCGAACAGCTCCAGCGCCTCGGTGGCAATGGCGAAGTCGACGGTGCCGTCGGCGGCCATCTCGGCGATCTGCATCGGCGTGCCCTGATGCATGTGCAGGGAGACGTCCGGATACTGCTTGATGAAACCACTGATCACGCCAGGCAGCGCATAACGCGCCTGGGTGTGGGTGGTGGCGATGGACAGGGTGCCCTTCTTCTCGTTGGAGAACTCCTGGGCAATCTGCTTGATGCTCTCGACCTTGCGCAGGATCTCGCCGGCCGTGGTGATGATGCGCTCGCCGGCTGGGGTGACGCGGGTCAGGTGCTTGCCGCTGCGGGCGAAGACTTCGACACCCAGCTCGTCTTCCAGCAGGCGGATCTGCTTGCTGATGCCGGGCTGGGAGGTATAGAGGCTTTGGGCGGTGGCCGAGACGTTCAGATCGTGGTGCGCGACTTCCCAGATATAGCGCAGTTGCTGAAGCTTCATGGACTTTCCTCGAAATGAATGTCGCGACCCGCGATCAGGGGCTTGTCGTTTTATAACCATATTAATGGTTTAAGGAATAAAACTAGACGTTTTTTTTTGCCCTGCATGCCATTCGTCTAAAGCCCCACGCAAATTCCGGGCTTGCCCGACGTATCGTCACAAAGCGCTCAGCGATGCTGCAGCATCGGTACCAGGTAGACCGGCACCTCGGCCAGTTGCACGAGCCGCCCGGCGGTGCGCCCCAGTGGCGTGTTCAGCCCCTCCCCGTGGCTGTGGCTGCCGGCGACTATGATGTCGACGCCCAGGCGCTTGGCTTCATCGAGAATCACCATCGGCGCATCCCCCTGCACCACGCGCACCGAGCGGATCAGTTCGGCGTCCTGGCGCGCTTCCCCCAGTTCGTCGCGGAACCCCTCCATCACCCGCTGCTCGATGCTGCCCATGACGTTGGTCAGGCCATTGGTGCGCATCTCGTTCAGCGTGCCTTCGTCCAGATAGGTCTGCAGGACGGACTCGGCGAACAGCCCCAGCGGCTCCACCGCGTGCACGACATACACCTCGGCTCCGTAGGCGCGGGCCAGCGAAAGTGCGTGCTGAAGGACGTAGGGGGCGTAGAGACCGAGGTCAGTGGCGTAAAGAATCGATCGGATCATGCGGCCTCCTCGACAGCCTGCGCGGCGGGGCCTATCCAGCAGCGTAGCAGGAGAACGCGAATCGCTCCGAGAAGGCCGGATGTCGCGGCCGAGCGGCTATCCGGCGACCTTCTTCTCGTTGCTCACACCATGGGGGACATGGCCGGTAGCCACCACCTCCCGGGCCTTCTCGCAGTGCATCGGCTGGTCGTCGAAAAACACGTCCGCGGCGAAGGCTTCGAGGAAAGCGGCCTTGTCCAGACCACCGAGGAACAGCGATTCGTCCAGGCGGATGTCCCACTCGCGCAGGGTGCGGATCACCCGCTCGTGGGCCGGGGCGGACCGCGCAGTGACGAGAGCAGTGCGGATCGGGCAGGACTCCTGCGGGAAAGCCTGCTGCACCCGGTTCAGCGCCGCCAGGAAGGGCTTGAACGGCCCGCCGCCCAGCGGCTCGCGGGCGGACTCGCGCTCGTGGGTCTGGAAAGCTTCAAGCCCGCCCTGCTGGTAGACGCGTTCGGAGTCGTCGGAGAACAGCACGGCATCGCCGTCGAAGGCAAACCGCAGCTCGCCATTGGCCTCCCGGCGGGTGCCGCCGGAGAGGATGGTTGCCGCGGCGAAGCCGGCATCCAGCGCGTTGCGCACATCCTCGATGTGGGTCGAGAGAAACAGGTGGCAGTTGAACGCCTTGAGGTACGGATAGGGGCTGCGACCGCCGACGAAGGCGGCGCGCGAGATGCCCAGGCCGTAATGCTGGATGGAGTTGAACACGCGCAGGCCGGTGTCGGCACTGTTGCGCGAGACCAGGATGACCTCCACCGGCGCGCTGTCGGTCCCGCCATTGAGGGCCAGCAGCTTCTGCACCAGGGCGAATGCATCACCTGGCGGCAGGACTTCGTCCTCGCGGGCGATCTGATATTGGCGATAGGCCTCGACACCCTCGCTTTCATAGACCTGATGGCTTTCCCGCAGATCGAACAGCGCCCGCGAGGAAATCGCCACCACCAGCTTGTCGCCCAACCCTTTTGCCATGCTTCCCCCGGCGTTCGTCAGCGAGCCTGGTTGCGCGCGTCGATGAAGCGCAGCGCGCGATACAGCGCCTCGATCTTCGGCAATTCGCACCCGGCCCGGCGTGCAGCTTCCAGCGGTGCCGCGTAGATAGCGCCCAGCTCCAGCGGTCGGCGCTGGGCGAAGTCATGGTACATGCTCGGCAGGTAGTCGGGCATGGCATCCGTGGAGCTGAGCATGGCACCAACAATGCCTGAAGGCAGCGAATGCCCGCACGCGGCGGCGCCGGCAATCACTTCTTCCATCAGTTCGGCGACCAGGGCGCGGCTGTCGGGGTTGTCCATGATCGCCCGCGTGCCGCTGTCGAGCAGTACGGAGAGGCCGTTGTAGGGGATGTTCCAGACCAGCTTCTGCCAGCGCGCCTGCTCCAGGTTCGGCATGGCATTGGAGTCCAGGCCGGCGCTGCGAAACAGTGCGGCGCCCTCCTCCACGATCGCCTGGCGCGATTCGGCCTCGTCGGCAGGGCCGGAGTGATAGCCGATGTTGACGCCGCCAAAGGCCTGGTGCTCGATCACACCCGGCTCGGCGCGATGCACGCAGATGAAGCACAGGCCGCCCAGCAGATGGATGTGCTCGGGCAATAGAGCACGCAATTCGTCTTCCACGGCGAGGCCGTTCTGCAGCAGCAGGACCTTCGCCCCCTGTGCAGCGGCCTGAATGATCAGCGGTGCGAGGTCGGCGTTGCTGGTGGTCTTGGCGCCCACCAGCAGCCAATCGCAGGGCGGCATCTTCGCCGCGTCGGCGTAGGCATTCACTGGCGCCAGGCTCAGTGCGCCATGCACCTGGCTGTTCAGGCGCAGGCCGTTCTGCGCAACGGCGGGGTATTCGCTACGCAGCAGGAAATGCACGTCGTGGCCGGCGCGGGCCAGCATCAGGCCGTAGAAACCGCCAATGGCGCCGGTTCCGATGATGCCGATTCGCAGATTCATCAAGGCAACTCCTCAGCAGGGCGCGACAGGGCAGCGCGCAGGGCTTGGATCAGGGGTTCAGGGCGCAGTGGCGCATGCACAGGGCCCAGGAAGTGGCCGTCGCGCACCAGGAACAGGGATGGCAGGTGGAAGACCTCATAGCGCTCGACCAGGCCGCCACTGTGCCCGGCATCGATCCAGCACAGGCGATCCACCGGCAATTGAAGCTGTGGCAGAGCCTGCCGCGCCCAGCGACAGGTGGCGCAGCCTTCACCAGTGAAAATCAGCAGCGACACGCCCGGCAGCTCAAGCAGCCGGCGGTCGGCATCCAGGTCGGTCAGCTCCAGGGCCGGCACTATACTCAAGGTGCCAACACTATAAAGATTGCAGTCGGAGCGTTCCGTCATGCGTCAGTTCCTGCGTCACCCTTGCGATTTTCCGGTTGAGCTGGTCATCCGCAAACAGACTTTCCTGCCGCGCCAGCGGTTGCACAATATCAGCCTGGGCGGCGTCGCGTGCAATTCGCCACGGGGCTTTCGCCGCGGCACCTCCATCGAACTGCGCATTCCCCTGCTGGGCGACTCCGCCCGCTATCCCGGCATCATTGCCTGGAGCCGCAAGCAGGCCAGCGACTATCGCGTGGGCATCGCCTTCATCGACGAAGACACGCTGTTCCGGGCACGCATGGTGGAGCAGGTCTGCCAGATCGAGCAGTACCGGCGGCAACTGGAGCGGGCCAGCGGCAACAGCCTGCCTTTCGAGGACCTGGCGCTGGAGTGGATCGCGCAGAACGCCGCGGACTTCCCATTGTTTTGCGCGGTCTGATCGACCCAACGCAGAAAGTTGCGCAAATGCCCGTGTTGCGGGCACTTTCCTGCATCGAGCCATTGTCGGGGCCACGCCTGAACGGTTAAGGTTCGGGTTCCCCTTAGCGACACATTTGCCTGCGCCCCATCGCACGGGGATTTCTGGCGGCCGGCACCCGTGACCTGATTGAGTACCACGATGGCTGATTTACAGATCGACGACCTTAACGTTGCCTCCAACGAGACACTGATCACGCCGGAGCAGCTCAAGCGCGAAATCCCCCTGACCGATGCCGCCCTGCGCACCGTCGCCAATGGCCGCCAGGTCGTCCGCGACATCCTCGACGGCAAGGACCACCGCCTGTTCGTGGTGATCGGCCCCTGCTCGATCCACGACATCAAGGCCGCCCACGAATACGCCGAGCGCCTGAAGGTGCTGGCCGCGGAAGTCTCCGACACCCTGTTCCTGGTGATGCGCGTCTACTTCGAGAAGCCGCGCACCACCGTCGGCTGGAAAGGCCTGATCAACGACCCGTACCTGGACGACTCCTTCAAGATTCAGGACGGCCTGCACATCGGCCGCCAGCTGCTGCGCGACCTCGCCGAGATGGGCCTGCCCACCGCCACCGAAGCGCTCGACCCGATCTCCCCGCAGTACCTGCAGGACCTGATCAGCTGGTCGGCCATCGGCGCGCGTACCACCGAATCCCAGACCCACCGCGAGATGGCTTCCGGCCTGTCCTCGGCGGTCGGCTTCAAGAATGGCACCGACGGCAGCCTGACCGTGGCGATCAACGCCCTGCAGTCGGTTTCCAGCCCGCACCGTTTCCTGGGTATCAACCAGGAAGGCGGCGTCTCCATCGTCACCACCAAGGGCAACGCCTACGGCCACGTTGTGCTGCGCGGCGGCAACGGCAAGCCGAACTACGACTCGGTCAGCGTCGCCCTGTGCGAGCAGGAACTGACCAAGGCGAAGATCCCGCTCAACGTGATGGTCGACTGCAGCCACGCCAACTCCAACAAGGACCCGGCCCTGCAGCCGCTGGTGATGGACAACGTCGCCAACCAGATCGCCGAAGGCAACAATTCCATCGTCGGCCTGATGGTGGAAAGCCACCTGGGCTGGGGCGCTCAGCCGATCCCGAAAGACCTGTGCCAGCTGAAGTACGGCGTGTCGATCACCGACGCCTGCATCGACTGGGACACCACCGAGAAGGCCGTGCGCAGCATGCATGCCAAGCTCAAGGAAGTCCTGCCCAAGCGCCAGCGCGGCTGACGCACCAGGCGCAAACGAAAAAGCCGGGCAAATGCCCGGCTTTTTCTTTGGCAAATTCCGCACCGGTGCTTTTTGTAGGGGCGAGCTTGCTCGCGAGTCGCTTGATGCTGGGCAGAAACACCGTTCGCGAGCAAGCTCGCTCCTACAGAACTGCCGACGCTGCCGGAAATGGAATTCCATCAGGTATGAAAAAGCCCGGCATCGGCCGGGCTTTTCGTTTCTGCGCCCTGATGATCAGAGCGCGGTATCGGTGTGGCGCTGGCGGCGCTCCAGGTAGCGCTCCACGTAGGAGCACGACGGGATGACGCTGTAACCCTTGCGCTCGGCGAACTGCAGCGCGTGCTCGGTGAGAGCGGCAGCGATGCCGCGGCCGCGGAGGCTGTCCGGAACGAAAGTGCGATAGATGTCGAGCGTCTGCTTGCCCAGATCCATGTAGGCCAGATAGGCGCGATGACCATCAACAGTCGTTACGAACTGGTGGCTGGTTTCATCATGCTGGATGGACAACGACTCACTCACTTGCTCTCTCCTTCCGGGGTCCTCACAACATGACCCGCACCTGATTGATCTTGTTCAGGCGGAGGAACATTTCTGCCGAGCCAGTCCCCATCAGGACCGTGATATAGACTCGACCGTTCTCCACCTTGTGCAGCACACCCTGGTAATAGGCACCATCGAACGTGATGAACTGCAGGCGCTTGCCGGTGTACTGGGCAAGGCTTTCAACGCTAACGAACTCATATTGCTGCGTTCTGGCCTGCGACTCAACCGTTTCTTGGGCCGAAACCATTTGATATTGGCTTTCCGGCGTGATTTTTTTCTTCAGCGGATCGACCCAGGCGAATCCCAGCGGTGTTACCGACTGCTGGTTCACTAAGACGACCGGATGCAGCATCTGAATCACATCCTTGGGCTCGAAAAATTGCAGGCCGTCCCAGGCCATTCCCTCGCTGGGGGTCAGCTCGACGCGCAGCGAGCGCGGGTCTTCCAGGTAACGGCCGTAAGCCTCGAGCACCGGCTTGTCCAAGGCGATACGCTGCTGGCGCAGCGCCTTGTCGAACTGCTCCAGCGAGAGCGCGGTATAAGCCTTCTGGTCCACACCGAGCTTGCCCCGGCAGAACTCGCTGACGCGGCGCTGGTACTGGTTGTCGTTCATCTCGACGACGACCTGAGACACCCGCGGTGGGTTCACACGCATGTCGCCAGGATGCTCGGAGACGTTCATCAGCGTCATGCTGGTGTGCATGTCCAGCATGTCGCGGGTATCGCTGCGCAGATCGAAGGTCAGGGTTTGCGCGCCCGGCTGCATGCGATAGGAAAATTCGATGTCCGATTCGAGGGTGCGGTAGCCCATCTGTAGCAGTTCATCGACACCGATGTTGCGCACGTTGCCGCAGGCCACTTCGCTCATGGCGGTAAAGGCGCTCTTCTCCGCCGGTTCGGCATACAGCGACTGCATGAACGGGCCGTGGATCTGCAGTTCCACACCCTTGAGGTCCACTGCCATCTGCTCCGGCAGCTTGCCCTCGCCCAGACGCTCCTTGAAGCTGAGCAGCTCACGCAGGCCATTGAACTTCAGCTGGGCGTGGGACACCTTCAGGCTGTCACCGGCCATCGGCACCCTGATCACCACGTTCTGCAGCCCGACGCGGCCGTCGAAGGACGAGGAAATGCCGCCATAGGTGATCTCCATGAGCGGCGAGATACGGGCAATGGCGTCGTTCACCACGCTACGCACGGAGAGCCAGAGCGACGCCTTGATGATCAGGGCGATCGCCACGACGGCGAACAGGGACCACTTGAGAATCTTCGACATGGCAAGCACATCCTGGATTGTGCGAGAGCGGGACGCAGCGATACTGGCAGCTTAACAGTACGCCTAGGACCGCTCCACGAACGCTGTCCGAATTTGCGTGCACAGCGCACAGAAACTGCCCGAATTTAGTGGCATTCAGCTGACTCACCGGTCAGTCAAAACGCTTTACGCATCAGGCTCGCGTCAGTATGTTCTGGCCACTTCCAATCCAAGGACTGCAACCCAGGACCCTCTGCCATGAGTGAGCTGATCAGCTACCAATTCGAAGACGGCATCGCCACCCTGACCCTGAACAACGGCAAGGTGAACGCCATCTCCCCGGCGGTCATCGAAGCCTTCAACCAGGCCCTGGACCAGGCGGAGAAGGACCGCGCGATCGTCATTGTCACTGGCCAGCCGGGCATTCTTTCCGGCGGCTACGACCTCAAGGTGATGACCTCCGGCCCGGAAAACGCCGTGAACCTGGTGGCCGCCGGCTCGACGCTGGCGCGCCGCATGCTGTCGCACCCGTTCCCAGTCATCGTCGCCTGCACCGGCCACGCGGTAGCCAAGGGCGCCTTCATCCTGCTTTCGGCGGACTACCGCATCGGCGTCGACGGTCCGTTCCAGATCGGCCTGAACGAAGTGGCCATCGGCATGACCATGCACCACGTCGGCATCGAGCTGGCCCGTGACCGCCTGCGCCGCTCCGCCTTCACCCGCTCGGTGGTGAATGCCGAGATGTTCAACCCACGCGACGCCGTGGACGCCGGCTTCCTCGACAAGGTGGTACCGGCCGAGCAACTCCAGGCCGCGGCTCTGGAAGCAGCCCAGCACCTGAAGAAGCTGAACATGACTGCCCACCGCAACACCAAGCTGAAGGTGCGCAAGCAGCTGCTGGAAACCCTCGACAAATCCATCGAACTGGACAAGAACCACCTGGCCTGATCGCGCGATAACGAAAAGCCCGGCCTGTGCCGGGCTTTTTCATGCCTACACTGTTACCTAAAGAGCAACACTGATTAATCCTGTTTGCTATTTTTCAAAAATTATTACGCATTAACCTATAGATGAACCCAAGCAAAACCAACCGGAGGTGTTCATCATGAAACTCAACATCATCGCCGCCAGCATCCTGGCCGCCGCTACCGCTTTTGCCGCTCAAGCCAGCTTCGCCGAAGAGTCCCCGCTGATGCAGGACCGCATGGTTCACATGACCCAGGCCGCCATCCAGCAGCAACAGTCCGAGCAGTCTGCCAGCAAGGTGAATGTCGAAGCCGCTGCCAAGCAGGGCTGAGACCTTCACGCCCCTCCAGCCGCCTGCAGCAGGTGACGTCATGCAGTCGAGCCCGAAGCGAAAAGCCCGGTGTGATGCCGGGCCTTTCAGGGACGATGACGCAACCTCGGCAAGGGTCAGAGAACCATGAAAGCCGCCAGAGTTCAGGAAACCACCGACAGCGCACCGGCATTCACCACCTTGCGTTTGGTCGCTGCGCCACTGTCTATCAATTTGCCTGATACCGGGAACCAACCGGCATCGTTATTCAATCGAAATCACCAAAGCGACACTGGGCCATCCCAGCCCGGAACCCGAGTCGCCAGCATGAACCGCCAAGCCCACCGCTACGCCCGTAACGGCGCCCTTGCCGCCCTGGGGCTCTACACCATCGTGATCCTGGTAGTCACGGCCCTCACTGCCGGCTTCGATGGCGCGCGCCGTGCGCCGGTGGACAACGTCGACCGCACCGGGCTCTTCGAGCGTTTCAACCAGGCGGTGCCAGTCGCGCTGCAAGGCCTCCAGGACGCCCTCACGCCCCACTCCTGATTCCACTTCACTGGCGCGTCGCGCCAGGCTGGCCGACACTCAATCCCTGCAGAACGACTCCCGACCGATCCAATAGCAGGGTGGGTTTCAGCATGGGCCGAGTCATCGCTTCCGCCGTCTACAGCAGGGGCCGCAAGGTTTCCGACATCCCGCTCGAGGACGGCTATCGCTGGGCCTGCCAGCCCGACCATTTCGTCTGGACCGGCCTGCAGGAGCCGACGCCGGAAGAAATGTTCAACCTGCAACGGCAGTTCAACCTCCACGAACTGGCTGTCTCCGACGCCCTGGAAAAGCACAGCCGGCCGAAGCTGGAAACCTTTGGCGATGCACTGTTCATCGTCATCTATTCGCCGCTCCGCGCCGATAGTCGACTGATGTTCGTCGAAACCCACCTGTTTGCCGGCATCGGCTACATCATCAGCGCGCGACATGGTTTCTCCCAGTCCTACTCCCAGGTCCGACAGCGCTGCGAAGCCCGGCCGCTGCTGCTGGCCCATGGCACCGACTTCGTGCTCTATGCCCTGCTGGATTTCGTGATGAGCAACTACGAACCGGTGGTGGAAGCGATCCGCGAGGAGATCGAGGAAGTGGAGCAGCAGGTGCTGCGCAAGTCGCTGACCCAGGAGCAGATCGAGAAAATCTACGGCCTGCGCCGCGAGGTGCTCAAGCTCAAGCACTACGCCGCACCCATGGTGGAAATCTGCCAGGAGCTGCAGCGCCTGGACTTTCCCTTCATCGACAAGCAGATGCGGCCCTACTTCCGTGACGTGGCAATCCATGTGAACCGCCTGCTGGAAGACCTCACCACGCTGCGCGACGTCGCCAGCCAGACCATCGAGGTCGGGCTGGCGCTGGAGTCCTCACGGCAGAGCGTGGTGCAGCGCAAATTCGCCGCCTGGGCGGCCATCCTCGCCTTCCCCACCGCCGTGGCCGGTATCTACGGGATGAACTTCGAATACATCCCGGAACTGCATTGGCACTATGGCTACTTCCTGATCATGGGGCTGTTGGCGCTGGGCTGCGTCGGGCTGTACATCAGCTTCAAGCAGGCGGATTGGTTGTGAGTCGTGCCGGCTGAGGGCAATCGCGGACGGAGTCCGCTCCTACGCCAGCCGACGAATGTAGGAGCGGACTCTGTCCGCGATCGGTTCAGACTCGCACCAACCTCCCCCGGCAACACCACCTTCAGTCAGCACGGCAGAAATCAGGCAGCGCTTTTCTTCTCGGCTCTCTTCTTCTCGTCGCTGCCCTGCTGGACGAAGCGCATCATCCACTCGCCCACCGCCGTGCCCTGGTGCGGGCGCGCGAGGCTGTCGATGCCGGACTGGAACACCGGTTCGCTGAAGATGTGCTTGCGCAGCTCCAGGATCGCCTGGGAATAGTCGCTCTGGAACTCCGGGTGGCCCTGGAAGCACAGCACCTGGTCACCAATGGCGTAGGCCGCATTCGGGCAGAAATCGCTGGAAGCGATGCGACGCGCGCCGTGGGGCAGTTCGGTGACCTGGTCCTGATGGCTGACCAGTAGGGTCAGGCCATCACCCAGCGACGGGCTCATCCACTCGGGCTGCTCCTCGATGCGGTAGTCATGGATGCCCACGCCCCAGCCCTGGCTGGCACGCTCGGTCTTGCCGCCCAGCACAAGCGCCAGCAACTGGTGGCCAAAGCACACGCCCAACAGCTTGTCGCCGCGCTGGTAGAGCTTGAGCACGTAGTCCTTGAGGGTCTGGATCCAGGGATCAGTGCCGAAGGAGTCCGCCTTGCTGCCAGTCACCAGGTACGCATCGAACTTCTCATCATCGGGCGGGTAATGCCCTTCCACCACGTTGTAGACCGTGAACTCGGCCGGAACGGGTTGCTTGGCGAACAGTTGCTGGAACATCCAGCCATAGCCCTTGTACTGATCGATGAGTTCGGGGCGGAGGATGTCGGTTTCCAGAATGCAGATGTGCAACGACATGCAGTGGTGATTCCTGGGGGGTTGGCGGCTGATAAGAGTGGTTATCCTGACACTGATGAAACGCGCGTGAAAATTACGCCCTATTTTTTCACCGCACAAGATACCGAGCGGATTCTTGTGCAGGAATTTCAGGGGAAATACCGGAAAAACCGACTTCCTTCAATTGCACCGGCGCACAAGGGTGACGGCCGGTTGGCAAGGATTCAGTCCAATGACAGCTCGCGCAGAATCGAGTTCGCGCCCACTACCTGCGCGTATTCGCCTTGCAGATTGGCCAGGGACATGGCGTGGACCTCCTCTGCGCTGCGCAGCACACCGTTGAAATCACGCTTGTCGAAGGCGAAACAGGCATCCGCCGCCACCTGCGTAGAGAAGCCCAGGTTGCCCGCGGTGCGGGCCGTGGCTTCCACCGAGTTGTTGGTGCTGACGCCGCAGATCACTACCGATTCGATGCCACGCACGCGCAACCAGCGCTCCAGGGCGCTGTTGATGAAGGCGTCGGGGACATTCTTCTCCACCACGTGCTCATGCTCCAGCGGCGCCAGCGCCTCCTGGAACTCGGCGCCCGGCTGTCCGGGCCAGAACGGCGAACCCGGCGTGCGCGAAACGTGGCGGATATGCACCAGCGGCCAGCCTCCCTGGCGCCATGCGGCCAGCAGTTCGCCGATGCGCTGCTCGGCCTGCGGGTTGTTGCGCGGCTCCAGGCTGTCACGCATGCCTTTCTGCTGGTCGATGATCAACAGGGCGGGAGCGGTCATCGGTGCGGTCCTTGCGATTCGGAAGGCGCCATCCTACGGCTTGTATAGGCAAGAAAAAACCGGCCACCAAGGCCGGTTTTTCTGTAGGAGCGAGGGGGACGCCTAGTCCTTGCTCGCGAACCGAATCCCGCTGCGAGCCCGTTCGCGAGCAAGCTCGCTCCTACCAAGAGCCCATCAGAAGGGCTCGTTGCGCGCGGCCTTCTCCAACAACAGCGCCGGCGGCAGGAAGCGCTCGCCATACTGCTCGGCGAGGTACTGGGCGCGGGCGACGAAGTCCTTCAGGCCGTACTGGTTGATGAACTGCAGCGCGCCACCGCTCCAGGCCGCGAAGCCGATGCCGAAGATCGAGCCGATGTTGGCGTCGGCGGTGGAGGTCAGCACGCCCTCCTCCACGCAGCGCACGGTCTCGACGGCCTGGATGAAGAGGATGCGGTCACGCACGTCTTCCGGTGAAATCTGCGCGTCAGCCTTTTCGAAGCGCTGTTTCAGCTCAGGCCACAGATGCTTCTTGCCGTTGGCCGGATAGTCGTAGAAGCCGGCGCCAGCGGCTTTGCCGGGGCGCTTGTACTCGTTGACCATCAGGTCCACCACGGCGAAGGCCGGATGCTTCGGCAATTGCTTGCCTTCAGCTTCCAGGTCCTTGCGGGTCTGCTCGCGGATGTGGGTCATCAGGCTCATCGACACTTCGTCGCTGATCGCCAGCGGGCCCACCGGCATGCCGGCCTGGCGCGCCTGGTTCTCGATCATCGCCGCGGACACGCCTTCGCCGAGCATGGCCAGGCCTTCGTTGGTGAAGGTGCCGAACACGCGGGAGGTGAAGAAGCCACGGCTGTCGTGGACGACGATCGGAGTCTTCTTGATCTGCAGGACGTAGTCGAAGGCGCGAGCCAGGGTGGCGTCGTCGGTCTTCTCGCCACGGATGATCTCCACCAGCGGCATCTTGTCCACCGGGCTGAAGAAGTGCAGGCCGATGAACTTCTGCGGCTGCGCCACCGCCTCGGCCAGGCCGGTGATCGGCAGCGTCGAGGTATTGGAGGCGATCACCGCGTCCGGCAGCGCGGAGGACTCGGCGGCGGCGCTGACCTTGGCCTTCAGACCACGGTCCTCGAACACCGCTTCGATGATCAGGTCGCAGCCTTCGAAATCGGCGTCACTGGCCGTCGGCTTGATCCGTGCGAGGAAGGCGTCGCGTTTCTCGGCAGTCATCTGGCCCCTGCCGACTTTCTTGTCCAGCAGGCCGGCGGAGTACGCCTTGCCCTTTTCCGCCGCTTCGATCGAAACATCCTTGAGCACCACCTCGATGCCGGCAGCGGCCGAGACGTAGGCGATGCCCGCGCCCATCATGCCGGCGCCGATGACGCCGACCTTCTTCGTCTGCTGCGGCGGGATGCCTCGCGGGCGGGACTTGCCGGCGTTGATCTCGTTGAGCTGGAACCAGAAGGTGCCGATCATGTTCTTCGCCACCTGGCCGGTGGTCAGCTCGGTGAAGTAGCGCGCCTCGATCAGTTGGGCGGTGTCGAAGTCCACCTGGGCGCCTTCAACGGCGGCGCACATGATCTTCTCCGGTGCCGGGAAGCAGCCCTTGGTCTTGTCGCGCAGCACGGACGGGGCGATGGCCAGCATCTGCGCCACGGCCGGGCTGGACGGCGTGCCGCCGGGGATCTTGTAGCCGGCACTGTCCCACGGCTGCTTGGCGGCCGGGTTGGCGGCGATCCACTCGCGGGCCTTGCTCAGCATCTCTTCGCGGCTGGAGGCCAACTGATGGATCAGGCCGGCCTTGAGCGCCTGGTCCGGGCGCACCTTCTTGCCTTCGGCCAGGTACGGCAGGGCTTTCTCCAGGCCGAGCAGGCGCACCATACGCACTACCCCGCCGCCGCCGGGCAGCAGGCCCAGGGTGACTTCCGGCAGGCCGAGCTGGACGTGGCTTTCGTCCAGGGCGATGCGGTGGTGGCAGGCCAGGCAGATTTCCCAGCCGCCGCCCAGGGCCGCGCCGTTGATGGCGGCGACCACGGGCTTGCCGAGAGTTTCCAGGCGGCGCAGCTGGCCCTTGAGAACCAGGATGCCTTCGTAGAAGGCCTGGGCGTCGGCCTTGGTGACCTTGATCAGCTCGTTCAGGTCGCCGCCGGCGAAGAAGGTCTTCTTCGCCGAGGTGATCACCACGCCGGCGATCGAATCCTTCTCGGCTTCCAGGCGCGCGACGGTGGCGGCCATGGCCTCGCGGTACACACCGTTCATGGTGTTGGCGCTCTGGCCAGGCATGTCCATGGTCAGGACGACGATATTGTCCTGGCCTTTTTCAAAGCGGATGGCGTCAGTCATTCTTGTTTTCTTCCCATGCAGGGGGATCGCTTCAGGGGCGTCACGAGCGAAGGTCAGGCAAGGCGGAAACTCTTCGGGAAGCGGAGTTGGCTGTAGCCAATGAGCATTCCCGGAGAGTTTCCAACGCCGCATGGCCGAGCGCAGTAGCCCATGATCGATCCTTAAGTACGTTCGATGATGGTGGCGATACCCATGCCGCCGCCCACGCAGAGGGTGGCCAGGCCGTAGCGCAGGTTGCGCCGCTCCAGCTCATCCAGCAGGGTGCCGAGGATCATGCAGCCAGTGGCGCCCAGCGGGTGGCCCATGGCGATGGAGCCGCCGTTGACGTTGACCTTGCTCTCCGGCACGCCCATGTCCTTCATGAACTTCATCACCACCGAGGCGAAGGCTTCGTTCACCTCATAGAGGTCGATGTCCTCGGCCTTAAGTCCTGCCTTGGCCAGCGCCTTGCGGGTGGCCGGCGCAGGGCCGGTGAGCATGATGGTCGGGTCGGTGCTGGTCACTGCAGTGGCGACGATGCGGCCGCGGGCCTTCAGGCCCAGCTCGCGGCCCTTGGCTTCGGAGCCGATGAGCATGGCGGTGGCGCCGTCGACGATGCCGGAGCTGTTGCCCGGCGTATGCACGTGTTCGATGCGCTCGACGAAGCTGTACTTGCGCAGCGCGCTGGCGTCGAAGCCCATCTGCCCCATCATCTCGAAGC
Organism: Pseudomonas multiresinivorans; assembly: GCF_012971725.1. Classification (NCBI taxonomy): domain Bacteria; kingdom Pseudomonadati; phylum Pseudomonadota; class Gammaproteobacteria; order Pseudomonadales; family Pseudomonadaceae; genus Pseudomonas; species Pseudomonas multiresinivorans. Next base: position 4,981,345 of record NZ_CP048833.1, read on the forward strand.
TGGGCTTGAGCGCGCCGAGGCCTTCGAGGGTGGAGTCGGCGCGAATGAACTCGTCATGGTCGAGCAGGACGATGCCGTTCTGGTCGGTGACCGGCACCAGGGATTTGCTGAACAGCCCTTCGGCGCGGGCCTTGGCGGCTTTCTGCTGGGAGCGCAGGGCGAAGGCGTCCACGTCGGCGCGGCTGAAGCCTTCGAGGGTGGCAATCAGGTCGGCGCCGATGCCCTGGGGGACGAAACTGGTGTGCAGGTTGGTTTCCGGGTCCAGCGCCCAGGCGCCGCCGTCGGAGCCCATGGGCACGCGGGACATGGACTCCACGCCGCCAACCACCACCAGGTCCTCGAAGCCCGAACGCACTTTCATGGCGCCCAGGTTGACCGCTTCCAGGCCCGAGGCGCAGAAGCGGTTGATCTGCACACCGGCGACCTGCTCGTCCCAGTCGGCCACCAGCGCGGCGGTCTTGGCGATGTCCGAGCCCTGGTCGCCCACCGGGGTCACGCAGCCCAGGACGATGTCGTCGACCTGGGCGGTATCCAACTGGTTGCGCTGCTGCAGCGCGCGCAGCACGCCGGCCATCAGGTTGACCGGCTTGACGCTGTGCAGCGCGCCGTCCTTCTTGCCTTTGCCGCGGGGAGTACGCACCGCGTCGTAAATGAATGCTTCGGTCATGGCGTTCTCTCTTAGAGTTGTCGTCACGCAGGCGTGGCGTGTCGGCCTACCTTAGCGGCGTATCGGCACGGAGCAATGACCGCAGCGCTCAGCGAAATTGACCGCCACGCTCAGCGACCGACCGGAGGCGATCAGGCCGAAGGCTCTGGAAAGGGGTTGTCGGCGAGAGCGGACGAGCGGTCGAAAAGCTGAACCGCGTTGTCACGCCCCAGTCATATAGAGGGAATATGCCTGAAGCTGCATCACTTGCTGCAAGATGGTCTAAGCCCGCGCGGCACTAGGCTTAGACTCCGTTGTGCAGTGAATAAAAAGCGTGCAGATGATGCGAAAAGTGCCGTTGCCGGGTTTTGCCGGCTCGGCTCGAGAAACCAGAAGCCAAGGCATGCGCGCCACTACCAACAGGCCGTGGGTGGCCGTGCCAAGAACAAGAAAGGCGGAAGGACATCATGGACAAACAATCGAGAAAATGGCGTCAGGCAAGCCTGATCGTCTTCGCAACCACCGTTGTTCTGATCATTCCCAATCTGAGTCGTCTGGTCGGCTAGGGCCAACACCCGGCTTCCCCGCCGCTGCGTACCGCGTGCCGCCATCCGCGAGCCACGGTCAACGCAGCGCGGGAGCCACCCACCCTCCTTCATCGCCTGCGCGTCTGCTATGGTTCCGCGGCTCACTCGCCCATCGGAACCCGCCATGCGCCCACTGCTGCTGACGCTGCTCCTGCTCTGCCCCACCGCTTTCGCCGCGACGCTCACCCTGGAACTGCCCGATGGCAAGCACAGCCTGACCAGTGAGCAATTGCTGGCCGAACCCCAGGCGCAGGACATCGAGATTCCCGCCGACGTTTCCTACAACCGCACCATGCATTACCGCGCGGTGCCACTGGCCGCGCTGCTCAAAGGCGTGAAGCCCGGCGATCACCTGCAGGCGGTGGCGCTCGATGGATTCGCCGCCGAGCTGCCAGCCGCGCCGCTGCTGGAGAGCAAAGGCTCACGTGCCTGGCTGGCGATCGAGGAAGCCGATAAGCCCTGGCCGAGGCTGGGCGACGGCAAGCCATCCGCCGGGCCGTTCTACCTGGTGTGGAGCGACCCCAAGGCCGCCGGCATCGGCCCGGAGCAGTGGCCGTTCCAGGTTGCCAGCTTCCGCCTCTTGAAGCCCCTGGCGGAGCGTTTTCCGGCATTTGTGCCAGCCAGGAACGCACCGAAGAGCGTGCAGGACGGCTTTGCCCAGTTTCAGAAGAACTGCCTGGCCTGCCATCGCCTCAATGGCGCCGGGGATTCGCAGTTCGGTCCGGACCTGAACCTCCCGCACAACCCTACCGAATACTTCGCCGCGGGCTATCTCAAGCAGTACATCCGCGACCCGCAGAGCCTGCGGCACTGGCCGGAGGCACGGATGAAAGGGTTTGCGGCGGAGGTGATCAGCGACAAGGAGCTGGATGAGATCGTTGCCTACCTGAAGCACATGGCGGGGCGGAAGGTGAAGGTTGGCGGCTAGAAGCCGGGGCTCTTTGTAGGGCGCATAACGCGCCAGCGTTATCCGCCTTATCGATATCGGCGCATAACCTGTTCCAGGTTATGCGCCCTACCGTACTGAATCGTCTGGCGGGACGGAACGTTAACGCCTGGGGCTGATCGGCAAGGCCTGCGTAGCGGCTGTTCGCGAGCAAGCTCGCTCCTACACCCCTGCACCGATGCATCCCTGTAGGAGCGAGCTTGCTCGCGAACCCGCCCGTCAGCGAAACGTCAGTGCCAGTAATCCCCCGGCGGCGCCGGCAGCTCGCCGAGCAACTGGCGCAACCCCGCGCCCCACTGCCCGCGAATCCCCTCGAAATACGCATCGCCTTCCTGGATGCGGTATCCCGCCGGGACCTCCAGGCTGCCCTCGCGATACACCAGCAGGTCCAGCGGCATGCCCACTGACAGGTTGCTGCGGATGGTCGAGTCGAAGCTGATCAGCGCGCAGCGCAGCGCCTGCTCCAGCGGCGTCGCGTAGCTCATGGCGCGGTCGATGATTGGCTTGCCGTACTTGCTTTCGCCGATCTGGAAGTAAGGCGTGTCGCGGCAGGACTCGATGAAGTTGCCCTGCGGGTAAACATTGAACAGGCGCGGCACCTCGGTGCCGATCTGCCCGCCAACGAGAAACGAACTGCCCAGGTCGACGCCCTGGTTCTGCCCGATGTTCTCGTCGTGGTCGACCACCTCGCGAAGCGTCGACCCCACCAGCCGCGCTGCTTCGAACAGGTTCTCGACGTTCCCCAGGTTCGGCTCTTCGCTGCCCATGCGCTGCCGCAGCACGCTGATCACCGACTGCGAGGTAGCCAGGTTGCCAGCGCTCTGCACCACGATCAGGCGCTCGCCGGGCGTGCCGAAGATGTGCAGCTTGCGGAACACGGCGATGTTGTCGACGCCGGCGTTGGTGCGCGAATCGGAAACGAAGACCAGGCCCTGGGCGAGGTTCATGGCGACGCAATAGGTCATGACGTTCTCATGGCAGGTTCAGGGAGCGGGAGGCTGGCACCGATCTTAAGCCGGTGCCCGGCCTTTAGCCACGCCTGCTCATTGCTGCATCTGCTGGGCCTGCTGCAGGTGCCCCGGCGCCACCGTGACGCGGGCATGCATCTGCTCGCCGCCGCCGCCCCGGCGCATGCCGCGCACCGGGCAGGCGTCGAGGTAGTCCAGGCCCACCGCCAGTTTCAGGTGGCGTTCGGGGCGGTCCAGCACGTTGGTCACGTCGAAGCTGTACCAGGCGTCGTCCAGCCAGGCTTCGGCCCAGGCGTGGCTGGCAAGGTGCTCTTCGCTGTCGGTGTAGAGGTAGCCGGAAACGTAGCGCGCCGGCACGCTCAGGTAGCGCAGGCAGGCGAGAAAGGCGTGGGCGTGGTCCTGGCAGACGCCCTGCCCGGCCGCAAAGGCTTCGGCGGCGGTGCTGTCCACCTGGGTCGAGCCGGGCACATAGGCGATGCGCTCGTTCAGCGCCTGCATCAGGCGGATCATCGACTTGCGGTCGCGGCGCTCGGCGCACTGGGCGCGGGCAAACTCCTGCAGCGCACCGTCGGCCAGGGTCAGGCGAGTGCTGCGCAGAAACGGCAGCGGCGACAGGTGATCGTGCTCGCACTCGTTCTCCACGTCGATTTCGACGTTGCCGTGGGCGGCGATGGCAATGGCCTCGTGGGGCTCGTCGAGGGTCAGCACATGGAGGATGTTGCCGTAGGCATCGCGCTGCGGGTGCGCCGGGCGCGGCAGGTGCAGTTGCCAGTCCAGGACGTGCTGGCGTTCGCTCTCCTGCGGGGTCAGGCGCAGGTACTGGATGCTCGCGCGCACCTGGTCTTCGTAGCGGTAGGTGGTGTCGTGGCGGATGGAGAGTTTCATGCGGCCTCCAGGTACGAACTGTGAATGGCGATGGCGAGCTGGCGCACCAGCCCGATGTGGTCGGTGATCCAGGTGTGCAGGCCGGCGCCCAGCACCTCGTCGATGCCGGTGTAGCGCACCCGCGCTTCCAGTTCGGCGGCCATGCGCTGGGCCGGGCGGCCGTTGGCGCCGGGCAGGCTGGCTAGGATCTGGCGCAGCTCCTCGGCACAGGCCAGCAGCGAGCGCGGGACGTCCTCGCGCAGCAGCAGGAGTTCGGCGATGTTCCGTGCGTTCAGCGCATCGCGATAAAGCTCGGTGTAGCCCTCGAAGGCCGAGAGCGCGCGTAGCAATGCCGTCCACTGGTAGTAACCACGGGCGGAACCTTCGGCAGGCCCGGCGCTGTGTTCGCCCAGCACCTGATGCCGCGCATCGAGCAGGCGCAAGGTGTTGTCGGCGCGTTCGATGTAGGTGCCCAGGCGGATGAAGTGGAAGGCGTCGTTGCGCATGCTGGTGCCGAAGGTCGCGCCGCGGAACAGGTGCGAGCGGTCCTTCACCCATTCGCAGAAATGGCTGATGCCGTAGCGCAGCAGGCCCTGGTGGGCGATATCGCGCATCTCCAGCCAGGTGGCGTTGATGTTTTCCCACATGTCGGTGGTGATACGCCCGCGCACCGCATGCGCTCCGGCACGGGCGGCGCCGAAGCAGGAATAGATGCTGGTGGGGTTCTGGGCATCCAGGGCGAAGAAGTTCAGCAGGCGCTCGGCGTGCAGTTCGCCATGGCGGGCGAGATAGGCGTCGAGATTGCCGGTGATCAGCAGCGGCATGGCCAGTTCTTCCAGGCCATCGCCGCGACCATCCTGGGGCATCAGCGACAACGAGTAGGACACGTCGAGCATGCGCGCGAGGTTCTCGGCGCGCTCCAGGTAGCGCGACATCCAGTACAGATCGGAAGCGGTTCTGCTGAGCATGGTGTCAGTCCTCCACCACCCAGGTGTCCTTGGTACCGCCACCTTGTGACGAATTCACCACCAGCGAGCCTTCGCGCAGCGCCACGCGGGTCAATCCGCCAGGCACCAGGCGCACGTTGTCCGGCGCCGACAGAACGAAGGGCCGCAGGTCGATGTGGCGCGGGGCGATGCCGTTTTCGACGAAGGTCGGGCAGGTCGACAGGCTCAGCGTCGGCTGCGCGATGTAGGCCTCGGGTCGCGCCATCAGCCGCGCGCGGAAGGCTTCGATTTCCGCCGTGGTAGCCGCCGGCCCGACCAGCATGCCGTAACCGCCGGAGCCCTGGGCTTCCTTCACCACCAGTTCGGGGAGGTGCGCCAGCACGTGGGACAAGTCCTGCGGGCGGCGGCACTGCCAGGTCGGCACGTTGTGCAGGATCGGTTCCTGGTCGAGGTAGAAGCGGATCATCTCCGGCACGTAGGGGTAGACGGACTTGTCGTCGGCCACGCCGGTGCCGATGGCGTTGGCCAGGACCACGTTGCCGGCGCGATAGGCGGCCAGCAGGCCGGGCACGCCGAGCATGGAATCGGGATTGAAGGCCAGCGGGTCGATGAAATCGTCGTCGATACGCCGGTAGATCACGTCTACCTGCTGTGGCCCGGCGGTGGTGCGCATATAGACGCGCTCGTCGCGGACGAACAGGTCGGCGCCCTCCACCAGCTCCACACCCATCTCGCGGGCAAGGAAGGCGTGCTCGAAATAAGCGCTGTTGAAGCGTCCCGGCGTCAGCACCACCACGCTGGGGTTATCCAGCGGGCTGGAGTTGCGCAGGGTGTCCAGCAGCAGGTTCGGGTAGTGGTCGATGGGAGCGATGCGCTGGGCGGAGAACAGCTCGGGGAACAGCCGCATCATCATCTTGCGGTTTTCCAGCATGTAGGAGACGCCGCTGGGAGTGCGCAGGTTGTCCTCGAGCACGTAGTAGGCGCCGTTGCCGTCGCGCACCAAGTCGATGCCGGCGATGTGCGCATAGACATTGCCGGGCACGTCCAGGCCCTGCATAGCCAGCTGGTACTGATCGTTGGCCAGCACCTGTTCGGGCGGGATCAGGCCTTCCTTGAGGATTCGCTGGTCGTGGTAGAGGTCAGCGAGGAACAGGTTGAGCGCCTGCACGCGCTGGATGCAGCCGGCCTCGATGATCTTCCACTCGCTGGCGGGAATGCTCCGCGGGATGGTGTCGAAGGGGATCAGGCGCTCAGTGCCCTGGTCGTCGCCATAGAGCGTGAAGGTGATGCCCGCGCGATAGAACAGCAGGTCGGCTTCGCGGCGGCGCTGTTGCAGATGCTCGCCGGGCATGTCCGCCAGCCAGCGGGCGAACTCAGTGTAGTGCGGTCGGCAGGCGCCAGCGGCGTCATGCATTTCGTCATAGAACACCCGAGCCATCTTCTACTCCTTGTTGCCGCTCGTCCTCGGCTACGAAGGCCATCGCAAGGCCCGTGCCAGAGGTCGATTTCCTGTTGGTTCAATGACTTGCAAAGGCTGCCCGGACGCCACGCACCAGCACGGTGCGCTTTTCCCGGCTGGCCATCGCGGCCCGCCCCGTTTGGAGCCGCAAGCGCCATGCGGCGGGCCTTTGCGGGGTGCCGGAGGCTTTCTTGTCAGCCTCTGGGGCCGGAACTACGCTGCAAGAGCGTGCCCATTCGCTATGGACATGCAGCGGTCAACGGAGGTGCCATTTTTCTGCGCGCTGGTTCCGCAGTGGCTCCCACAACGAAGAACAACAGGAGTCCGTCCATGTCATCCGTGCAATTGTCCTTAGTGAAAGCCGCGGCACTGGCCTTTGCCGGCGTCAGCCTGCTTTCCAACGCCTCGTTGCAGGCGGCTGAAGCACTCAAGCAGCTCGGCAACCCCGAAGGGGCGCTGGATATCATTGCCTGGCCCGGCTACATCGAGCGTGGCGAGAGCGACAAGAACTACGACTGGGTCAGCCAGTTCGAGAAGGACAGCGGCTGCAAGGTCAACGTGAAGACCGCCGCCACTTCCGACGAAATGGTCAGCCTGATGGCCAAGGGTGGCTACGACCTCGTCACCGCGTCCGGCGATGCCTCGCTGCGGCTGGTCTACGGCAAGCGCGTGCAGCCGATCAACATCGCCCTGGTGCCCAACTGGAAGAACGTCGACAAGCGCCTGCAGGACGCGCCCTGGCACACGGTGGATGGCAAGCACTACGGCACGCCGTACCAGTGGGGCCCGAACGTCCTGATGTACAACACCAAGGTCTTCCCCAAGGCACCCGACAGCTGGAGCGTGGTGTTCACCGAGCAGAAGCTGCCCGACGGCAAGAGCAACAAGGGTCGCGTGCAGGCCTATGACGGGCCGATCTACATCGCCGATGCGGCGCTCTACCTGAAGACCACCCAGCCCGCGCTGGGCATCCAGGACCCCTACGAACTCAACGAGGAACAGTACGCCGCCGCCCTCAAGCTGCTGCGCGAACAGCAGAAGCTGATCCACCGCTACTGGCACGACGCGACAGTGCAGATGAGCGACTTCAAGAACGAAGGCGTGGCCGCTTCCGGATCCTGGCCCTACCAGGTGAACGCGCTGCAGGGCGAGAAGCAGCCGATCTCCTCGACCATTCCCACCGAGGGTGTCACCGGCTGGGCCGACACCACCATGATGCACGTGGACGCCAAGCACCCGGTGTGCGCCTACAAGTGGCTGAACTGGTCGCTGGAACCCAAGGTGCAGGGTGACGTCGCCGCCTGGTTCGGCTCGGTGCCCGCCTCGCCCGACGGCTGCACCGGCAGCCAGTTGCTGGGCGCCCAGGGCTGCGCCACCAACGGCTACGACCAGTTCGATCGCATCGCCTTCTGGAAAACCCCGCAGGCCAAGTGCGCCCAGGGGCAGTGCGTGCCGTATAGCCGCTGGACGCAGGACTACATTGCGATCATGGGGGGAAGGTGATGCTGTACTCCGCGCCGGAAAGCCCCTCTCCCCAGCCCTCTCCCTGAAGGGAGAGGGAGCCATCCGAGCGGGAGCTGAAAACAGAGTCAGCCGGATACTTCGGTGTCCCAGTGAGCGATGAGTTGGCCGCGCTCGCCGAACAGTCCCCTCTCCCTTCAGGGAGAGGGTTAGGGAGAGGGAACAAGGAGTCAGCCACGCCATCGCATCAGGCTGATCAAGCGCCCTTCCCCCCATGCGCTACCTTTTCTGATGCAGCCCCCGCCACGCAGGTAGCCCGCAGCATGACCACAGCCGTCCAGTTCACCGACGTGAGCCGTCACTATGGCGAGGTGCGCGCCGTCGACCGCGTGTCCATCGAGATCCGCGACGGCGAGTTTTTCTCCATGCTCGGCCCGTCCGGCTCGGGCAAGACCACCTGCCTGCGGCTGATCGCCGGCTTCGAGCAGCCCACCTCCGGGTCCATCCGCATCCACGGCAACGAAGCCGCGGGTCTGCCGCCTTATGAGCGCGACGTGAACACGGTGTTCCAGGACTACGCACTGTTCCCGCACATGAACGTGCTGGATAACGTCGCCTACGGCCTGAAGGTAAAGGGCGTGGCGAAGGCCGAACGCTACCACCGCGCCGAGGAAGCCCTGGGGATGGTCGCCCTCGCCGGCTACGGCAAGCGCAAGCCGGCGCAGCTGTCCGGCGGCCAGCGCCAGCGCGTGGCGCTCGCCCGCGCCCTGGTGAATCGCCCGCGTGTTCTCCTTCTGGACGAACCCCTCGGCGCACTGGACCTGAAGTTACGCGAACAGATGCAGGTGGAACTGAAGAAACTGCAGCGCCAGCTGGGCATCACCTTCATCTTCGTCACCCACGACCAGAGCGAAGCGCTGTCCATGTCCGACCGAGTGGCCGTGTTCAACAAGGGCCGCATCGAGCAGGTCGATACTCCGGGCAACCTCTACCGTCGCCCCGCCACGCGCTTCGTCGCCGAGTTCGTCGGTACCGCCAACGTGCTGCGCGGCGACCTCGCCCAACGCCTGCTCGGCGAGTCCCGCCCACATTCATTGCGCCCGGAACACGTGCGCTTCGGCCGCGCCGGCGAGGGCGAGCTGGAAGTCAGCGGTACCTTGTTCGACGTGCAGTACATGGGCGCCAGCAGCCGCTACGAGATCGAACTGGAAAACGGCGTGCGCCTGGTCGCCGCGCTGCCCAACGGCGAGCGCGAAGAACAGCGCCCGAAACCCGGCGACGCAGTGACCGCCTCCTGGGCACGCAGCGCGCTGGTGCCGCTGCTGGAAGAGCCGCCGTCATGAGGGCGATCTCCACTTTCCTCTACCGGCGCAGCACGCTTTACCTGCTGATGCTGCTGATCCCGCCGCTGCTGTGGTTCGGCGTGATCTACATCGGCTCGCTGTTCGCCCTGCTCTGGCAAAGCTTCTACACCTTCGACGACTTCACCATGGCGGTGACGCCGGACCTGACCCTGGCTAACTACGGCGCCCTGTTCAACCCGGCGAATTACGACATCGTCCTGCGCACGCTCGGCATGGCCATCGCCGTGTCCATCGCCAGCGCCATCCTCGCCTTCCCCATCGCCTACTACATGGCGCGCTACGCCGGGCCGAAGGAAAAAGCCTTCTTCTACATCGCCGTGATGCTGCCGATGTGGGCCAGCTACATCGTCAAGGCCTATGCCTGGACGGTGATCCTGGCCAAGGGCGGCATCCTCTACTGGGTGATCGAGCACCTGCACCTGCTCGGCCTGCTGGACCTGCTGCTGGAGGTTCCCGGCGTGGGCGGCAACACCCTGTCCACGTCACACATCGGGCGCTTCTGGGTGTTCACCTACATCTGGCTGCCGTTCATGATCCTGCCGATCCAGGCCGCCCTGGAGCGCCTGCCGCCCACGCTGCTGCAAGCCTCGGCGGACCTCGGCGCGCACCCGCGGCAGACGTTCTTCCAGGTCGTCCTGCCGCTGGCCTTCCCCGGCGTGGTGGCCGGCTCGATCTTCACCTTCAGCCTGACCCTGGGCGACTTCATCATCCCGCAATTGGTGGGCCCCAGTGGGCTGTTCATCGGCACCATGGTCTACGTGCAGCAGGGCGCGGTGGGCAACATGCCGCTGGCGGCAGCCTTCACCCTGGTGCCCATCGTGCTGATCGCCGTGTATCTCTCCATCGCCAAGCGGCTGGGGGCCTTCGATGCGCTCTGATGCACATTCCACCGACCGCCCCTCCTGGTTCCTGCGCCTGGCCGCCTGGGGCGGACTGGTGTTCCTGCACTTCCCGATCCTGGTGATCCTGCTCTACGCCTTCAACACCGAGGAGTCGGCCTACAGCTTCCCGCTGCAGGGCTTCACCCTGAAGTGGTTCAGCATCGCGTTTCAGCGCGGGGACGTACTCGACGCCATCTGGCTGTCGGTGAAGATCGCCTGCGTCGCCACGCTGATCGCCATGGTCCTCGGCACGCTGGCAGCCGGCGCGCTGTATCGCCGCGATTTCTTCGGCAAGGAAGGCATCTCGCTGATGCTGATCCTGCCCATCGCGCTGCCCGGCATCATCACCGGTATCGCCCTGCTGTCGGCGTTCAAGACCCTGGGAATCGATCCCGGCTTCCTGACCATCGTCATCGGCCACGCCACCTTCTGCGTGGTGATCGTCTACAACAACGTGATCGCGCGCTTCCGCCGCACCTCGTTCAGCCTGATCGAAGCGAGCATGGACCTGGGCGCCGACGGCTGGCAGACCTTCCGCTACATCATCCTGCCGAATATCGCCACGGCGCTGCTGGCGGGCGGCATGCTGGCCTTCGCGCTGTCGTTCGACGAGATCATCGTCACCACCTTCACCGCCGGCCACGAGCGCACCCTGCCGCTGTGGCTGCTCAACCAGCTCACGCGCCCGCGCGACGTGCCGATCACCAACGTGGTGGCCATGCTGGTGATGCTCGCCACCATGCTGCCGATCCTCGGCGCGTACTACCTGACGCGCGGGACCAGTGATGTGGCGGGGAGCGGGAAATGACTCTGGCGTTTTACGAAACGCCCTCTCCCCAGCCCTCTCCCTGAAGGGAGAGGGAGCATCCGTGCAGCGGGATACCACTGTGCAGAGGACAGCCCCCTCTCCCTCCGGGAGAGGGCTGGGGTGAGGGGAAACCCATTGAAGGAGGAGCCCCCCATGCAAACCAAACTCCTGATCAACGGCCAGTTCGTTGCTGGCGAAGGCGCGAAGCTGGACGTCCTCAACCCCTCCACCGGCGAGGTGATCGGCCAGATCGCCGAAGCCAGCGAAGCCCAGGTGGATACCGCCGTGCGCGCCGCCAACGCCGCCTTCGACGGCTGGTCGCAGACCGCGCCGAAGGACCGCGCCATGCTCCTGCTGCGCCTGGCCGACCGCATCGAGGAACACGCCGAGGAACTGGCCCGCCTGGAATCGGACAACTGCGGCAAGCCCTACGCCGCCGCGCTGAACGACGAAATCCCGGCGATTGCCGACGTGTTCCGCTTCTTCGCCGGTGCCTGCCGCGTGCTGCCCGGCTCCGCCGCCGGCGAGTACCTGCCCGGTTTCACCTCGATGATCCGCCGCGACCCGGTGGGCGTGGTCGCCTCCATCGCGCCCTGGAATTACCCACTGATGATGGCCGCGTGGAAGCTCGGCCCGGCGCTGGCTGCGGGCAACTGCGTGGTGCTCAAGCCTTCGGAGCAGACACCGCTGACCGCCCTGCGCGTGGCCGAATTTATCGCCGAGCTGTTCCCCGCCGGCGTGGTCAACCTGGTGTTCGGCCGCGGCCCGAGCGTGGGCGCGCCGCTGGTCAGCCACGACCTGGTGCGCATGGTCTCGCTGACCGGCTCGGTGGGCACCGGCAAGGCGATCATCAAGAGTGCCGCCGACAGCGTGAAACGCCTGCACATGGAGCTGGGCGGCAAGGCCCCGGTGATCGTCTTCGACGACGCCGACCTGGAAGATGTGATCGCCGGCATCCGCACCTTCGGCTTCTACAACGCCGGGCAGGATTGCACCGCCGCCTGCCGCATCTATGCCGGCAAGAAGGTCTACGACAACTTCGTCGCCGATCTGGCCAGCGCAGTATCGAGCTTGAAGACCGGCCTGCAGAACGACCCGAATACCGAACTCGGCCCGCTGATCACCGCGGCCCAGCGCGACCGCGTCTCCGGCTTCGTCGAGCGCGCCAAGGCCAGCCCGCACATCCAGATCGCCACCGGCGGCAAGATGGTCAGCGGCAAGGGTTTCTTCTACGAACCCACGGTAGTGGCCAACGCCCAGCAGGACGACGAGATTGTCCGCCGCGAGGTGTTCGGCCCGGTGGTGTCGGTGACGCCGTTCAACGATGCGGACGAGGCCGTGCGCTGGGCGAATGACTCCGACTACGGCCTCGCTTCGTCGGTATGGACCAAGGATGTCGGACGCGCGTCACGAGTCGCAGCGCGCCTGCAGTACGGCTGCACCTGGGTGAACACCCACTTCATGCTCTGCAGCGAAATGCCCCACGGCGGCTTCAAGCAGTCCGGCTATGGCAAGGATTTGTCGATGTACGGCCTGGAGGACTACACCGTGGCGCGGCACATCATGTTCAAGCATTGAGCCGCGGCACCGGCGTACAACCGCAAACGGTTGTACACCCCACGGCGTGAACCTGACCTGTAGGAGCGAGCTTGCTCGCGAACCCCAGCCCCGCAGCGGAGGTTGTTCGCGAGCAAGCTCGCTCCTACGAAAAGCCTGCCCCTGCGTGGGAGCGGACTCCGTCCGCGATGTCCCACCGCCGCACCAAGATCGCCGGATCAGATCAACCCGGCCAGCTTCAACCAATGACGGTAGAACCCTTCCGCCACCTGGTTCATCGCCGCCACTCGCTGCGGCAGACCGTCGAGCATGACCGCCGCGCTTTCCTGGCTTGGCTGACTGGGATCGAGGTATTCCGGGAAACCGTTGACCCAATCGCTGACCAGTTCCTCGGTCATTTCCGGGTGGCCCTGCAGGCCGAGGATGCGATCGCCATAGCTGAAGCCCTGGTTCTCGCACCAGGGGCTGGACAGCAGGCGCATGGCGCCTTCGGGGATGTCGAAGGTATCGCCGTGCCACTGGTAGATCGGGAATTCGTCGGGCAGGTGCGCCAGCCATGGGCTCTGGCCTTCCTGGCGGCGCATCGGCTGCCAGCCCAGTTCGGTGTACGGCTGACGATGGATGTCCGCGCCCAGTGCCTTGGCCAGCAACTGACCGCCCAGGCAGTGGCCGATCATCGGTACGTCGCGTTCAATAAAGCGGCGGATTGCCGCGATTTCGTCGCGCAGCCATGGCAGGTCGTCGTTCACGCTCATCGGCCCGCCCATGATGGCGACAGCCCTGGGCCGCTCCAGGTCGTAGCCTTGCAGCTCGCCCAGGTCGGCACGGCGGACGTCGAACGGCAATTGCAGACGGTCGAGCAGCACGCCCATATGGCCGGGCGGGCAGAAATCGACGTGGGTCAGGATCAGGATATCGGTCATGGTCACCTCCGCGCGGCAGTCTGCCGCATCAGTGGCGCCGGGGGAACCGGGCGTGTCCGCAAGGTCCTTCTTGCATCGCCGCCTTTACCGACGTGAAGAAGCGCGCCGTCACTGCTGGCGACGGCGCGCTGTCTGGTTTCGCGGGTAGAAGATCGGCCGCCATGAAAGGCGGCTCAACGACGTGCTGCTAGCGCAGGGAAGTGACCTCCTGGGTCACGCCCCATCCATCGAGAATACCGCCCAGTGGCACCACGACCTCCTCAAGATCGTGTTCGAAATCACCGATGGCGGCGTGGGTGGCGAACATCACCTTGCTGATCTGCAGGCTCCAGCCGCCGTCATCGCGGGCTTCGACCTGGGTTCTCAGCGATTCGCCGCGAAACTGCCGGGCAGCTTTGCGGGCGTTCTGTTCATCGGAAAAGATGGCGAAAAAGTCGATGGGATGAATGCGTGCGAAATCAAAGCCACCTTCCTTCATCCGGCGCAACACGTTGACGCTGATATCCTCCGAGAGGGGCTTTTCCATGGTACGCACCTCCTGTCGAGACGTTCAGAGTGTACTCCCCGCCAACGAACGCGGCCCTGGCGGTCGCGTTCCGGGCACTTCAGTGTGCCGCCAGGAAACGTCAAATGCCGCAACGTCCCCCGAAATGGTGGCCAACTCCGCCGAACGCGCCGAGCGGCGCAACGGAAATATACCGGCCACATTCCTCAGCGTAGCGTCTCGGCGCCCGACCTGCCGCTACTTTGACGCTTTGCTCCGCTCGGCGGCGACAGGCGGCGGAAAGCGCAATCCCGCGGCACTAGCCGCCCAGCGCGATGCACAGGCCCGTCATGACAACGCCAAGGGCCGTGAAGCCCAGCGCACCCGGCCAGGGGGAATCGCCGGACCAGCGGCTGAGCAGCCAGCCCAGGCCAAACAGCATGACCACACCGATGCCCTGGGCGATGCGCAGTGCCATCAGCTCGTCCGGCACCAGCCACAGCGGCAGGATCAGCGGCAGAGTGATACCGCTCACCAGCAGCACGATCAGCAACGCCGCCAGCCAGACAGCGGCACCGCCACCGCGCGGCTGACCGGTCCCCAGTTCCGAGGCCATCAGCCGCTGGCGCAGGTTCCAGAGCTCATCCGGATGGAGCACTGCCACCAGCCTGGGCGGCAGGAACTCGTCGAGCCCATCGCGGAAGTCGGTGTCACTCGAAACGCCCCGCAAAGCGCGCAACCGCCCGTGCTGGTGCACCTGCTCCACCCGCAGGCGCACCAGCAGCATCAGGGCATCCACCACGCCCCAGGCTACGTTGCAGCCCAACGCGGCGACGATCAGGTCCTGTCGGCTCGCACCGCCACTGGCGGCGGAGATCACCGAGATGATGGTCAGGGTCATGATCACCCCGTAGGTCATCTCGCTGATCCGGTCGAACGGTGTGGTGATGTCCTGCAGCACTCGCTGCCAGACCGAGGGCTGGGGTTCGGGGATTCGCTGCATGGGACGGCCTCCTTCGCCGCCCCTGCAGTCTACTCAGGCACGGCTGAGCCAGGCCATCACCCAGCGGTTGATTGCCGGCGGCGACAGCTGGCCGGACCAGTACATGGCGCGGAACATCGCGCCAATGGGTCGGTGCACACCGCCACTCTGGGCCTGGCGCCAGGCGGCCTTGGCGATGTCCTCGGCCACCAGCGTCACCCCAAGGCGGCGCAGTACCGGCGGCTCGAAGGTCTGGCTGGCGACCATCGGCGTGCGTACGAAAGGCGGCATCAGATCGGCGACACGGACGCCCAGTTCGCGCCACTCCAGCTCCAGCGCCTCGGTCAGCCCGCGGATGGCAAACTTCGAGGCCGAATAACTGGCCATCTGCGGCACGCCATACAGCCCGGAAGCCGAGCCCATGTTCAGCACCTGCGCACCGGGCGTGCGCTTGAGGTACGGCAGCGCGGCATAACAACAGTTGAGTACGCCCTGCACGTTAATGGCGATGATGCGGTTGTGCTCGGCGAGACTGATGTCTTCGAAACGCCCAAAGCGCAGGATGCCCGCGCAGTTGAACAGCAGGCGCAGGTGGCCGCCGTTGGCTTCGGCGAACTCGTTCACCGCCGCCGTTACGGCCTCGGCATCGGTAACGTCCAGCGCTCTTTGCCATGCACCGCCCAGTTCGGCGGCGAGGTTCTCCAGCGGCTCGGGATTGAGGTCGATCAGACCGACGCGCCAGCCGTTGCGGCGGAAGAGCTTCGCGGTGGCAGCGCCGATGCCCGAAGCGGCACCGCTGATCAGGATGGAGTTCATCGGCGTGCTCCCTGCAGATGGCCGGCGAGATAGTTGGCAACGTCCTGCAGCGCCCGGTCTGCGACGTCCAGCAGGCCGGCGTGGGCCTGGAACACATGCCAGCAGCCGGGGAAACGTTGCAGGCTGACGCTCACGCCATGCCGCCGCGCAGCGTCGGCGAAGCGCAGGCTGTCGTTGCGCAGCACTTCATCCTCGCCGACCTGGATCAGCAACGGCGGCAAGCCGGTGAGATCGGCATGCAGCGGCGACAGTTGTGCGTCCGCGCGCGGCACGCCCGGCGGGCAGAACATTTCCATGGCGCTGTCCATCCAGGCGCGGGTGATCAGCGGGTCGCCGGCCGCTGGCGCGTGCAGATGCTCGGCGGAGAGATCGGTCACCGGCGAGAAGGTCACCAGCGCGCCCGGCACCGGCAACCCCTGGGCCTTCACCTCCAGCGCCAGTTGCAGGGTCAGGTGGCCCCCCGCGGAATCCCCGGCGACGGCGATGGCGGATGCCGGGATGCCTTTGTCCAGCAAGGCGCGGTAGGCCGCCACCGCGTCCTCGCGCTGGGCCGGGAAGCGGTGCTCCGGCGCCAGACGGTAATCGATCACCCACACCTCGGCCTGGCAGCGCCGCGCCAGGTTGGCGGTGATCGCCCGGTGGGTCGCCGGCGAGCCAATCAGATAGGCACCGCCATGCAGGTAGAGGATCACCCTGCCCTCGCCGCCCCCATCGGGACGCCAGACCTCGGCCGGAACGCCGCCCAGCGTCGTCTGCTCACGATGTACGCCGCGAGGCGTCAGGGTGGCGGCCGTCAGCCCGCGCAGCAATGCACGCTGAGCCTTCACCGGCAGCTGCGGGCCCATCAACCCGCGGAACAGCAGGTTGAGTGTGCCACGCAGGGTGGCGGTCAGGAGTTTCTGGCGGGTCGACAGCGGTACCACGGGTTCAACGGATGCAGTCATAGTCGGCGAACTCCGGTTGGCGGGTCTGTTGGCGGTAACGGAAGGTGAAGCCCGGCCAGTTGACGGTGTTGCGGCCGCTTTCGGTCTTGTACCAGCTGCTGCAACCGCGCTCCCAGATGGTGTGCTGCAAGTCGTGCTGCAACTGGCGATTGAAGCCCTGCTGTACCTGCGGCTTGAGGTCCAGGTACTTCAGGCCCTCGCGCTGGATGCGTTGCAGGCAGCCGAGCACATAGGGGAACTGGCTCTCCAGCATGTAGATGATGGAGTTGTGCCCCAGGTTGGTGTTAGGTCCGTAGAGGATGAAGAAGTTGGGGAAACCGCTGACGCTGATGCCCTTGTAAGCCTCGGCGCCGTCGCTCCAGGCCTGGTTCAGCTCGCGCCCGGCCAGGCCGGTGATGCGCATCGGCGCGAGGAACTCGGTGGCGGCGAAGCCGGTGCCGTAGATGATGGTGTCCACCGGATGGCGCTGGCCATCACGGGTGACGATGGCGTCCTCGGTGACCTCACGGATGCCGGTATCGACCAGCTTCACGTTGCTGCGCGCCAGCGCCGGGTAGTAGTCGTTGCTGATCAGGATGCGCTTGCAGCCCATGGGGTAATCCGGCTGCAGCCGCGCGCGCAGTTGCGGGTCGGCGATGCTCTTGCGCATGTGCAGGTGGAAGCTGATCCGCATGAATTTCATCATCGGCGGGAACACCGTGAAGGCCAGCGCCCGCGCCTCGTGTTGCACGTACTTCAGCCCACGATCCAGACGCTGCAGCCAGGGCTGGCGCGACTTGATGCGGCGCTCCCAGTCGGCGTAGGGGCGATCCGGCTTGGGAATCACGTAGGCGGCGCTGCGCTGGAACAGCAGCAACTCGGCGACTTTCGGCGCGATCTGCGGGACGAACTGGATGGCGCTGGCGCCGGTCCCGACCACGGCTACGCGCTTCCCCTCCAGCGGCGCGCCGTGATCCCACTGCGCGGAATGGAAGGCCTTGCCCTGGAAGCGTTCGATGCCGGATAGCTTCGGGATCAACGGGCGGCTCAGTTGGCCCAGGGCGCAGACCAGCGATTGCGCGCGCAGTTCTTCGCCATCGGCGCAGGTAACGCGCCACTCGCCGGCAGCCTCGTCGAAGTTTGCCTCGCGCACCTCGCAGTTGAAGTGGATGCGTTCGCGCAGGCGGTATTTATCGGCGCAGTGCCGCGCGTACTCGAGGATTTCCGCCTGGGGCGCGAACTTGCGCGACCAGTCGGCCTTGGGTTCGAAGGAGAAGGAATACAGGTGCGAAGGCACGTCGCAGGCAGCGCCCGGATAGACGTTCTCGCGCCAGCAGCCGCCGACGTCGGCGGCCTTTTCGAGGATCAGGAAGTCGTCGATCCCGGCCTTTTGCAGGCGGATCGCCAACCCCAGGCCGGCGAAGCCGGCACCGATGATCAGCACGCGCGGGGCGGCCGATCGACGGGATGATGTTGTCATTGTTGTGCTCCCGGTTCTGATGTCCGCACAGCGGCGGATGACAACATCCTAGTGCGACTTCCCGCCACGGGTTATGGCATAGTCGGACAGAAAATTGTGACTTTCGGTCAGAGAAATTTCTTTCCGCTCAACGATCCTTCACTGGAAGAGAACGTGATGCCAGCCACCCCGCCCTGGTCGCCCCGACGCAGCGCCATCAGCGTGCAGCTCATGACTCAGTTCGCCCTCGACCACGGCATGACCCTGGAGCAATGCCTGGACGGCACCGGCCTGGACATCGGCGTGCTCGCCGACCCCGGCGCGGAGGTCGAAGCGACGCAGGAGCTGGAGCTGGTGCGCAACATCAACCGGCACATCGGCCAGCGCCCCGGCATCGGGCTCAAGGCCGGCCTGCGCTATCACCTCAACACCTACGGCATCTGGGGCTTCGCAATGCTCAGCAGCTCGACCTTCCTCAGTGCCGCACACCTGGGCCTGCGCTACCTCGACCTGACCTATGCCTTCCACCGCATGACGCTGGAGGAACACGACGGCGAAGCGCACCTGCTGCTGGACGACACGTCAGTGCCGGAAGACCTGCGCGACTTCCTCATCGACCGCGACGGCGGCGGCGTACTGCGCATCCAGCGCGACCTCACCAACCAGCCGCCGCCGATCCGCCAGGCGCTGTTCCGCCGCGAGGCGCCAGCCGACCTGCAGCCTTATATCGATGAACTGGGTGTGAAACCGCTGTTCGGCCAGACGGAAAACCGCATCGTCTTCGATAGCCGCATCCTCGAAATGCCGCTGCCGGGCGCCAACCCGGAAGTGGCGCGGCGCTGCGAGGAACAATGCCGCGCCCTGCTCGCCCGGCGCCAGGTACGCACCGGGCTTTCCGGGCAGATTCGCGACCGCCTGCTGGGCACACCGGGGCGGCTGCCGGACATGGAGCAACTGGCGGGTGAGTTGCACATGACCTCGCGCACATTGCGGCGTCGGCTGGAAGGCGAAGGCAGCAGCTATCGCACGCTGCTCGACGAGGTGCGCCAGGCGCTGGCCGAGGAATTGCTGGCCACAGGGGCGATTCGTCTGGAGGAAATTGCCGAGCGGCTGGGGTACGGCGAGGTGTCGAACTTCATTCACGCCTTCCGCCGCTGGAAAGGCGTGACACCGGGGCGTTTCCGCCGCGGCTGAGCTGTCTCGAGAAGTGGAGCTTAGAAGACCAGCTTGTAGCCGATCATCGCCAGCATCACGGCCAGGCACGGTCGCAGGACTCCGTCCGGAATGCGCCCGGCCAGGTGGCTGCCGACGTAAATGCCCGGCAACGAGCCGATCAGCAGGTAGCCCAGCAGGCCCCAGTCCATGTTGCCCATGCTGGCGTGGCCGAGACCGGCGACCAGAGTCAGGGGCACGGCGTGGGCGATCTCGGTGCCCACCAGACGGCGGGTAGCGAGGAAGGGATAGAGGATGAACAACGCCACCGTACCCAGGGCACCGGCGCCAATGGACGTCAGCGCAACCATGCCGCCGAGGATGGCGCCGGTGATCACGGTCAGGGTATTCAGCCGGGGGCCACTGAAGTGGAAGCTGTCACCGGCATGGCGCTGGGCGAAAGCCAGCACCTGCTTCTTGAACAGCACGGCCAGCGCAGTGAGCAGCAGCACGACGCCCAGGGCGTTCTTGATCACGGCGTTCATGGCCGCGGTATCGGTGTGCAGGCTGTGCAGGAACAGCAACGTCAACGCGGCAGCCGGGACGCTGCCCAGGGCCAGCCAGCCGGTGATGCGCCAGTCGATGTTGTCGTTCTTGCGATGAACCAGGACGCCGCCGGACTTGGTGATGGCGGCATAGAGCAGGTCGGTGCCTACCGCGGCGGCAGGGTTGATACCGAACCAGAGCAGGATGGGCGTCATCAGCGAACCGCCGCCGACACCGGTCATCCCAACGATAAAGCCTACGACAAGACCCGCGACTACAAACCCGATATTGCCGAAATCCATCTACGCGTCCTGACTGGCGAAACTGATCACCTCGTGGTGTGGCCGGGAGGATACTGATTTTTCTTATAATCCATTAGACCGATGTGGTCTTACTTTATAACTTCCTCTTGCTGCAGCGTAGCACTCTCCCTGTAGGAGCGAGCTTGCTCGCGAACAATTCCCAAACCACCAGGCCAGAGCGGTTCGCGAGCAAGCTCGCTCCTATGAAAGGCAAAACCCTCGCCCATGAAAAAGGGGCCCGAAGGCCCCTTTTCACTGAACTACCTCATCACTTCGCGTCGGGCTTGCCGTCCACCACGCCAGCGGTGTTGTCCAGCAGGCTCTTGGTCGCGGTCTGAATGAAGGACTCCAGGCGCACCCGCAGGCTCTCCTGGTCGCTCGCGCCATCCACGCGCTTCACGCCAAAGTCGCTGCCCAGCTTGTAGTCATAGACGCGGATATCGCCTTCCTTCGGACGGATCAGGATGCGGTTGCCGGAAATCACGGCGACCACCTGCTCGCTGCCCGACGGCTTGATCACGCCGATGCCCTTGTCGCCGGCCGGCAGGT
Organism: Pseudomonas multiresinivorans; assembly: GCF_012971725.1. Taxonomy (NCBI): domain Bacteria; kingdom Pseudomonadati; phylum Pseudomonadota; class Gammaproteobacteria; order Pseudomonadales; family Pseudomonadaceae; genus Pseudomonas; species Pseudomonas multiresinivorans. Next base: position 5,001,969 of record NZ_CP048833.1, read on the forward strand.
TCAGCAGGTCGCGCCCCCAGCACTGGTGGCGCACTTCACCGCCCAGGCGACCCATGATGGTCGGCACGATGTCGATCTGGGTGCCAACGGTGTCGCGGGTGGCGCCGAACTTCTCCTGGATACCCGGGGCGACCAGCAGCAGCGGCACGTTGAAGCGGAACAGGTCCATCTCGGTCAGCTGCTCGGGGCTGCCGAAACCATGGTCGCCGACGACCACGAACAGGGTGTCCTTGTAGTACGGCGATTTCTTCGCCTTCTCGAAGAACTGGCCCAGCGCCCAGTCGGAGTAACGCATCGCCGTCAGGTGCTCGTCGAGGCTGCCGTTACCGGTCACGCGCTCGACCGGCAGGTCCTTGGGCAGTGCATAGGGCACGTGGTTGGACAGGGTCTGCAGCAGGGCATAGAACGGCTTGCCGGTGGCTTCGAGCTTGTCCAGCTCCTCGTTGCCGCGGGCGAACATGTCCTGGTCGGACACACCCCAGGTCGGGTCGGAGAACACCGGGTTGACGAAGTCGTTACGGCCGATGAACGAGGTCATGCCCTGGTTGGCGAAGAAGCCGGACTGGTTGTCCCAGGCGAAGTCGCCGTTGTAGACGTAGACGTCCTCGAACTTGCGCGCCGACAGCAGCTGCGGCAGGCCGGAGAACTTGTGGCCACCCTCGGGCGTCTGCATCAGGTATTCGAAGCCCGGCAGGTTGGGGAAGCACGCCATGGTGGCGAACATGCCCTGGTGGGTGTGGGTGCCGTTGGAGAAGTACTGGGTGAACAGCAGCCCTTCCTTGCTCAGCTTGTCGAAGTACGGCGTGATGTTGCCCTTGCCGCCCAGCGCACCGACATAGTGGCCGGCGAAGCTTTCCATCAGGATCACCACGACGTTCTTGATCGGCAGGGTGCCATCGGCGGGCGGGGTGTAGTCCCGGCGCACGGCGGCCTCATCGGCGTCGACCAGCTTGTCGTCCGGCATCACCAGCATCTGGCGCACCACGTCGCGTGCCTGGTCTACCGGCAGGGTGGCCTTCCAGATGTTGTCGCGGTCTTCGGACAGGAATCGGCTCTCGGCAGCCTTGATCAGGCTCAGGGTGCCGTTCAGGCCCAGCTGGTTGGCGAACATCGAGTCGGTGGTGAAGGCGTCGCCCCAGCGCAGCGGCGGGCCCTGGCGCAGGGTGCCGCGGGCGGCGACCACGCAGAGCACGATCACCACCAGCATCACGGCCACGCGGATGTACCAGGCGGCTGCGGACGGGCCGGAGGCATCCGGACGGGTTGCGCGGTCAATGCCGCGGAACACCAGGTACAGCAGCCAGGTGGCGAAGGCCCAGGCCAGCAGGTAGCGGACCACCGGGTAGCCGTACCAGATCATGCTCATGACCGTCTTCGGGTCTTCGGACATGTACTGGAATACCAGGCTGTTAAGGCGCTGGTGGAATTCGCGGTAGAAGTCCATCTCCAGCACGCCGAGGAACAGCGTGATGCTCGCGGCGATGGTCAGCCAGGTCTTCCACAGCCAGCGCCAGCCCATGGCGCGCACACTGGCGATGGCAAACACCAGCGGGGCGACGATGTAGACCACCGCGCGGATGTCGAAGCGCATGCCGGTGATGAAGGCCTCGACGAAGGTGGACGCCGGCGTGCTGCCGATCAGCTCGCGGTTGTAGATGAGCAGCGCAACACGCAGCAGGGTGAACATCACCATCAGCGCTACGACGCTGAGCGCGGTGAACGCCAGGTGGCCGGACAGGGTGGGCCGCGTGAGGCTCGCACCGGTCTGGCGGTTGGACAGGACTTCTGATTGGCCCATTTCTTGGTTCCGTTGTGAACGTTCGGGGTCGAAGGTGCATCGCCATTGCCGGACAGAACGGCTGCCCGCGCGAGCGCGAAAGGCTGCGGCATTACACCGCAAAAGCTGCGGCGGCGCATTCTAATGTGCGCCGCTTAAGCGGACATTAAGCCTGGCATGCCAATCGTTTCGGGATGATGCAAGCGTGAATCGGCGCAGGTGGGACCGCCCAAGGGCGGGCAGAGTGCCGTACGGCGTGTGAAGAAAGTGTCGTGGCGCAGAGATTGCCCCCGCGCCCACGATGGAACCGGAATCAGTCGTTGACCGATTTGCCGATGGCCTGCAACACGTACTGCGGCAGGGCGAAGGCGCCCTGGTGGATCGCCGGGTTGTAGTAGCGGGTCTGGATACCGCTGGCGGCGAAACGCTGGGCCAGGGTCGCCGTGTCGACATGGCGCAGGGCCGGGTTGGTCGAACCCCAGGCGAAGGTCATCGAGCCGCCGATGTAGGTCGGTACCGCCGCCTGGTAGAAGTGCCAGTCGGCGAACAGGCCGTTCATGCGGCCGGCGGTATTGCGCACGGTGTCCAGTTGCATGAAGGGCGTGCCGTTCTGGGTCACCAGCACGCCGCCGTCGTTCAGGCAGCGGTGGCAGGCCTGGTAGAAGTTCTCCGAGAACAGCACTTCGCCCGGACCGATCGGGTCGGTGGAGTCGGAGATGATCACGTCGAACTTCTCCGTGGTGGTGGCGACGAAGCGCATGCCGTCGTCGATCACCAGGTTCAGGCGCGCATCGTCGAAGGCACCCTGGGAGTGGTTGGGCAGGAATTCCTTGCACATGTCGACCACGGTGCCGTCGATCTCGACCATGGTGATGTGCTCGACGCTGGCGTGCTTGGACACCTCGCGCAGCATGCCGCCGTCGCCGCCGCCGATGATCAGCACACGCTTGGCCGCACCATGGGCGAGGATTGGCACGTGAGTGAGCATCTCGTGGTAGATGAACTCGTCGGCCTCGGTGGTCTGGATCACGCCGTCCAGCGCCATCACCCGGCCCATGCGGGCATTCTCGAAGATCACCAGGTGCTGGTGCTCGGTGCGCACCTCGTGGAGCATCCTGTCGACGCTGAAACGCTGGCCATAGCCGTCGTAGAGGGTTTCCTGGTAATCGTGCATGAGTGCGCTCCCGTCGGGACAAGACAATAGGAGGGGACGGCGGGCCGCCCCGAAAGAGGCGCGCATTCTACGTGCCCATCGATGACAGGTCGAACCCTGCCGTCGGCGCCAGCCTTCCGGGGAATTTGAAAGTCAGGCGCGGGAGGACAGCATCGCCGGCAACGGGTAATGTCGCCCCATGACCAACACGCCCCCCACTCCCCAACTCATTCGCCTGCCCTACCGTGCGCCCTGGGACTGGCAGCAGTTCCACGAGCATTTCGCCCTGCGCAGCCTGGCTGGCGTCGAATGCCTGTCGCCGCGCCGCTATGCCCGCAGTGTGCGCGTGGGCGGCGATATCGGCTGGTTCAGCGTGCGCCCGCTGGAAGACAGCGCCGAACTGGAACTGGACATTCACCTGGCGCCGCAGCATGCGCAACCGCTGGCGGCGCGGGTGAGCAAGATGTTCGACCTGGACAGCGACCCACTGCAGATCGCCAAGCACCTCCAGGCCGACCCGCTGCTCACCCCGCTGCTACTGCAGGCGCCCGGCCTGCGCCTGCCCACGGCCTTCGACCCGTTCGAGCAGGCCGTGCGCGCTATCGTCGGCCAGCAGGTCACGGTGAAGGCCGCCGTCACCATCGTCGGACGGCTAGTGCAGCGCTTGGGTGAAGCGTTGCCCGGCGACTGTGAAGGTCAGCCAGCGCGGCTGTTTCCGACACCCGAGGCCCTGGCTGATGCGGACCTTGCCGGCATCGGCATGCCCGGCAAGCGCGTGGAGACTCTGCAGCGCTTTTCCGCCGCCTGCGCCAGCGGCGCGCTGGAATTGCATGTGACCGACGGCGCCGACGACCTGGTGCGGCGCCTCTGCGCCCTGCCCGGCATCGGCCCGTGGACGGCGGAGTACGTCGCCCTGCGCGCCTTCGGCGATCCGGACGCCTTCCCCGCCGCCGACCTGGGCTTGCTCAAGTCGCCGGTCTGGGGCGCCGAAGGCATCACCGCCCGCGAACTGCAACGCCGCGCCGAAGCCTGGCGGCCGTGGCGCGCCTACGCTGCCGTCTATCTGTGGCACGCCTACTCCCAGGCCGGCCGCACCGGAGGATGACCATGCACTACCGCTACCACGACAGCCCCACCGGCCGCCTGCTGCTGGCCGGCGACGAAGGCGGCCTGCGCATGCTCTACATGGACCTGGAGACCCGCCATTACCCGCAGCCGGATTGGCACGAAGGCAGCCCGCTGCTGGACGACGTGGCGCGCCAGCTGGACGAGTATTTCGCCGGCAAGCGCCAGCGCTTCGAGGTGAAGCTGAACACCGGCGGCACCGAGTTCCAGCGCCAGGTCTGGCAGGCGCTGCTGGAGATTCCCTACGGCTACACCACTGTCTATGCGGAACTGGCACGGCGCATCGGCCGGCCCAGGGCGATCCGCGCAGTGGGCACGGCCAACGGTGCCAACCCGATCAGCATCATCGTGCCCTGCCATCGGGTGATCGGCAGCAACGGTAGCCTCACTGGCTACGCCGGCGGCCTGCCGCGCAAGGAGTTGCTGCTGCGCCTGGAGGGCGCGCTGGAAAAGGCCTAGCCGTCCGCTCTAGGAGAAGTCGAAGGAAGTCTGTGCAGCCTGCGGGTCCTGAAAACCCTCCAGCGCCAGCATGCGCATCTTCGAGGTACTGCCGCCCGGCGCGGAGAAACCGCCGGTCTTGCCGCCGCTGGCGAGTACTCGGTGGCAAGGAATGATCAGCGGGATCGGGTTGCTGCCCATCGCCTGCCCCACCGCGCGGGACAAGCCGACATCGCCCAGGCGCCGGGCGATCTCGCCATAGGTCGTGGTCTCCCCGCGGCCCAGCTGGAGAATGTCGTCGTAGACACGACGGTGGAAATCGCTCTGCCCGGACAGGTCCAGCGGCAAAGTCTCGAACGACACCGCTTCGCCCTGCGCGTAGCCGAGGATCAACCGGCGCGCTTCATCGATGAATGCAGGCCATTGGGCAGTCTCGGTGCCGAGCTTGTCGAAGCGCTCGCGCACGCTGTGCACGGAGTCCCCCGGCAGATAGGCGCGCGTGATCCCCTGCGGGCTCCAGGCAAGCCCGAACCAGCCGAGGTCTGTTTCGATCAGGCAGTAATGCATCGAACGAGTCTCTATCGCGGCGCCTTATCCCGCAACCCTTTCCGCCTTCAGCACGACATCGCACCAACGGCGCAGCTCGCCGCCGATGGCACTCGCCGGATTGCCCTGGCGTTCGAAAGCCCACCACAGCTGCGCGCCCTGCCACTGGCTGGCCATCAGCCGGCCGAGTATCGGCTGCCTTTGCGGATCATCGCTCAGTCGCCGCCCCAATGCCGCGGCCAACGTCGCGCCCCATCGTGCACCACGTTCACGAAGCAATGGATCGCGCATGTCCTCGCGCAGGATCAGCAACCCCTCCGCGTAATCGGTCTCACCCTCGCCCACCGGGAACATCGCCACCAGCATCCGAATCGCGCCTTCCGGGCTCAACTCGGCACTCTCGTCGAGTCGGGCGGTCTGCTCATCCAGTTGGTCCCAGGCGCGCAGCAGCACGGCGCGGAGGAAATCCGCCTTGGTCGCATAGCGCTGCACCAGCGTCGCAGCGGAAAGCCCGACCTCGCGGCCCACGGCGGCGAAGGTCACCGCCTCCGGTCCTGCGCGCACCATCAGCTGCATGGCGGCGTCGAGTATTGCTTCGTCGCTTACTGTCTTGGTTCGAGCCATGCCAATCTCTTTTATAAATGAACATTCATTTATATATTGGCACAAAGCTTATCCAGGGAGACGCAACATGGCCAGAATTCTCGGCTACATCGCCACCAGCCTCGACGGCTTTATCGCAACGCCGGAACACGGGCTGGACTGGCTGTTCAGGCATGACCAGCTGCAGTTGGGCGAACATGACTACACCCTGTTCCTCCAGCGCATCCGCACCGTGGTCATGGGCCGCGCGACCTACGACTTCCTCGCGGCCGACCCCGGCCCCTGGCCCTATGGCGCACAGCGCGTGCTGGTAGTGACCTCGCGCCCCATCGACGACCCGAAGGGCCCGCTGGAAACCCGCAGCGATGTCGACGCGCTGATCGGGGAACTGCGCGCGCTGCAGGACGGTGATGTCTGGATGCTTGGCGGTGGCCAGCTGCAGATGGCCTTCCTGGAACGCGGGGCGCTGGATGAGCTGGAGATCTACGTGATGCCGGAGATCATCGGCGGCGGTTTTGCGCTATTCCCCGCGACCGGGCTGCAGGTGTCGCCGACGCTGCTGTCGGCCAAGGTCATCGAGCCGGGCTGCGTGCGGATGCATTACCGGTTCGACTGAGGCTGTCGACCTGCAGGAGCGTTCCATGGGCGCTATCGCGAACATGGCCCGCCCCTGCGGAAGTCGGGATGGCGTTCAGACCCGCACGTTGCCGCGCGGCCCTGCCACCGCCCAGATGATCAGGCCCAGCACCGGCAGGATGACGATCACCAGGATCCAGATGATCTTCATCGGCATCTCGGCGTTGCTTTTCACCACGTTGATGATCGCCCAGATATCCAGGGCGAAGATGATCAGGCTGATCAGGCCGCTGAGGGTCGAGCCCATTTGGAAGATCCTTCTATGAGAATGTCGGCCTGATCAGCATAGCTGCTCGCGCCGCGGCGGCACGGGCGTGCACTCAAGGTAAGGGTTCAAACCCTTGCCGGGTCGATCACCGCAAAGCTTGCCACCGTGTCGTGGCCTTCCAGCACCCCACCCTCGCGGGCCAGGCCGATGGTCTGCAGGCCGGCCTGCTGCGCGGCATCCAGCTCCTGGACGATGTCGGAGAGGAACAGGATGTCTTCGCCCGGCAGACCGATGGCGGCAGCGATGCGGCGGTAGGATTCCACCTCACGCTTGGGTCCGCTGGTGGTGTCGAAGAAGCCGGAGAACAGCGGCGACAGGTCGCCCGCCTCCGAGCAGCCGAAGATCAGCTTCTGCGCCTGGATCGAGCCGGAGGAATAGACGTACAGCCGGTAGCCCTCGGCGTGCCAGTGGCGCAGCGCGTCGACGGCGTCCGGGTAGACATGGCCCTTGAGCTGGCCGGCGCGGTAGCCCTGCTCCCAGACCATGCCTTGCAGTGCCTTGAGCGGCGTGGCCTTGCGGTCTTCGGCGATCCAGCCGAGAAGGATTTCGATGCAGCGTTCGGTGTCGGCGTTCGCCTCACCGCTGTCGGCGCGCACGGCGGCGAGTTGCTCGGCCACGGCCGGCTCGTCGGCATGCTCACTCACGAAGTCCGGCAGGTGCGCGGCGGCATAGGGAAAGAGCACGTCGAAGACGAAGCTGACCGCGCTGGTGGTGCCCTCGATGTCGGTGAGGATGGCTTTGATTGGCATGGGGACTCCAAAGGCCCGCCTTTAACCCAGGCGGGATGACATGTAGGACCGAGGGGGACGCCCAGTCCTTGCTCGCGAACCGCATGGAACCGAGTGGGCCGGCAACACTGTTCGCGAGCACGCTCGCTCCTGCGAAGAGCAGGAAACAGCCTACCCTCCCCGGCTAAGGAGAGATCAGTCTTCCAGCAACGGAAAACGCTTGGCGATCTCATCACCCGTGAATTTCGCGACCCAGCCTTCGGCATTGTTGAACAGGCGGATGGCCACGAAGTGCGGGCGCTCGCCCATGTCGAACCAGTGGCGGGTGCCGGCGGGTACCGAGATCAGGTCATTCTTCTCGCACTGCACGGCGTAGACGTGGTCCTCGATGTGCAGGGTGAACAGCCCGCGGCCGGCGACGAAGAAGCGTACCTCGTCCTCGCCATGGCGATGTTCATCGAGGAACTTGGCGCGCAGTTCATCCTTTTGCGGATGGTCGGCGGTGAGGCTGACCACATCGACGGTGACGTAGCCCTCCTCTTCCTGCAGGCGACGGATCTCGTGCTGGTAGGCGGCGATCACTTCTTCCTGGCTGGCACCGGGAACGATGGGGGCATTGGCCGCCCAGCGCTGGAAGCACACGCCCAGCTCGCCCAGGGTGGAAGCGATGTCCTCGGCGTGGGTCAGCAGCTTCAGCGGCTGCTCGGGGTTGGATTCGTGGTAGACGGTCAGGCTGCTCATGGTCGTTGTCCTTCTGGGCTTTTTTCTCAAAAGCGGGCCGGGTTCGCTCAGCGCGTGCCGCCGCGAAGGCTCAGTACTTTCAGTTCGCATTCGAAGAGGAATTCGAAGGCTTCGATCTGGCGCAGGGCATCGGCCATGCGTGGGCCCCAAGTGTACAGGCCGTGGCCGCGGATCAGGTAACCGGGGCAGTCCGGATGCGCATCGAGCCAGGGTTGTACCTTGGCGGCGAGGCGGGCGATGTCCTGGTCATTGTCGAAGATCGGCACGGTGACGCGGCCCTCGTGGGTACTGACGCCGGCGAAGGCCTTCTGCAGTTCGTAGTCTTCCAGCTCCAGGCGGTCGCCCACAGTCAGGCGCGACAGCACGGTGGCATTGACCGAATGGGTGTGCAGCACCGCACCGATCTCCGGGCGCCAGGCGTAGAGCTGGGTGTGCAGCAGGGTTTCCGCCGAGGGTTTCTTGCCCGTTTCCAGGCTGTTGCCGGCGAGGTCGGTTTCCAGCACGTCGTCGACGCCGAGTTGGCCCTTGTGCTTGCCGGACACGGTGAGCAACGCACGGTCAGCGGCCAGACGCGCGGAATAGTTGCTACTGGTCGCCGGCGACCAGCCACGGCCATAGAGGAAACGGCCGGCCTCGATGATCTGTTGGGTCAGCTGTTCACGGGTGTCGTTCATGCGGGTCCTCGTTCAGACGGGTCCAGATGATGAAGGCGGCGGCCAGCGCAGCCACGCTGGCGATGGCGAAAGTCCAGGCGGGGCCAAGGCTACCCCAGCTGTAGCCGGAGTAAAGCGCGCCGAGCGCGCCACCGGTGCCGGCCAGCGCGGCGTAAAGCGCCTGGCCCTGCCCTTGCTGGCGCGCCTGGAAACTGCGCTGGACGAAATGAATGGCGGCGGCGTGAAAACTGCCAAAGGTCGCCGCGTGCAGCAACTGGGCAAACAGCAGCACCGGCAGGTACCCGGCCAAAGTGCCCAGCAGCAGCCAGCGCAAGGCCGCGAGCAGGAAGCTCGCCGCCAGCACCTGGCGCAGGGAAAAGCGCTTGAGCAGTCGCGGCATGACCAGGAACAGCAGCACCTCGGCGACCACGCCCAGCGCCCAGAGCTGGCCGATCAGCCCGCGGGCGTAGCCGAGCGCTTCCAGGTGCAGGGTCAGGAAGGTGTAGTACGGGCCGTGGGACAGCTGCATCAGGCACACGCACAGGTAGAAGGCCAGCACGCCGGGCTTGAGCAGTTGCTGGAGGAAACCGCCCGCGCTGGCCTCATCCTGCCGCGCCGGTGGCTGGGCGTTCGGCACCCACCAACTGGCGCCGACGATGCCGAGCATGATCGCCAGCAGCGCCAGCGGATAGGCGTCCAGGCTGGCGAACTCGAACAGCCAGCCCAGGCCGACCACGGTGCAGATGAAACCGATGGAGCCCCACAGGCGGATGCGGCTGTAGCTTTCGGTGCGCCCGCTCAGGTGCGCCAGGGTGATGACTTCGAACTGCGGCAGCACCGCGTGCCAGAAGAACGCGTGCCCGGCCATGATCAGCGCCAGCCACGCATAGCTGTGGTCGAGAAAGATGCCGGCGAAGCATAACGCTGTGCAAACCGCGCCAAAGCGCACGATGGCCAGCCGTTGGCCGCTGCGGTCGCCCAACCAGCCCCACAGGTTGGGTGCGATGCAGCGCATCAGCATGGGGATCGCCACCAGTTCACCGATGCGCGGCGCGGAGAACCCCAGGTGATGGAAATACAGCGCGAGGAACGGCGCCGTCCCGCCCAGCAGGCAGAAATAGAAGAAGTAGAAACTGGACAGCCGCCAGTAGGGAACCTGAGTCATCGGCGGCGCGACGAACCTTCCGCGAACCGGCTGGCTCGCGGAAGGCTCAGGTCGGTCAAAGCTGGCCGAGAACCGGGGTACCGACCTTCACGTCGGCGTTCTGCGCGCGATTGCGCAGCAGGTGGTCGAGCAGCACGATGGCCATCATCGCCTCGGCGATAGGGGTTGCACGGATGCCCACGCACGGGTCGTGGCGGCCTTTGGTGATGACGTCCACCGGGTTGCCGTCCACATCGATGGAACGGCCGGGGGTGGTGATGCTGGAAGTCGGCTTGAGCGCCAGGTGGGCGACGATCGGCTGGCCGCTGGAAATACCGCCAAGGATGCCGCCGGCATTGTTCGACAGGAAGCCTTCCGGGGTCAGCTCATCGCGGTGCTCGGTGCCGCGCTGGGCGACGCTGGCGAAGCCGGCGCCGATTTCCACGCCCTTCACCGCGTTGATGCTCATCAGCGCGTGGGCCAGTTCGGCGTCCAGGCGGTCGAAGATCGGCTCGCCCAGGCCCGGCGGCACGCCTTCGGCGACCACGGTGATCTTCGCGCCAACCGAATCCTGGTCACGGCGCAGCTGGTCCATGTAGGCCTCCAGCTCCGGCACCTTGTCCGGGTCGGGGCTGAAGAAGGCGTTGCCTTCGACGCTGTCCCAGGTCTTGAAGGGGATTTCGATCGGGCCGAGCTGGCTCATGTAGCCGCGCACGCTGATGCCCATGCCCGCCAGGACCTTCTTGGCGATGGCGCCGGCGGCCACGCGCATGGCGGTCTCGCGCGCCGAGGAACGGCCGCCACCACGGTAGTCGCGAATACCGTACTTGTGGTGGTAGGTGTAATCGGCGTGGGCCGGGCGGAACAGGTCCTTGATCGCCGAGTAGTCCTTGGACTTCTGGTCGGTGTTGCGGATCAACAGGCCGATCGGGGTGCCGGTGGTCTTGCCCTCGAACACGCCGGAGAGGATTTCCACCTCGTCGTCTTCCTGGCGCTGCGTGGTGTGGCGGCTGGTGCCGGGCTTGCGGCGGTCCAGGTCGCGCTGCAGGTCTTCCAGGGAAATCTCCAGGCCGGGCGGGCAGCCGTCGACGATGGCGACCAGCGCCGGGCCGTGGCTTTCGCCAGCGGTGGTGACGGTGAACAGCTTGCCGTAAGTGTTGCCGGACATGCGAGGCTCCGCGAAAAGACTGGTATCGAAAAGGCCGAGCAGTATACCTGCGTCAATCCGCCCTGCGAACCTTCGCCGCCCGCGAGGATCAAAGCGCCATCAGCCCCATCGCGAAGTCTTCGATGCGCCGTCTCGCCCTGCTCTTCTTCTGTTTCATCACCAGCATCGCCCAGGCCGCCCCCACCAGCATCCTGCAGCGTCCCTATGACCTGGACACCGGCCACGGCGTGCTGCGCGGGACGATGCTGCTGCCCCAGGGCGATACTCCTCCGCCAGTAGCGCTGCTGATCGCCGGCTCCGGCCCCACCGACCGCGACGGCAATAACCCCGAGGGTGGGCAGAACGCCTACCTGCGCAAACTGGCCGAGGCCTTGGCAGAAAACGGCATTGCCAGCGTACGCTACGACAAGCGCGGCGTGGCCCGCAGCCTGCCGGCCGCGCCGCGTGAGGAAGAACTCAGCGTTGAAGCCTACGTCAGCGACGTGGTGGCCTGGAGCGACAAGCTGGCCCACGACCCGCGCTTCGGCCGGCAGATTCTCATCGGCCACAGCGAGGGCGCGCTGATCGCCAGCCTCGCCGCGCCGCAATCCCACGCCGAAGCGCTGGTTTCCCTGGCCGGCAGCGCCCGCCCCATCGGCGACGTATTGCGCGAGCAGTTGCAAGCCCGCCTGCCGCCGCCCCTGCTCGCCCAGGCTGACCAACTGATCGACGGCCTGCAAGCCGGACAGTTGCAGCCCAAGGTGCCGGAGCCCTTGAAAGTGCTTTTCCGCCCCAGCGTGCAGCCCTACCTGATCTCGCTGTTCCGCCAGGACCCGGCCCGCGCCTTCGCCAAGTTGAAATTGCCGACGCTGATCCTGCAGGGAACCAACGATATCCAGGTCGGCGTCGAGGATGCGCAGGCGCTCAAGCGCGCCAAGCCCGACAGCGAATTCCACCTGATCTCGGGGATGAACCACATCCTGCGCATCGTTCCGACCAGCGGTCCGCAGCAGCTCGCCTCCTACAACAACCCCAACCTGCCGCTGGCCCGCGAGCTGGTGCAGCGCATCACGACTTTCATCCGGCACGCGCCGAGCCTGCCCGGCAGTACGCTTGCCGAAAATGCGGCGGAATCTGGAGCGAACGTCTCAAGAAATCCGCCGGTGCGTCGATAAACCACGGGAGAGCCCTGGCCACGCCCGCCAGGCCCCGAGGTAGACCTCCATGACCGAAGCCGAACAGACCGCCGTCGCCGCCGACGAGAGCGCCGCCGCCCGCCCGCACCCCTGGGCGGACCTGGCGCCGGAACACTATCGCCTGCTGCGCCTGGCGCCGCTGCCCACCGACCGCACCACTGGCGCGCGGCCGCTGCGCTTCGTGCAACTGGGCCGGGTGGAACGCCACAACGGCGAGCAAAGCCTGCTGCGGCTGACCGTGCAGGTGCCCGGCCAGGTGCTGCGCAAGGAAGTGAACCTGCTGGAGGTCTGGGCGGACCACCGCAACAAGGAAGTGCGCTTCGGCGCTGACTCGGGCTTCACCACCGAACCGCTGAACCGCGGCCTGGGGCGATTCCTGCTGGCCCAGGGAGTGGCCTGGGCGAAAAAGAAGTGGTCGCACTACCGTGTCGAGGGCGGCGCGCTGGCGATGAAGGACGCGCCCAATGAAGAGGCCCGGCAGCGCCGCGACCACTTCCTGCGCGCCCAGGGCTTCGACGTGATCTACGAGGATTCGCGGCTACTGAAGGCGCGCTACAGCGTCGGCCGGGTCAGCGAGCTGTACGACGACTGGCACAAGGACAAGGTGCAGATACTCCCGCTGCTGGAAGCCGGCTCGATGCTGGAGCAGGCTGACCAGAACCTCGCCACCCAGTCCAACGAGATCCGCCGGCTGGAGCAGCGCATCGAGACTTTCCGCCGCGACGACACCAGCCTGCGCTTCACCATCGCCTGCCTGACGGTGTTCGCCGTGTTCCAGGCGGGATTGCTGATCTGGATTGCCACGCACTAGCGTGCACGCGCCTCCGATCGATCGGCGCGGCCGGTGGGCAATCGCGGACGAAGTCCGCTCCTACCCAAAGCCGACCTCCGCGATGGGCTGAGCCCCACGCCGAAGCATTCCTTTGTAGGAGCGAGCTTGCTCGCGAACCGACCAAGCGCCGGACCAACCGGTAAATCCGTTCGCGAGCAAGCTCGCTCCTACAGATTCAGCCCACCCTTGGAGCGGATCAGGCCTTCACCCGCGCCCTGAACAGCTCCTGATGCTCGCGGCACTGCTGCGCCGAGAGCAGGAATACCCCGTGGCCGCCGTACTCGAAGTCGAGCCAGGTGAAGTCCACTTCCGGGTAGAGCGCTGCCACATGTACCTGGCTGTTGCCCACCTCCACCACCAACGTGCCGCGCTCGGTCAGGTGGTCCGCTGCCTCGGCCAGCATGCGCCGGACCAGGTCCAGGCCGTCGTTGCCGCAGGCCAGGCCCAGCTCCGGCTCGTGGTGGTATTCGGCGGGCATGTCGGCGAAATCTTCGGCGTCGACATAGGGAGGGTTCGACACGATCAAGTCGAAACGCTGGCCCGGCAGGCCTTCGAAGCCGTCGCCCTGCACGGTGTAGACGCGCTCGCCCAGCTCGTGGCGCTCGATGTTGATATTGGCCACTTCCAGGGCATCGAACGACAGGTCGCCCAGCACCACTTCGGATTCCGGGAAGGCGCTGGCGCAGGCGATGCCGATGCAGCCCGAGCCGGTGCACAGGTCGAGGATTCGTGCAGGGTCGGCCGCCAGCCAGGGCTCGAAGCGACGTTCGATGAGTTCGGCGATAGGCGAGCGCGGCACCAGCACGCGCTCGTCCACCACGAATGGCATGCCGCAGAACCAGGCTTCGCCCAACAGGTAGGCGGTGGGCACGCGCTCCTCTATGCGCCGGCGCAGCAGGTGCATCAGGTAGTCGCGCTCCTCGTCCTCGAGGCGGCAGTCCAGGTAGGCATCAGCCATTTCCCAGGGCAGGTGCAACGCGCCCAGCACCAGCTGGCGGGCTTCGTCCCAGGCGTTGTCGGTACCGTGGCCAAAGAACAGCTCCTCGGCGTGGAAGCGGCTGACGGCCCAGCGAATGTGGTCACGCAGGGTCAGCAAACGAGATTCGGTCACGGCAGCAGTCCTCGCAGCTCGCAAAAAGGGGCGCATTCTAGCGGAACGCGGACACTCCGGGGGCTTTCCAGCCCGTTCCGCCAAAGAATGCCATTACCACTTTGGCGCGAGTTCGCAAAGATTCACAGCGGACGCGTTACGGCCCACAATGAGTGAACATGCATTTACAGGAGTCGTGACATGTCCCTTCCGCTCAGCATGCTGCAGATCAGTGGGCGCGGATATCCGCCGGCCACCCTGCGCCAGAGCACTCTGTTGATCATCGATGCCCAGGAGGAGTACCGCAGTGGCGTACTGGCCCTGCCTGACCTGGATGCCGCGGTGGCACAGATTCGCCTGCTGCTGGAGACGGCCCGGGCCATGGGCACTCCCATCGTCCACGTGCACCACCTGGGCGTGGTCGGCGGCCTCCTCGACCCGCAGGGCCCGCGCGGTCGCTTCCTGCCCGAACTGGCTCCGCTGCCGGGCGAGGTGGTGGTGGACAAGCGCCTGCCCAACGCCTTCGCCGGCACCGACCTGCATGACCGCCTGCAGGCCGGCGGCCGCCTGGACCTGATCGTCTGCGGGTTCATGACCCACTCCAGCATCAGCACCACCGTCCGCGCCGCCAAGGACTACGGCTACCGTTGCACCCTGGTGGATGCCGCCTGCGCCACCCGCGACATTCCCACCCCCGAAGGCGGCGTGCTCGCCGCGCGCGACCTGCACCGCGCCGAAATCGCCGCCCTGGGCGACAACTTCGCCGCCGTGGTCGCACAGGCCCAGGCGCTGGTCTGAAGCCATTCGTCCCGACGGGCGGCAACGACAAGCGCCCGGGGTTAGGCTCAGCTTAGGCGCGATAGCCCGCGAACCCGCTCATCCAGCGGGTTCGCCGCGCTTCCCGACCCTGGGGTTGGAACCCCACCCCTCCCCACCGGTCATAGCCTCGTTCAATAGATGAGGAAGTCGGGATGAAGATGACCGATAAATTCGATCCACCCAGCCTGCGCCCGAAGCGTCCGGGCCGCTGGCGCTGGCGCTTCGCCGCTGCGATCGCCGCGGTAATCGCTACCTTCGGCATCCTGTCCGCCATGGCCGGCGTCGCCGCCCTGCTCCGTCGCCAGCCCGCGGTGGGCGTGCTGCACATCGAACCGGGCGCCGGTGCTGTGCTGCTGGTAATCGGGCTGTTCTGCCTGTGGCTGGGCGTCACTTTCTGGCGCGCCGCGCGCCGCCGCGCCCGTGGCCGCGAAGGCCTGAGCCTGTCGCCCCGGCTGATGAAGCGCCGCGACTGATCCCCGTACGGCGCATTTCCGCAGGACCGGCGCGATCCGTTAGACTGCGCGGCTGTTTGAGGAGGTGCGCATGCAAGACGACGATTTTTCCCAATTCGCCAGCGAGATGCGCGGCGTCAGGCGGATCACCGTGGACCAAGCCGACACCGGCAAACCCAAGGCCGACCGCAAGCAGCTCAAGGAGCTGCGACAGAACGCGACCGTACGCACCGAGAACATCCGGGTCGACGGTCTCTCCGACCAGTTCGTCATCGACGTCGGCCCCGAGGACGAGCTCTACTGGGCCCGCGACGGTGTCCAGGAAGGCCAGATACGCAAGCTCAAGGCCGGCCAGATCAGCTTCGAAGGCAGCCTCGACCTGCACGGCATGAAGATCGAAACGGCCCGTGAAACCCTCTGGGACTTCATCGCCGAAGCCACGCGCTTCGAGATCCGCTGCGTCCGCGTTACCCACGGCAAGGCGGCGCGCATCGACGGCCGCAGCCCGATGGTGAAGAGCCATGTGAACACCTGGCTGCGCCAGCACCCGCAGGTACTCGGCTTCACCTCCTGCCTGCCGCGCCACGGCGGTACCGGCGCCATTTACGTGATGCTACGGCGCAACATGCTCGAAGGCCGCGACGAGTAAAAGCCCTGCGCCCGCACCCGGCGACAATCCGCCTGCCATAACGCGCCAACCGGCGCTCGGGCCTTGCCAGCCAAGGCTGAGCGCCCTACCCTGCGCCACGGTTTTTATTTTTGTCATTGCCACAGGTAGATCATGTCCCTGGAACAAAACTACTCCGCGATCCTCAGCCAGCTCGGTGAGGACGTCACCCGCGAAGGCCTGGTGGACACGCCCAAGCGCGCCGCCAAAGCCATGCAGTACCTTTGCCGCGGCTACCAGCAGACGCTGGAGGAGATCGTCAACGGCGCCCTGTTCAGCTCCGACAACAGCGAGATGGTGCTGGTCAAGGACATCGAGCTCTACTCGCTGTGCGAACACCACCTGCTGCCGTTCATTGGCAAGGCCCACGTCGCCTACATCCCCAACGGCAAGGTACTGGGCCTGTCCAAGGTCGCGCGCATTGTCGACATGTACGCCCGCCGCCTGCAGATCCAGGAAAACATGTCGCGGCAGATCGCCGAGGCGGTCCAGCAGGTCACCGGCGCGCTGGGCGTGGCCGTGGTCATCGAGGCCAAGCACATGTGCATGATGATGCGCGGTGTGGAGAAGCAGAACTCCTCCATGGTCACCTCGGTGATGCTCGGCGAGTTCCGCGAGAACGCCGCCACCCGCAGCGAGTTCCTCAGCCTGATCCGCTGACAGCCGCTGCCATGAAAAAACCGGCCCTCGGGCCGGTTTTTTGTGCCTGTGAATCGCTGCAATCAGCGCGTGTAGTAACCCACAGCAACGAGGTAGTGGCCGGCCTTGCGCAGGAAGGCGTGCTTGTTCTCCACCTTGCTGGTCACCGGGTTGCGCCACTGGTACTCGAATTCCGCCTCGCCCTTGGACCTGGCCAGTTCCAGCATGGCATGACCGATCGGGTTGCCGCCTGTGTCCTTGAGCGAATCGAAGTCCGTGCCGACCATGCGCGTGTTGAAGCCATGGGCGACGAATTTCGAGGTATCCAGGTCGACGACGAAGACGTAGAGGTCATCCTGGATAAACGCGGGATCGCGCGCGGTGATCTTCTTGAAGGTGCCCTGCGGATCGGCCTCGACGGCCTTCACCGCCTTGTCCAGCATGGCCGCCGCCTGCTGCGCCGACGCGCGCGGGATGTAGTAGCCCACCGCGAGGAAGCGCTCGCCCACGCGCTGGTAATAGACGTGCTTGCGCTCGACCTTGCCGTCCGCCCAGTTCTTCCAGCGGTAGTCGGCCTGTTGCACCTTGCCGGTCTCCGGCGATTTCAGCGCCTGCGCAAACTGCTTCTGCAACGACGGATCGAGTGTGGTCGACACATCCCGATCAATCAGCACCACCGACGGCCCGCCGCTGGCAAGCATGGTGCCCTTGCTGTCCACGACAAACACATACAGGTCCCCGTCGACGAATTCGCCCTGGCGGCTGAACGCGGCGAAGGCCTTGTCGCCGTCCTGCTTGTAGGCAGCCACCGCCTTGGACAGCAACGCCTTGGCGCGCTGGTCGTCGGTCGACGAGGTCGTCGGCTGGGCGGCGAACAATGGGAAGGACGACAGGAAAGAAAGCAGCAGCAGTGACTTCAACAGCGTCTTCATGCGCGAATACCCCCGTGGCATTGCTTTTAGTTGTGCACAGAGCATAGTCAGCCGAAGGGGTTTCGCGTCGGCATTCACCGCCGAAGTGACTGAAAATTCAGCCGAAGAATCGCTTCATCGAGCGCGACAGCCAGCCACCGTGGCTCTGGTCGCGGGTCAGCTCGTGCATGCTGGCCATCACCGACTCCACGTAGTTGGCGTCGTCATTGCGGATATGGTTGAACAGCCAGCGTCCGAGCAGGCCCTTGAGTTCCTCGGCGACGTCCTCGCCGGCGTCGAAGCGCTGGCGGTAGTCGGAAACGCGCTTGATGAAGAGTTCGTGGACCTTCTTGTGCGCACGGGTGAACTGGTAGCCGGAATCCTCCAGCAGCGTCTCCTCGAAGGCGAAGTGCGAGATGGTGTAGTCGACCAGTTCCTCGATCACGCCGCCGAGCATGGCTCGGTCGTGATGGGCCTGGGCCTCGTGCAGCTGGTTGATCATTTCGACGATGCGTTTGTGCTGCGCGTCGATCACTCCGATCCCGGTGTCGAGATCCGCCTGCCAGACCAGATAGGCCATCTTTCCCCTCCCCACGCCGGGCGACGACACTGCCTGCCGCTCGCGCCCGGCCACATCGGTACGTCCCGCATGGCAGCCCGTCCAGATTAGGGAGGGCGACAAAACGCCGCCATGATGCTGGTCAACCCCAAAGCGCCGGAATCCGCGGTTTAGAGCGGTTTTTCGGATTCATCTGATGGCAAATTGCCGGCTTTCAGTGCCAAGGCGCGGTTCGACCTGTAGGAGCGAGCTTGCTCGCGAACCGTCCAACGCCAGCGTGGCCGGGTAATTTGTTCGCGAGCAAGCTCGCTCCTACAAAAAGCTCGGCGCACAACGAAAAACGCCGCTTCCAGGGAAGCGGCGTTTTCAATGGCCGGGCGTGATGCTCAGTCCTGCATCCCCACGTGCCGCGGATGGTCCGCCACCCGCGCCAGCCAGGCATTGATCGCCGGGAAGTTCGACAGGTCGAAGCCGCCCTGGTGCGCCACATGGGTGTAGGCATACAGGGTGATGTCGGCGATGGAGTACTGGTCCCCCACCAGGTAAGGCGTCTGCTGCAGCTGCTTTTCCATCACCTTCAGCGCCTTGTAACCGCCCTTCTGGCAGCGCGCGTATTCCTCGCGGCGCTCTTCGGGCAGGCCCAGGTAGAACTCGATGAAACGCGCCACCGCCACGTAGGGCTCATGGCTGTATTGCTCGAAGAACTGCCATTGCAGCACCTGGGTGCGCAGGCGCGGCTCACGCGGCAGGAGATCGCTGCCATCGGCGAGGAAGTTGAGGATGGCGTTGGACTCCCACAGGCAGGTGCCATCTTCCAGCTGCAGCACAGGCACCTTGCCGTTGGGGTTCATCGCCAGGAACTCGGCGGTCTGCGTCTCGCCCTTGAGGATATCGATCTCGCGCCACTGGTAAGGCAGGCCGAGCAGGTGCAGGGCCAGCTTAACCTTGTAGCAGTTGCCGGACAGTCGATCGCCGTAGACGGTGTACATGCTCATCTCCTCATTGGGCCTGGGCTTCGCGGATGACCGTCGCCAGGCGGCGCAAACCTTCGCCGGCACGTTCCGGCGCCACGTGGCTGAAGTTAAGCCGCAAATAGCCGGGATTGGCATCCGGTTGCGTGAAGAAAGGCTCGCCCGGCATGAAGGCCACGTTCTGCGCCAACGCCGCGTCCAGCAGTGTACGGGTATCCAGCGGCTGCTTGAGCTTGAGCCAGAAGAACAAGCCGCCCTGGGGCACATTCCACTCCGCCAGCTCGGCGAAATGCTCCTCCAGTTGCTGCTGCATGGCGTCGCGGCGAATGCGATAGAAATCGCGCAGCTCGGCCAGGTGGCCGCGATAGGCCTCGGTGCCGAACCATTGCAGTGCCTGCCACTGGCCGACGCGGTTGGTATGCAGGTCGGCGGACTGCTTCAGGCGCAGCAGGTGCGGGAACAGGTCCGGCGTGGCGATCAGGAAGCCCACGCGCAGCCCCGGCAACAGCGTCTTGGAGACGGTGCCGGTGTAGATCCAGCTGGATTTCTTCAGGCGGCTGACCAGCGGGGTCGCGGCGCCCGCATCGAACACCAGCTCGCGGTAAGGCTCGTCCTCGATCAGGGTCACGCCGAACTCGTCGAGCACGGCGGCCACCTCGTCGCGGCGCTGCTCGCTGTAGCGCACGCCGGACGGGTTCTGGAAAGTCGGGATCAGGTAGGCGAAGGCCGGCTTGCTGGTCTGCAGGCGCTGGCGCAGCGCGGCGACATCCGGGCCC
The DNA here is from genome assembly GCF_012971725.1 of Pseudomonas multiresinivorans. NCBI lineage: Bacteria > Pseudomonadati > Pseudomonadota > Gammaproteobacteria > Pseudomonadales > Pseudomonadaceae > Pseudomonas > Pseudomonas multiresinivorans. The sequence goes on from NZ_CP048833.1 coordinate 5,021,840, forward strand.
TCGGCGCCCAGCGGTACGGTCAGGCAGTTCGCGCCGAACAGCTGGAAGGCCTGCAGCGCGGCGAGATAGGTCGGTGCTTCAAGCAATACCTCGGTACCCGGATCGATGAACAGCTTGCTGGCCAGGTCCAGCGTCTGCTGCGAACCGCTGACGATCAATACCTGGCTCGCTTCGCAGGGCACGCCCAACGCTCGCGCCTCGGCGGCGATGGCCTCGCGCAGCGCCGGCTCCCCTTCGCTCATGCCGTACTGGCCCATGCTCGCCGGCATGTCGTCCCAGTTCACCTTCGGCAACATCGGCTCGGCGGGCAGGCCGCCGGCAAAGGACATCACCTCCGGGCGCTGCGCCGCGGCGAGGATTTCACGGATCAGAGAGCTTTTCAGTCGGGCGATGCGTTCGGAGAAGGCCATGGGGGTCACCGGTAGCGGGAGCACGGAAGAATGAGTCAAACTGCTTGACCGAAGCTACGACGCCCGGGACGGATACGTCAATATGCCTGACCTAACAAAAAACAGCCTGCAACTCGAAGCGATCCAGGCCTTCTTCTACAGCTACCGGGCCTTCACCGCGAAACCCGACGAGATGCTCGCCCGTCGCGGGCTGAGCCGGGTGCACCACCGCATCCTGTTCTTCATCGCGCGCAATCCGGGACTGAGCGTCAGCCAGCTGCTGGCCGCCCTGGGCGTGACCAAGCAGGCGCTGAACGTGCCGCTGCGCCAGTTGCTCGAGCGCGAACTGATCCGCAGCGAAGCCTGCGACAACGACAAGCGCCGGCGCCTGCTGGAGCTGACGGGCGAAGGCGGCAAGCTGGAAAAGGCCCTGCGCCGCGAGCAGGAACGCTTGCTGCAGCGCGCCTTCGGCGAGGCCGGAGAAGAAGCGGTGAAAGGCTGGCTGGCAGTGAACCAGGCTATCGCCCACACGCAGGACGACTAGCGGGCAGTCCCCTCCAGCTCGCGAGCGGCACGCAGGAACATCAGCGCCAGCGGCAGCAGGCTGGCCATCGCCAGCGCGGTGCCGGGCAGGAACAGCAGGACACTGAGCAGGCACACGCCTGACGTGACCTCCAACCAGCCCATGACCTTCACCGATGGGTACGGCAGTTCGATCTTCAACAGACGGATGCCATACCAGAGGGTGACGATGCCGGTGGGCACGAACAGGCCCATGAAGCCCATCAGCGCACCATTGAATTCGCCGCTGAGCTGCTCATCGAAGATCAGGCTGTAGACCTGCATCACCAGCGCTATGGCGATCGACAGCCGCACGGGCCAACCCAGCCCGCGGGCGTTGAAGCGATCCTCGAGAAAATTGCGGGTGCGCCACAGCAGGAAGCAGCCGAGCACCGTGCTGAGCACACCGATCCAGAGTTCGTAGCGTTGCCAGGTGGTCGATTCATGCACCGCGGCCGCGAAGGACAGGACGAACAGCACCACATTGCACAGCAGCAGCGCCAGGCTCAGGCCACCGAGCAGGCGCAGGTGGCCTGGGTTCCAGCGCCCGGCGAGGAATGCCCCCGGAGCGCTCTGATCCACCAGCTCGACCTTGGGGGCGGCGTAGGGATTCTGTTCCATGGTGGCGAACTTCCATCAGTTGTACGGCTCTCCCGCACCATACCGGCGCACTTCCGCGCATGCCACTGCCGCTCGTACTGTACGGGCCACTCGGCGGCTGGCTGTTATGGGACAGCCCCGCGTTGGCAGGATTAGTCTGGTTCCAATTGAGATCCTGCGTGGGGCGAGCCCTCTCCCTAACCCTCTCCCTTCAGGGAGAGGGTTAGGGAGAGGGATACCCCCGGCGCAAAGCTCCAGAAAAAGTAGCTCCCAGAACAAGACCGGTACCCCACCATGCCCCTCGAACTCCTCGGCGCCTTCGTGCTGTTCGCCTTCGTCACCTCCATCACCCCCGGCCCCAACAACATGATGCTGCTGGCCTCGGGCGTGAACTTCGGCGTGCGCCGCACCATTCCGCACATGCTCGGCATCAGCATCGGCTTCCTGCTGCTGGTGGTCGCCGTGGGCCTGGGCCTGCACCAGCTGTTCGAGCGCTTCCCGGCGACCTACACGGCGCTGCGCTACGCCGGAGGCGCCTACCTGTTGTACCTGGCATGGAAGATTGCCCGCTCCGGCGCGCCCGAAGCGAAAGGCGAGAACGCCGCCAAACCCATGACCTTCCTCCAGGCCGCCGCCTTCCAGTGGGTCAACCCCAAGGCCTGGGTGATGGCCGTGGGCGCCATCGCCACCTACCTGCCGGCCAACAGCTGGATCGGCAACGTGGTGCTGATCGCCACCCTGTTCGCCGTGGTCAACCTGCCCAGCGTGGGCGTCTGGACCATACTGGGCAGCCTGCTGCGGCGCTGGCTGGAAGACCCGCTGCGGCTGCGCCTGTTCAATGTCGGCATGGCAATCCTGCTGGTCGCTTCGCTCTACCCGCTGTTCACCCGTGCCTGATGGAACCTCGCATGACTGAAACCACTCCCGCCTCCACGCGCCTGCGCCCGCTGGCCGACTCCTCCCCCGCCGCCATCGTCGCCGGGTTCGTCGCCATGCTCACCGGCTACACCAGCTCGCTGGTGCTGATGTTCCAGGCCGGCCAGGCCGCGGGGCTGAGCACCGCGCAGATTTCCTCGTGGATCTGGGCGCTGTCCATCGGCATGGCCCTGACCACCATCGGGCTGACCCTGCGCTACCGCACGCCCATCGTCATCGCCTGGTCCACCCCCGGCGCGGCGCTGCTGATCAGCAGCCTGCCCGGCGTGCCGTATGGCGAGGCCATCGGCGCGTTCATCGTCTGCGCCGCACTGATCACGATCTGCGGCGTCACCGGCAGCTTCGACCGCCTGATGCGCCAGGTGCCCGGCTCGCTGGCCTCGGCGCTGCTGGCCGGCGTGCTGTTCCGCATCTGTATCGAGATCTGCAACGCCGCGCAGCAGCAGACGGCGCTGGTGGTGGCGATGTTCGTCAGCTACCTGATCGCCAAGCGCCTGTCGCCGCGCTATGCGGTGTTCGCTGCGCTGCTGGTTGGCGTCGCCCTGGCCGGTTTCCTCGGCCTGCTCAACTTCAGCCACTTCCAGCTGGAGATCGCCCGCCCGGTATGGACCACGCCGAGCTTCTCGCTGGCCGCCACCATCAGCATCGGCATCCCGCTGTTCATCGTCGCCATGGCCTCGCAGAACATGCCGGGGCTCGCCGTACTGCGCGCCGACGGCTACCAGGTGCCCGCCTCGCCGCTGATCTCCACTACCGGCATCGCCTCGCTGCTGCTGGCGCCCTTCGGCTCCCACGGCATCAACCTGGCGGCCATCAGCGCGGCGATCTGCACCGGCCCGGAAGCCCACGAGAACCCGCACAAGCGCTACACCGCCGCGCTCTGGTGCGGACTGTTCTACGGCATCGCCGGCATCTTCGGCGCCACCCTGGCGGCGCTGTTCGCTGCGCTGCCCAAGGCGCTGGTGCTGTCGATCGCTGCGCTGGCGCTGCTCGGCTCGATCACCAATGGTCTGACCAACGCCATGGCCGATGCGCGCCAGCGCGAAGCGGCGATGGTCACCTTCCTGGTCACCGCCTCGGGGTTCACCCTGTTCTCCGTGGGTTCCGCCTTCTGGGGCCTGGTCGCGGGCCTGCTGACACAGCTGGTACTGAACTGGCGCCGCGCGCTGTAAGACCCTTCTGCTAGCATGCGGGCGTTTGCCCGAACCGGATCGCCCGCATGCTGCACACCCTGGCCGTCGCCAATTACCGCTCGATCAACTCGCTGGTGCTGCCGCTGGGCCGGCTGAACCTGATCACCGGCGCCAACGGCAGCGGCAAGTCCAACCTCTACCGTGCCCTGCGCCTGCTCGCCGAGACCGCGCAGGGCGGCGTAGTGAACGCCCTGGCGCGCGAAGGCGGGCTGGAGTCCACCTTCTGGGCCGGCCCGGAAAGCCACTCGCGGCGCATGCGCTCGGGCGAAGTGGAAGTCCAGGGTGGCCCGCGCAACGAGGTGAAGCGCCTGCGCCTGGGCTTCGCCGGCGAGGACTTCGGTTACGCCATCGCCCTCGGCCTGCCGCCACCACCGGTGGTCAGCGCCTTCGGCCTGGACCCGGAGATCAAGCACGAGAGCATCTGGGCGGGTCCCTGGTATCGCCCCGCTTCGCAGCTGGTGGAACGCAACGGCCCCATGCTGCGCGCCCGCGAAGGCCGCAGCTGGCAGGTGCTGGAACAGCACATCCCGACCTTCGACAGCCTGTTCACCCAGATCGGCAGCGGTTCGGACTGCCCCGAAGCACTGCTGCTACGCGACCAGATTCGCGGCTGGCGCTTCTACGACCACTTCCGTACCGACGCCGACGCCCCGGCGCGCCAACCGCAACTGGGCACCCGCACGCCGGTGCTGCACCACGACGGCCGCGACCTGGCCGCCGCGCTGCAGACGATTCGGGAAATCGGCGATGCCAATGCCCTGGAAGCCGCCATCAGCGACGCCTTCCCGGGCGCCGAACTACAGATCGATTGCCAGCTTGGCGGGCGCTTCGCCGTGGCGCTGAAGCAACACGGCTTGCTGCGCCCATTGAGCGCCGCCGAACTCTCCGACGGCACCCTGCGCTACCTGCTGCTGGTCGCCGCCCTGCTCACCCCGCGCCCGCCGTCGCTGATGGTGCTCAACGAGCCGGAAACCAGCCTGCACCCGGACCTGCTGCCGGCGCTGGGGCGGTTGATCATCGAGGCGTCGAAACACACCCAGGTCTGGGTCGTATCCCACGCCAGCCGGCTGATCGCCACGCTGGAGGAACACCCCGAGTGCAACTGCCTGCACCTGGACAAGGAACTGGGCCAGACGCGCATCCGCGACCAGGGCATGTTCGATGCCCCGGCGTGGCATTGGGCGGATTGAGCTCGGAGTCAGGCAACAGTATGGCGTAGGAGCGGACTTTGTCCGCGATGGACAACCGGGCAGCTCGGAGCGAAGGGAAAACCATCGCGGACGGAGTCCGCTCCTACGCTCACGAGAACCATGGACACCCGATGGCGGGTGCAGTAGCGAATCAGGCGGGCGCCTGCTCCGGTGCGCTCTTGGCCACGCCACGGCTGACCCACCAGCCGAAGATGCCGGCGGTGAAGAACATCAGCACGCCGTAGATCGCCGCCGGAATCGCCATGGTGCTGTTGTTCAGCAGCATCGGGCTGAGCGCCAGGGCAATGGCCAGGGTGCCGTTGTGGATGCCGATCTCCATGCCAATGGCGATGGACTGCGGCTTGGACAGCTTGAGCAGGCGTGGCACCCAGTAGCCCACGGCGAGGCTCAGCAGGTTGAAGCTCAGGGCGGCGGCGCCGACGATGGGGGCGTAGGCCAGGAAAGTCTGCCAATCCTTGGTCACGGCCACGCCGATGATCACCGCCAGCAGCAGCGCCGAGAGGATCTTTACCGGTTTCTGCAGCGCCGCCGCCACGCTCGGCAGCAGGCGCCGCACGATCATGCCGATGGCTACCGGCCCCAGGACGATGACAAACACCTGAAGCACCTTGCCGAATTGCAGCGGGATGGTCTGGCCGTCGTTCATGAAGTACAGCAGGGACATGTTGACGATCAGCGGCATGGTGAGGATGGCGATCACCGAGTTCACCGCGGTCAGCGTGATGTTCAGCGCCACGTCACCGTGGGCCAGGTGGCTGTAGAGGTTCGCGGTGGTGCCGCCGGGGGATGCGGCGAGCAGCATCATGCCCACGGCCAGCGCGGCTTCGAGGGCAAAGCCGACGGTAATGAGGAAGCACGCAAGAGGCAGCAGGATGATCTGGCAGACCAGGCCGATGAGCACCGGCTTGGGATAGCGCACCACGCGGGCGAAGTCGGCGACGGTCAGGGACAGGCCGAGGCCCAGCATGATGATGCCCAGGGCGATGGGCATGAAAAGCGTCAGCAAGGGATCGTTGGTCATTGTCATTATTCTCCAACTGGGGTGGGCCGATTGTTTCGGCCTCTTGGGCGCTTGTAACTGGCCTTGCAGGCCAAAACCACTTCATCCTGTAACAGAATGCAAAGACTTGTAGCGAACGGGATGGGATCTTGCGGATGGGACGGTTTAGGAGCGGGCCATACTCGCGATCACGGGCATCGCCCGCTCCTGCACGTTGATGCCGCGATCAACGGCTGCGTATGAGCGGATTTATCCGCGATCGATTCCCCGCCGCTCCGAGCTAGCCGGCACCCCATCGCGGACGGAGTCCGCTCCTACGAGATGATCTGCGCTCGGGGTTGCACCGCGAGGATCAGATCGCCGTCGCCCCGCCATCCACCGGCAGCGCGACGCCCGTGGTGAAGCCTGAGTGGTCGCTGCACAGGTACAGCACCGCGCTGGCGATTTCCTCGACGCGGCCGACGCGGCCCACCGGGTGCATGGCGGCGGCGAATTCGGCTTTCTTCGGGTCAGCCTCATAGGCGCGGCGGAACATGTCGGTGTCGATCACCGCCGGGCAGACGGCGTTGACGCGGATTTTCTTCTTCGCGTACTCGATGGCGGCGGACTTGGTCAGGCCGATCACCGCATGCTTGGAAGCCGCGTAGATGCTCATCTTCGGTGCGGCGCCCAGGCCGGCGACCGAGGCGGTGTTGACGATGGCGCCACCGCCCTGCTCCAGCATCACCGGGATCTGGTGTTTCATGCACAGCCAGACGCCCTTGACGTTGACGCCCATGATGGCGTCGAACTCGCTCTCCTCGCCGTCGGCGAGCTTGCCCTTCTCGATCTCGATACCGGCATTGTTGAAGGCGTAGTCCAGGCGGCCGTAGGCGGCTACGGTGCCTTCCACCAGCGCCTTGACCTCGGCGTCGCGGGTCACGTCGCAACGGATGAAGGTGGCCTCGCCACCGGCGGCGCGGATCAGCTCGACGGTAGCTTCGCCGCCCTTGGCGTCAACGTCGGAAACCACGACCTTCACGCCCTGCTGGGCAAAGGCCTGGGCGGTGGCACGGCCGATACCGTTACCGGCGCCAGTGACCAGGGCAACCTGGCCGGAAAGCAGCTGACTCATGAGCGAACCTCGAAGCGGTTTGGGAAATAACCGTCGCAGTCTAGCCAGCGCTCCAGCGGCGCGAAGCACTATCAGGCGGGGCGACGTTCCTGCATCCATGGCGATGATGATTCCTGCAAATCCGGATCACTGGAACCGATGGGCGAACATTCCTCCGGCGGACGGAACTTGCCCCGGCGCGGCAGGCGGACTATCACCTAGGCTTTCCCCTGACTGAGTCCACTGCCATGTCTGCCCAGATCAACCGCCAGTTCCAGCTTGCCCAGCGCCCGGTCGGCGCCGCCACCCGCGACACCTTCGCCTATGTGGAAACCCCGGTCGGCGAACCTGGTCCGGGGCAGATCCTGGTGAAGAACCAGTACCTGTCGCTGGACCCGGCCATGCGCGGCTGGATGAACGACGCCAAGTCCTACATCGCCCCGGTAGCCATCGGCGACGTGATGCGCGCCCTCGGCGTGGGCAAGGTGGTCGCCTCGCAGCACCCGGACTTCAAGGTCGGCGACGAAGTGAACGGCGCCCTCGGCGTGCAGGATTATTTCCTCGGCGAGCCGAAGGGCTTCTACAAGGTCGACAGCCAGCGCGCGCCGCTGCCGCTGTACCTCTCGGCGCTGGGCATGACCGGCATGACCGCCTACTTCGGCTTCCTCGACGTCGGCCTGCCCCAGGCTGGGGATACCGTGGTCGTCTCCGGCGCCGCCGGCGCGGTGGGCAGCGTGGTCGGGCAGATCGCCAAGATCAAGGGCTGCCGCGTGGTCGGCATCGCCGGTGGCGCCGACAAGTGCCGCTACCTGATCGATGAACTGGGCTTCGACGGCGCCATCGACTACAAGGCCGAGGACGTCAATGCCGGCCTCAAGCGCGAGTGCCCCAAGGGCGTGAACGTGTTCTTCGACAACGTCGGCGGCGACATCCTCGACGCCGTGCTGGCCCGCCTGGCGCCCAAGGCGCGGGTGGTGATCTGCGGCGCGATCAGCCAGTACAACAACAAGGAAGCCGTGCGCGGCCCGGCCAACTACCTGTCGCTGCTGGTCAACCGCGCGCGCATGGAGGGCATGGTGGTGATGGATTACGCCCACCGTTTCCAGGAAGGCTTCAAGGACATGGCGACCTGGATCGGCGAAGGCAAGCTGAAATCGAAGGAAGACATCGTCGAGGGCCTGGAAACCTTCCCCGAGACCCTGGCCAAGCTGTTCAGCGGCGAGAACTTCGGCAAGCTGGTGCTCAAGGTCTGAGGCGCCGTAGGAGCGGACTTCGTCCGCGATGGTCTCCGGCGCGACGCGCGCCAATCGCGGACAGAGTCCGCTCCTACCCGAAGCCGAGCATCGGCGGGCAGCCGGCAACCTTGTAGGAGCGAGCTTGCTCGCGAACGCTCTTGCCGGCGACACCGGTGCCGGGCGGGTTCGCGAGCAAGGATTAGGCGTCCCCCTCGGTCCTGCAAGATCAACAGCCCATGCCCCCTGGCCCTGGCTGCGCGCCCCGCTCCTGAAGGAGAGGGAACTGAAACCGCCGCATCAGCCGGCACACTCGACCCCCTCTCCCTCTGGGAGAGGGTTGGGGTGAGGGGTAAACCTTGCACTGAAGTTGCCTGCAGAGGCTGGCATGGCTTTCCGCCCTCTATCTCGATGATTTCCGACAAGCTCTGAAGCGCCTTTCCAGCTAGGATTTCCCTTGGCCGATTCCAAGGAAGATCCCCGATGTCCCTCGCCCGCTGGCTGCCCGGTCTGGACAGCCTGCTGCACTACCGTTCCGACTGGCTGCCGCGCGATATTCAGGCTGGCCTATCGGTGGCTGCGGTGCAGATTCCCACTGCCATCGCTTACTCGCAGATCATCGGCTTCCCGCCGCAGGTCGGGCTTTACGCGTGCATCCTGCCGATGCTGATCTACGCCATTGTCGGCAGCTCGCGGCAACTGATGGTCGGCCCGGACGCCGCCACCGCCGCCATGGTCGCGGCGGCCATCACTCCCCTGGCGGCGGGCAATCCGGAGCGGCTGCTGCAACTTTCGATGATCGTCGCGGTGCTGGTGGGCGCGCTGTCCATCGCCGCCGGTTTCGCGCGTGCCGGCTTCGTCGCCAGCTTCCTGTCGCGCCCCACCCTGGTGGGCTATCTCAACGGCATCGGCCTGAGCCTGATCGCCGGCCAGCTCGGCAAGATACTCGGCTACCACAGCGAGACCAGCGGCTTCGTCCGCGGTCTGATCGCCCTGGTGCGCAACCTCGCCGATACGCACCTGCCGACGCTGGCGCTGGGCGTCGGCACCCTGGCGCTGATGATTCTGCTGCCACGTCGCTACCCGAAGATTCCCGGCGCGCTGATCGGCGTGTTGTTCGCCTCGGTCATCGCCGCCCTGTTCGGCCTGGATCAGTACGGCATCAAGCTGCTGGGCGAGGTGCCGCAAGGCCTGCCCCACCTGACCTGGCCGAAGACCAGCGTCGAGGAGGCCGGCAGCCTGTTCCGCGATGCCATGGGCATCACCATCGTCAGCTTCTGCAGCGCGATGCTCACCGCCCGCAGCTTTGCCGCTCGCCACGGCTATGCCATCGACGCCAACCACGAGTTCATGGCGCTGGGCATGGCCAACATCGGTGCGGGGATTTCCCAGGGCTTCGTCATCAGCGGTGCCGACTCGCGTACCGCGGTGAACGACATGGTCGGCGGCAAGAGCCAGATGGTCGGCGTGGTCGCCGCCCTGGTGATCGGCGTGGTCCTGCTGCTGTTCAGCAAGCCGCTGGGCTGGGTGCCGATGCCAGCGCTGGGCGCGGTGCTGCTGATGGCCGGCTGGGGCCTGATCGACTTCCGCGCACTGCGCGGTTTCTGGGCGCTGAGCCGGTTCGAGTTCGGCCTGTGCGTGCTGACCACGGTCGGCGTGCTCAGCGTCGGCGTACTGCCCGGCATCTTCGTCGCCATCATGCTGGCCCTGCTGCGCCTGCTCTATCTCACCTACCGCCCGCACGACGCGGTGATGGGCTGGGTGCACGGCATCGACGGCCAGGTGGAAATCGAGCAATACCCCAACGCGCGCACCTTGCCGGGGCTGGTGATCTACCGCTTCGACGCACCGATCCTGTTCTTCAATGCCGACTACTTCAAGCAACGCATTCTCGAGGTGGTGGCCCAGACGCCGAACGCCCGTGCCGTTCTGCTCAACGCCGAAGGCATCCTCAACCTGGACATCAGCGGCCTGACCACGCTACGCGAAGTGCAGCAGACCTTGGAGGCCCAGGGCGTTTACCTGTCGCTGGCGCGGGTCACCGGCGAAACGCTGGCCCTGCTCAAACGCTCGCAACTGCTGGGCGAAGTGAAGCCGCCGCTGGTCTTCAGCTCGGTACGGGCAGGGGTCAATGCCTACCGGCGCTGGCACCAGCAACGCAAGCGTGAACAGGAAGCGGGCGAGCGCGCCGCAGCGGCGTCACAGCCGGAACTGCCCCACCAGCCCCTGTAGCTCGCGGCTGAGCTGCGCCAGCTCGACGCTGGACGATGCGGTGGACTCCATGGCCTGCGCCGATTCGTCGGCGATGCCACGGATGCTGGTGACGCTGCGGCTGATTTCCTCGGCGACCGCGCTCTGCTGTTCGGAGGCGGCGGCGATCTGCTGGTTCATCTGGTGGATCACCGCCACCGCCGAGGCGATGTTGCCCAGCGCGGCCTCGGTCTGTACCGCGTCACCCACGGTCATCTCCACCAACGCGTGACTGCGCTGCATGCGCTGGACCGACGTGGTCGCGCCGCTCTGCAGGGCGGCGATCAGCGTCTCGATTTCGGCGGTGGACTGCTGGGTGCGCCGCGCCAGCGCCCGCACCTCGTCGGCCACCACGGCAAAGCCCCGGCCCTGCTCGCCGGCCCGCGCCGCCTCGATGGCGGCGTTGAGCGCCAGCAGGTTGGTCTGCTCGGCGACATTCTTGATCACCACCAGCACGCTGCCGATGCTCTGGCTCTCGCGGCCGAGCTGCTCGATGCTTTCGGTAGCCGCGCGCACGGCGTCGGCCAGTTGCTCGATGCGGCCAAGGGTCTGGCGCACCACATCCTGCCCGCTGGCGACCTTGCCATCGGCCTGTTCGGCGGAACTGGCGGCTTCCTCGGCGTTGCGCGCGACATCATGCACGGTGGCCGCCATCTGGTTCATCGCCGTGGCAACCTGGTCGGTCTCGGCCTTCTGCGAGTTCACCCCGTGCTGGGTGCGCTCGGTGACGCTGGACAGCGCCTGCGCCGACGCGGTGATCTGCCCCACGCCATTGCTGAGCCGGCTGACAATGCCGCGCAGGCTGTCGGCCATGCTGCCCACCGCGCCCATCAGTTGGCCGACCTCATCCTTGCGCCGCACCTCGATGCTCACGCTCAAGTCGCCCTCGGCGATGCGGCTGGCCATGCCGATCACCTGGCGCAGCGGCCGCACGATCATCCAGGTGATCAACAGCGAGGCCAGTGCGCCCACCAGCAGCGCCAGCGCCGCAGAAGCGACGATCAGCAGCGTATTGGTGCGCAGCTGGGTCTGCATGGCCGCCCGCTGCACCGCATAGGCGTCGTCGACCTGCTGCATGACCTGGGCCGCGCGGTCATTCATCTGCGCGTGGACCTGTTTTTCCTGCTCGAGGCTGGCGGTGTATTCGTCGAGCTTCTCGACGAAGGCGTTGATGTTGGTGATGACGTCCTTGAGCACCGAGACGTAGGTCGGGTCGGTGATGGCCTCCTGCAGCTTGGCGGACAGTTCCAGCGCCTCGGCGGCGGACTTGATACGCCCACCCTCGGCCTTCTCGCCGCTTTCGCCGCCGGCCTCCATGCGCGAGCGCGCCTCGTTCAGGCCCTGCAGCACCAGGCGATAGAGCTGGCTGACCTGGGCGGCCTGCTGCAGCAACTCCTCACCCTTCTGGCCCTGGGATTCCTTGAGTTCATAGGCGCCGTCATCGGCCAGGCTGGATTGCAGAATGTCCAGGCTGTTGGACGCACCGTTCACCGACCAGGTGGCGGCGTCCAGCGACAGCCGCCGGCTCTTGCTGGACTTCTCGAACTTCTCGAATGCCGCCAGATAATCGGCGATGCCCTGCTCCACCCGGGCCATGGCTGCCGCCTGGTCCGGCCGGGCCTTGAGCCGCGCCACCGCCTCGCCGAGATTGTCGGCGTGCTCGCGCAGGCGCTTGGCGGAAGCATCGCTGGCGTCGATGACGAAATCCTTCTCGCTCTGGCGCATCTCCAGCAGTTCGCGGTTGATGGTCGACATGTCGCCGAGCAGGTCGAAGCGCTGGGAAATGACGCGCAACGACGTCACGCCGATGACTGCCACCAGCGCAGTGAGCAACAGCACCAGGCCGAAGCCGATGGCCAGTTTCTTCGCCGTGCCCATGTCGGCCAGACGACGCTGCACGAAGGCAACCATGGCTACTCCCCCCATCCGCAATGGCGTTGCAGGAAATCCTCGTAGGTCTCCTGCTCGTTATCGGTGCTTGTGGGCGGAACATTAGGAGCGCTGCCCATCGACTGGATAGAGGGCGCGACGGTGATGGCACGGTGATGCTGCGCAGGGATACGTGGAGGTCGTATCCAGAACACTGAACAGGACTTTCCTGGCACGGATACGGAAATCGCCGACAGCGACCTGCCTGCCCGACCGTTCAGATTCCGACACCTGCCTTTCCACTCCAGGTGCGCGGATGAACGCCTTCTACCAACTGGTCCTGCAGCGCCCGCTGACGGGATTCGCCCACGAGCTCTTCCTGCCGGAGTTGTACCGCGAGCAACGCCGCCTCGACCCCCTGCTGCTGACGCGCGGGCATCTGCCGATTCGGCATTTCGTCTGCCCGCAGACCTACGACGAGGACAAGGGCGAATGGCTGGACTGCTGGTTCGAGGCCCAGGCCGGCTGGCGCCTGGTACAGGTCGTCGTCAGCCTGGTTCACGGCAGTACGCTGGAATTCACCCGCCGCGACGAATTGCTCTCGGAACTCTTCGCCCTCGGCGAGCGGCTGGACGAGGCGCGCCTCGGCGACATCCGCTGGCAACTCGGCCTGGAACTGGAATTTGCCTGACGTCGCAGCGCCAGGCGCGCAGCCCTACTTCGGGCGAATCATGCTGAAGGTGTCACGGGTGTAACTGTACTGGGTGCCGCCTAGACGGCCCACCAGGTCCAGCCGCGCCGGGTCGATGTGGCGTTCGTCCTGCATCACCGCATCGTCGATATGCGCCAGCAGCACTCGGGCGAAGATCAGCATGCTCGAGGGGTTTTCCGCCGGGTACGGCATGATTTCCGCCAACTGGCATTCGAAGGCCACCGGCGCGCCAACCACGCGGGGCGGCGCCACGCGTTCGCTGGGCACGGTAGCGATGCCGGCGTGCTCGATCTCGCTGACGCCGTGGGGCAGCCAGGCGGCGGTGGTGTTCATGGCGTCGGCCTGCGCGGCGCTGACCAGGTGGATCACAAGCTCGCCGGTCTCACGCACGTTGCGCAAGGTGTCCTTGACGCTGCCGTCGTCGCGCACGCTGGTGTTGACCAGCAGGGTCGGCGGCGAATCGCTGATGACCTGGAAGAAACTGAACGGCGCGAGGTTGCTTTGCCCCTCTTGCGACAGCGTGGAGACCCAGGCGATGGGCCGCGGCGTGACGGTGGAAGCCAGCCAGCGATAGGCCTCGGCCTTGGACAGTTGGGTGAAGTCGAGTTGCATGGGCATTTCCGGACAAATCGGTGGGAAGACGCGGACCGCGCCTGGCGGCCCGGCGGTGCGCGGCTCAGCGGCCGGCGCGGGATTCCTTGATGTAGAAACGCGCGCGGCTGGCCTTGTCGGAGCAACCGGTGTACGCCTCGACCTGCTGCTGGGTTTTGGCGGCGGTCAGCAGGCCCAGAGCCTTGGAGTAGCTGACGGTGCCGGCGAAGCCTTCGGCCTTGGCCAGGTCCAGTTCATGCCAGGCGGCGTCCAGTTGCGAGGCGCAGCTGTCGCGGTTGACGGTCTTGCCAGAGCAGCCAGCGACGGCCAGCGCCAGGGCGATGATCAGGGGAATGCGCGGCATGGCGGAACTCCTGGGAATATTCGCGGTGAATCCAGCTTAGAACGCGGCGCAGGGGCCTGCCGGATGGCGCCGCAGTATGCCATCGGACGGATGGCGTTCAAGCGACTACTACACTGTTTGACCACGGGCTATCCCGACAGGAGAAGGATCATGGTGCATCAGGGCAGTTGCCATTGCGGGCAGATCGCGTTCGAAGTGGAAGGGGATGTCGGTGAGGTCGTGTCATGCAACTGCTCGATCTGCCGGCGCAAGGGCTCGCTGCTCTGGTTCGTGCCGCGCGGCAAGCTGAAGCTGACGACTCCTGAGAGCGCGATGAGCACCTATACGTTCAACACCCATCGCATCGAGCATCGCTTCTGTCCTACCTGCGGCTGCGCCCCACTGGCCTACGCCAGTGCGCCGGATGGCACGCCGATGGCGGCAATCAATGTGCGCTGCCTGCCGGGCGTGGAACTCGCCGGGCTGACGGTGAAGGAGTACGACGGCAAGAGCCGGTGATTCCGCAGCAAGGTTGAAGATATCGCGGACAGAGTCCGCTCCTACGCACATGCGCGACCTTGTGTAGGAGCGGACTCTGTCCGCGATTGTCCAGCCGCCGTACCGGTTCACACAGATTCGCGAGCAAGCTCGCTCCTACAAAGAGCTAGCGCTCCGCGCGGAAGCGCAGGTACTCCACCACCTCGTCCTGCGTCCCACGAAACTCCACGCGCTCGCCCTTGCTCTCGCGCTGGAAGGCATACATCGGGTCGTAGTATTCGCCCAGCAGGCCCTCGATCCAGCCACGGTGCAGGTCCACCGCACCGCTGGCCTTCTGCTCCTCCAGGGCTGCATCCATGATCGCCGCCAGCCGCTGATAGCGCTCGCCGCCCAGCCGCTTGACGATGCCCGACAGGCTCTTGCGCAGGTAAGCCGCGAAGGAGTCGAAGCCGCCCTCCTCGCCCACTACCTGCACATGATCGGCGCACAGGTTCACCACGTAGTCCTTGAGGATGCGCTCCACGCGCTGCTCGAAACTGTCCTCCAGCCACACCAACGGGTAGTGCTGCATGCCCTGGTACAGCTCCAGCGGCACCGAGCAGCTGCCGACGATGCGGCCCTCATCCTCCAGCACGAACTGCTCCATGCCGGCGTGGCGCTTCTTCAGGATGTCGATGGCCAGGCGGTTCTCGAAGTCGATCTGCGCCGGCTGCGGCGTGGCGCGGCGGCCGAAGGCTGAGCCGCGGTGGTTGGCGTGGCCCTCCAGGTCCAGGCTGTTGGCCAGTTGCGCGATGACCTCGGTCTTGCCGGTGCCGGTCAGGCCGCCCACCAGCACGAACTGGCATTCCTCGGTGGCGGCGCGGGTGGTATCGAATAGGAAGCCGCGCATCGCCTTGTAGCCACCCACCACACGCGGGTAGTCGATGCCGGCCTCGGTCTTCAGCCACTGCTGGGTGATCTGCGAGCGCAGGCCGCCGCGGAAGCAGTACAGGTAGCCCTCGGGGTTGGCCTTGGCGAAGTTCGCCCAGGCTTCGATCCGCTCGGCCTTGATCTGGCCGCAGACCAGTTCATGGCCCAGGGCAATGGCCGCCTGTTGGCCATGTTGCTTGTAGCTGGTACCGACCTTCTGCCGCTCGATGTCGTTCATCAGCGGCAGGTTGATCACGTTGGGGAAGGCGCCCTTGCCGAATTCGACCGGGGCGCGCACGTCCATCATCTTCACATCGCCGAGGAACAGCTCGCGGTAGTGGCGGGTGTTGTCGCGCATCACTCCACCTCGACCGCGTGGCTCTGTCGGCCAACCAGCTCGCCGATGGGCGCCAGGTCCATGCCCAGCTCCCTGGCAGTGGCGAGGAACTGCGCCTCGCCTGCAGGCTCCACTGCCACCAGCAGGCCGCCGCTGGTCTGCGGGTCGCACAGCAGCAGCTTGTGCAGCTCGGGCAACGGCGCGATGCGCTCGCCGTAGCTGTCGAAGTTGCGCAGGGTGCCGCCGGGCACGCAGCCGGCTTCCAGGTAATGCTCGACGCTGGCCAGGCGCGGCACGGCGTCGTAGCGCACGCGAGCGGTCAGGCCGCTACCGTCGGCCATTTCCACCAGGTGGCCGAGCAGGCCGAAGCCGGTGACGTCAGTCATCGCCTTCACGCCGTCGAGCTTGCCGAAGCGCGCGCCGGGCTTGTTCAGGGTGCACATCCAGTCGCGGGCGACGCCCACATCCTCGGTGCGCAGCTTGGCCTTCTTCTCGGCGGTGGTGAGGATGCCGATGCCCAGCGGCTTGGTCAGGTACAACTTGCAGCCGGCGGTGGCGGTGTCGTTGCGCTTCATGAAGCGCTTCTCCACCAGCCCGGTGACGGCCAGGCCGAAGATCGGCTCAGGCGCGTCGATGGAATGCCCGCCGGCCAGCGGGATACCGGCTTCGTCGCAGACCTTGCGGCCACCGGCGATGACTTCGCGGGCGATTTCCGGCGCCAGCACGTTCACCGGCCAGCCGAGGATGGCGATCGCCATCAGCGGGTCACCGCCCATGGCGTAGATGTCGCTGATCGCGTTGGTGGCGGCGATGCGGCCGAAATCGAAGGGATCGTCGACGATCGGCATGAAGAAGTCGGTGGTGGACACCACGCCGCGCTCGGCGTCGATAGCGTAAACCGCAGCGTCATCGCGCGAGGCATTGCCAACCCACAGCTTCGGGTCGAGGTTCTGCGCGCCGCTGCCGGCGAGGATCACCTCCAGCACCTTGGGGGAAATCTTGCAGCCGCAACCGGCACCATGGCTGTACTGGGTCAGGCGGATCGGTTCGCTCATCGGGAGGCTCCGGCAGGGAAATCAAACGCCGATTCTAGCAAAGCCCGGCTTGGCTCGACCGGTGTGCCCGGCGTATCGTCGGGCAGTTCGTAACGCGGAGTTGCCCTATGTCAAAACAGATTGCGCTGGTGCTTGGCTCCGGCGGAGCCCGAGGTTATGCGCACATTGGCGTAATCGAGGAGATCGAACGGCGCGGCTATGAAGTGGTGTGCATCGCCGGCTGCTCCATGGGCGCAGTGATCGGCGGCATCTACGCCGCCGGCAAGCTGGGCGAATACCGCGACTGGGTGGAAAGCCTGGACTACCTCGACGTGCTGCGACTGCTGGACGTCAGCTTCCGCCTGGGCGCCATCCGCGGCGAACGGGTGTTCGGCAAGATTCACGAACTGCTCGGCGAGATCAATATCGAGGACTTGCCGATTCCCTACACGGCGGTCGCCACCGACCTGACCAACCAGCAGGAAATCTGGTTCCAGGAAGGCTGCCTGCATCAGGCCATGCGCGCTTCGGCGGCGATTCCCAGCCTGTTCACCCCGGTCATGCAGGGCACCCGCATGCTGGTGGACGGTGGCCTGCTCAACCCGCTGCCCATCGTCCCGGTGGTCTCGACCCACGCCGACCTGATCGTTGCGGTCAACCTCAACGCCACCAACCAGCGCCAGTACTCACTGCCGGTGATCGAGCGCCCCGCTGCCCTGAAAGGCCGCTTCGATTCGGTAATCTCCGGGCTGTCCAACAAGCTGAGCTTCTTCCGTAAAGGGGAGTCCGAGCCGCCACCCGAGCTGATCGCCGACGCCCTTCTTCACCCGGTCCCGGCCGCCTCCGAGGAGCCCGCCGAGCCGGAAATGCAGCAACCCGCCGCCGCCCCACAGGCCAAGGGCTCGCCGCGCTCGGCCACCGGCAGCCACGTGATCGACAGCAGCAGCCCGGCATCCTTGCTGGAACTGGTGAACCAGAGCTTCGAGGTGATGCAGACGTCGCTGGCGCAGTACAAGATCGCCGGCTACCCGCCGGACATCCTGATCAACGTGCCCAAGCGCGTGTGCCGCTTCTTCGAGTTCTACAAGGCCCCCGAACTCATCGCCCTCGGCCGGCAGATCGCCAGCGACACGCTGGATCGGTATGAGGCGGAGAATCCCTACTGACCGGTTGATCCGGTGCCGTGCGGGTTCGCGAGCAAGCTCGCTCCTACGAAGAGCGCCACCCCGTCAAGCTTTTGCTTTGGCTCTAAAGGACTTCCAGAGAAGTACCCGAACGCACCGAACTGCCCCTTTCAGGAGGCCTCGTTGAATTGGAGTTTCAGGGGTTGAGCGACATGGATGTCGCGAGAGCGGCGATGGGCCAGGGATGGCCCTTCGCCGCGTGCCCCTGAAACTTCGATTCAACGAGGGAATTTTTCGCCTAAGCGAAAAACCGGATGGAGGGGCAAGCCCTTTGGTTACTTTCTGGCGTTTGAGAAAGTAACTCGCCCGAGGGGGCGAAACCTGCTACCTCCGCGCACTCCGGCGCGACGCGGGAAACAAAGGCGCGAGGCAGACACATCGCGGACGGAGTCCGCTCCTACGCGGGAACGTACGTCGAGCGATCAGGCCTCGCGCAAGCGGTAGCCGACCCCCGCCTCGGTCACGATGAATCGCGGCGTCGCCGGATCATCGGCGAGCTTCTGCCGCAGGTGGCCAACCACCACCCGCAGATAATGCGTGTCCTCGGTATGCGTCGGCCCCCAGATATCCTTGAGCAGTTGCTGCTGGGTAACCACCCGCCCGACGTGCCGAGCGAGGGTCGAAAGCACCGCGTACTCCTTGCGCGTCAGCGAGACTTCGTCACCGTCGAGCAGCACCCGGCGGTAGGAGAAATCCACGCTCAGCGGCCCGACCTCCACCACCGCTTCCTGCGTCTCGCCACTGCCGCCCTGGCGCAGCAACACCCGGATGCGCGCAAGAAACTCCTGGATGCCGAAAGGCTTGGTCACGTAGTCGTTGGCGCCGCTATCCAGCGCCAGCACCTTCTCGCTTTCGCTGGCGCGCACCGACAGCACCAGCACCGGCACCTGCGACCATTCGCGCAGTTCACGCAGCACGTCCTGGCCGTCCTTGTCCGGCAGGCCGAGGTCGAGCACCACCAGATCCGGGCGCCCCAGCGCGGCCTGGGCCAGACCCTCCTCGCCGGTACCGGCTTCCAGCACCTTGTAGCCGCCAGCGCTGAGGCTGATGCGGAGAAACTTGCGGATCTGCGGTTCGTCGTCGACGACCAGAATCGTGGCGGCGCTGGCGTTCATCGGGGTGTTGGGCTGGCTGGCGGAGGCGTCCAGCTTGAGCCTTTCAGACAGCAGCATCAAGTTCCTCCATATCCGGCTGCTGCTGCAGTGGCAGGTGCAGCACGAGGGTCGTGCCGCGGCCGTCGATACCGTCTTCCACCGTGATGCGCCCACCATGGGCGCCGACCATGCCCTGGCATATCGCCAGGCCCAGTCCGGTGCCCTGCCCGCCACGGTCGCCGCGCGCGGCGGTATAGAACATGTCGAAGATCTTCTCCCGCTCGGCCGGCGGAATGCCCGGCCCTTCGTCGCTGACCAGGAAGCGCAATTCCTCTTCGCCCTGCTCCACCGCCACCCGCAGGCGGCCTTGCGGCGGTGAGAAGCGCGCGGCGTTTTCCAGCACATTGACCAGCGCCTGTTCGATCAGTGCTGCATGTACGTAGAGCAACGGCAACTCCGGCGGAACGCGGGTTTCCACGCGATACGGCGCGACCACGGCGCGCAGGCGATTGAGCGCGCTGCCGACGATGTCGCCGGGCGATACCCAGTCCCGCGACAGCTTCAGGCCGCCGTGGCCGAGACGGGTCATGTCCAGCAGGTTCTGGATGTAGCGGTCCAGGCGTTCGGCCTCGTCGCGGGTGCTTTCCAGCAGTTCGCGGCGGTCCGGCGGCGGGATCGCGTCGCCCAATGCCAGCAGGCTGTCGATGGCGCCGCGCATGGAGGTCAGTGGCGTGCGCAGGTCATGGCTGACCGAGGCCAGCAGCGCGCTGCGCAGTTGTTCGGTTTCGCCGTGCAGGCGCGCGGCTTCCAGATCTTCGGCCAGACGCGCACGGGCCAGGGCCTGCCCCAGCGGCTGGCCGAGGGCAGCGAGCAGGCGGCGGCGCGAGCCTGGCAGCGGCTGGCCGTCGCGCGGGCTGACACCCAGCAGGGCCAAAGGGCCGTCCTCGCCGAACAGCGGCCACCACCACCAGCGCCCACCCGGCAGCGTGCCGGTACCCAGCCCGGCGGGCTGGTCGTGTTGCCAGGCCCAGTCGGCGGCGGCGCGCTCCTGGTCGTCGAAGGGCCGGTTCAATCCTCCTTCAACTTTCCACTCGCGGTTGACCTGCCCGAGCAGGCAGATGTCCAGCCCGTCCCAGCCACCCAGTTGTTGCGCGGCGGCGGCCATCACCGCCTGGCGGTCGGTGGCAGCGGTGAGCTTGCGCGACAGGTCGAGCAGTTGGCTGGTCTCTTCCTGCGTCTCGCGCAAGGCCTGCAATTGCCGGCGCTGGCGGGCGGCAAGGTTGCCGGTGAGGCCAGCCATGAGCAGGAAGAACAGCAGCGTCAGGACGTCTTCTTCGCGCTGGATGGAGAAGGAGAAATGCGGCGGGATGAACAGGAAGTCGTAAGCCAGGAACGACAGCACCGCGCAGGCCAGCGACGGGCCGAGGCTGCTGCGCACTGCCACCAGCAGCACGGCGGCAAGGAACACCAGGGAGATGTTCGGCAGTTCCAGCACGCTGGCCACGCCCCAGGCCAGCGCGCTGGCGCAGGCAGCGGCCAGCGCGGCGAGCAGGTAATTGCCCCAGGGCCAGGGCGTTTGCGCGCGAACCTTGGGCGGAGTGAGATCAGCCTCGCTGTCGAGCACACTGATTTCCAGTCCGTCGCCCAGGCGCAGCAGGCGCGCCGCAAGGCCGCCGCCGAACAGCTGGCGATACCAGCGTTGTCGTGAACGGCCGACCAGCAACAGCGTGGCGCGACGCTCCTTGGCGTGTTCGACCAGAGTTCGCGCGACTTCGCCACCGCGCAGTTCGACGACATCGCCGCCCAGGCGCTCCGCCAGTTGCTGGGCACTCTGCAATTGCATGCGCGACTCTTCGCTGCGCGCCTCGCCGGTATCCACATGCACCAGCGACCAGGGCAGATGCCGGCGCTCGGCTACGCGACTGGCGTGGCGCACCAAACGTTCGGCGTTGTGTTCGCCATCCACGCCGACCAGCAGGCGCCCACGCACGGCAGGCGCCTCTCCGCCCTGCTGGCGATAGCGATGGGCAAGGTCGGCATCGACCCGCGCGGCGGCTGTCTGCATGGCCAGCTCGCGCAGCGCGGTGAGGTTGGTCTGGCTGAAGAAAGCGTCGATGGCGGCGCGGGCCTGTTCGGGCACGTAGACCTTGCCCTCGCGCAGGCGCTCCAGCAGTTCGCGCGGCGGCAGGTCCACCAGCAACAGTTCGTAGGCCTCCTGCAGCACCCAGTCGGGCACGGTTTCGCGCACCTGCACGCCGGTGATGTCGCGGACGTGGTCGTTGAGACTTTCCAGGTGCTGGACGTTGACCGTGGTGTAGACGTCGATGCCGGCGGAGAGCAGCTCCTGGATGTCTTGCCAGCGCTTGGCGTGGCGGCTGCCGGGAGCGTTGCTGTGGGCCAGTTCGTCCACCAGCGCCAGCGTGGGCGGGTCGGCGAGCAGGCCGTCGAGGTCCATTTCCTCCAGGGTGATGCCGCGGTAGACGGAGCGCTTGAGCGCCTGCTGCGGCAGGCCGGCGAGCAGTGCTTCGGTTTCGGCGCGGCCGTGGGTTTCGACGACCCCAACGCGCAGCTTGACGCCCTGGCGCAGCTGGCTCTGGGCGGCCAGGAGCATGGCGTAGGTCTTGCCGACGCCCGGCGCGGCGCCGAGGAAAACCTTGAGGCGGCCACGGCCCATGGCAGGCAGGTCGGCCAGCAGGGCGTCGGCGCGGTTGGGGTCGGTCATGTCGCTATCCTCGGGGCGCTCATGGCACCCACTGCTGAAAGGATGGGAGCTGGAAAGCCCCTCACCCCAGCCCTTTCCCAGAGGGAGAGGGAGCCGTCCTCTGCCGCTGGACGGTACTGCGTTTCTCTACATGCCGTGGCAGAGCTCGGCACTTGGCGCTGGAGTCTAGCGAGGCAGGCTGGCCAGGGCCATGTTCAGCGCCAGCACATTGACCACGGCGGGGCCGATCAGCGGGCGCTCAGTGTTCGCCTCCACCAGCTTCTCCAGGCTCGCCGCCGGTACGCCGCGTTCCAGGGCAATGCGCGGCACCTGGTACAGCGCGGCGGCGGGCGGCAACTGCGGGTCGAGACCGCTGCCGGAGGTGGTGACCAGCGCCAGCGGCACGGGTTGGGCGCCGATCTGCTGGGCCGCAGCATCCTTGGCGATGCGTTCGGCCAGTGCCGGGTTGCCGGGCGCAAGGTTGCTGGCGCTGCTGGAGACAGTGGCGAAGTCGCCGGCCGAGGGGCGCGAATGGAACCACTGGGCGCCGTCGAATTTCTGCGCGATCAGCGCCGAGCCGCGGACATTGCCCTGGTCGTCGCGTACCAGGCTGCCATTGGCCTGGTCGTGGAAGGCCACCTGGGCGATGCCGGTAACGGCCAGCGGGTAGACAACACCGGTGATCGCGCTGAGCAGGACCAGCGAGGCGATGGCGGGGCGGAGTTGGTTGAGCATGTTGGTGTTCCTCTGTTGGGTCGGGAGCGAGAGGCTTCCCCTCACCCCAGCCCTCTCCCTAGGGAGAGGGGGTAATTCGGCGCCGGACCTTAACTGTAGGAGCGAGCTTGCTCGCGAACAGTCATCCGGCTGCTCCCGCGCTCGGGCGGTTCGCGAGCAAGCTCGCTCCTACGAAAAGCCGCTCAGCAGTCAGGCGAGGCCGATGGCGACGAGCAGCATGTCAATCACCTTGATCCCCACGAACGGCGCGACCAGCCCGCCCACGCCGTAGATCAGCAGGTTGCGTCGCAGCAGCTGCGAGGCGTCGCTGGCCTGCACACGCACGCCGCGCAGGGCCAGGGGGATCAGCGCGACGATGATCAGCGCGTTGAACACGATGGCCGAGAGGATGGCGCTCTGCGGGCTGGCCAGCTTCATCACGTTGAGCACGCCCAACTGCGGGTAGATGCCGGCGAACAGCGCGGGAAGGATGGCGAAGTACTTGGCCACATCGTTGGCCACCGAGAAGGTGGTCAGCGCGCCACGGGTCACCAGCAGTTCCTTGCCGACCTGCACCACGTCCAGCAGCTTGGTCGGGTCGCTGTCCAGGTCCACCAGGTTGGCAGCCTCGCGGGCGGCCTGGGTGCCGTCGTTCATGGCCATGCCGACATCCGCCTGGGCTAACGCGGGGGCGTCGTTGGCGCCGTCGCCGCACATGGCGACCATGCGGCCCTCGCCCTGCTCCTGGCGGATGCGCGCCAATTTCTTCTCCGGGGTGGCTTCGGCGATCACGTCGTCCACACCGGCTTCGGCAGCGATGGCGGCGGCGGTCAGCGGGTTGTCGCCGGTCACCATCACGGTTCGGATGCCCATGCGGCGCAGTTCGGCGAAGCGCTCGCGGATGCCCGGCTTGACCACGTCCTTGAGGTGAATGGCGCCCAGCAGTTTGCCGTCGGCCACCACCAGCAACGGAGTACCACCGCTCTGGGCGATCCGCTCGATTTCCTTGGACAGGCTTTCCGGCATCTGTGCGCGGTCCAGGCCAACGAAGGCCAGCGCGGCGTCAACGGCGCCCTTGCGGTAGACGTGGCCGTCCATGTCGATGCCCGACAGGCGCGTCTCGGCGCTGAAGGCGATCGGCGTCACGCGGCTGCGCTCCGGCTCCGGAAGGACGATCTGCGCGCGCAGGAATTCGACGATGGACTTGCCCTCGGGCGTGTCATCGGCCAGCGAGGCGAGGAATGCGCCCTCGGCCAGTTCCAGCGGCTGCACGCCGGGTGCGGTATGCAGCGCGCTGCAGCGGCGGTTGCCGAAGGTGATGGTGCCGGTCTTGTCGAGCATCAGCACGTGCACGTCCCCCGCCGCTTCCACGGCGCGGCCGGACTTGGCGATGACGTTCAGGCGCACCAGGCGGTCCATGCCGGCGATGCCGATGGCCGACAGCAGGCCGCCGATGGTGGTGGGGATCAGGGTCACCAGCAGCGCCACCAGGAACACCAGCGGCAGGTTGCCGCCGGCGAACAGGGCGAAAGGCTTCAGGGTCACGACCACCAGCAGGAAGATCAGGGTCAGGCCGATCAGCAGGATGTCCAGCGCGACTTCGTTGGGGGTCTTCTGGCGCTTGGCGCCCTCCACCAGCGCGATCATGCGGTCGAGGGTGGATTCGCCGGGGTTGGCGGTGATCTTCACCAGCAGCCAGTCGGAGACCAGCCGGGTGTTGCCGGTGACAGCCGAACGGTCGCCGCCGGATTCGCGGATCACCGGCGCGGATTCGCCGGTGATGGCGGCCTCGTTGACCGCGGCCACGCCCTCGATCACCTCGCCGTCGCCGGGGATCAGCTCGCCGGCTTCGACGCGCACCACGTCACCTTTGCGCAGGCTACTGGCGGCGACTTTCTCGAACTTGCCGGTCACCGCCATGCGCATAGCTTGCAGGCCTTGGGTACCGGCCTTGAGGCTGTCCGCACGGGCCTTGCCGCGGCCCTCGGCAAGGGCTTCGGCGAAGTTGGCGAAGAGCACCGTGAACCACAGCCACACGGCGATCTGCACAGCGACGAAAGTGGGCACCGCCTCGCCACCGACCACACAGAGTACGGTAGTCAGCACGGCGGTCAGGGCGACCACCAGCATGACCGGCGAGCGTTGCAGCTGGCGTGGGTCGAGCTTGATGAAGGCCTGCAGCAGCGCCGGCTTCCAGAGGGCGGACAGCGCGGTGGTCGGGCGTTTTTCAACGGCCTTTTTCAGCGCGAGTTCCTGGGTATGTGCGTTCATTCAAGGAGCTCCTCAGAAACCAAGCGTCAGGTGATCGGCCACCGGGCCCAGCACCAGCGTTGGCAGGAAGTTCAGGCCACCGACCAGCAGGATGGTCGCGGTCAGCAGGCTGACGAACAGCAGGCCGTGGGTCGGGAAGCTGTTGGGGCCAACGGGCGTGGCCTTCTTCGCCGCCAGGCTGCCGGCAATCGCCAGCACCGGCAGGATGTAGCCGAAGCGGCCGATCAGCATGGCCAGGGCGATCATCAGGTTGTGGAACGGCGTGTTGGCGCCGAAGCCACCGAAGGCCGAGCCGTTGTTCGCGGTGCCCGAGGTGTAGGCGTAGAGCAGTTGGCTGAAGCCATGCGGGCCGGGGTTGCTCACTGCCGAGGCCGGGCCCGGCAGGCTGGCGGCGATGGCGCCGAGCACCAGCACGCCGACCGGCATTACCAGCAGGGTTGCCACCAGCAGGCGGACTTCGCGGGCTTCGAGCTTCTTGCCGAGGTATTCCGGGGTGCGACCGACCATCAATCCGGCGAGGAACACCGCCACCAGGACGAACAGCAGCATGCCGTAGAGCCCCGCGCCGACGCCGCCGAAGATCACCTCGCCGACCATCATGTTGAGCATCGCCACCATGCCCGACAGCGGGTTGAGGCTGTCATGCATGGCATTCACCGAGCCGTTGGACGCGGCGGTGGTGGTCACGGCCCAGAGCACGCTGGCGGTGGTGCCGAAGCGGCTTTCCTTGCCTTCCAGCGGAGCGACCTGCTCCACCGGCAGCGCGCTGAGCGCAGGATTGGGCTGGTACTCGGCCCACAGCGAAGCGCCCAGGCCGAGGGCGAACAGCACCAGCATGCAGCCGAGGATGGCGCGGCTCTGGCGCAGGTCCTTCACGTAGTGGCCGAAGGTAAACACCAGCGCGGCCGGAATCAGGATGATCGAGACGACCTCGAAGAGGTTGCTCCAGATAGTCGGGTTCTCGAACGGGTGCGCCGAGTTCACACCGAAGAAGCCGCCGCCGTTGGTGCCCAGTTGCTTGATGGCGATCTGGCTGGCCGCCGGGCCCAGCGGGATGGACTGGTCGGCGCCCTGCACGGTCAGCGCGTGGGCGTAGTCGAGGAAGGTCTGCGGCACGCCCTGCCAGACCAGCAGCAGCGCCAGCAGCAGGCACAACGGGATCAGCCCGTAGAGGGTGGCGCGGGTCAGGTCGACCCAGAAGTTACCGAGGTTGGTCGTCGACTTGCGCGAAATACCACGGGCCAACGCCACCAGCACAGCCAGGCCGACGGCGGCGCTGACGAAGTTCTGCACGGTCAGGCCGAGCATCTGGCTCAGGTAGCTGAGCGAGGCTTCACCGCTGTAGGCCTGCCAGTTGGTGTTGGTGACGAAACTTACCGCGGTGTTGAACGCCAGCGTCCACTCCAGGCCCGGCAGGTGCTGCGGGTTGAGCGGCAGGCCGCCCTGCAGCATGAGGATGGCGAACAGCAGCACCAGCCCTACCAGGTTGAAGGCCAGCAGGGCCAGGGTGTAGCTCTTCCAGTCCTGTTCGTCGTCAGGGTGGATGCCGCACACGCGGTAAATGGCCCGCTCCACCGGCAGGAAGACCGGGCTGAGGAAGGTCCGCTGGCCCTCCATCACCTTGTAGTAAAAGCGCCCGAGGAAAGGTGCCGGCACCAGCACCAGCGCCAGGAAGGCAACGATCAGCAATACGTCATGGCTGTTCATGGCCACTCCTAGGAACGGTCGGCGCGCAGCAGCGCCACCAGCAGATAGATGAACAGTCCCGTGGCCAGGACCAGGGACACACCGTCGAGCACGCTCATGATTGCTTTCTCCTCACGCGGGCGATTCCATCGCTTGATGCGGCTGTTGCCGCTTGACGGAAATTTTCCGCAAGGAACGCGTAAAGGAGCGATTCCCGGGCTCGCCGGGCGGCGTAAAGAAGGCGTAAAAAACCGCATGGACGCGGCGCCCGGCGGCCATGTATCGAAAGCGATACACAGCGGACACGCTGGCGACACCCGTCGGCTGCAGCCTCGCCGACCATGGCCCGCGCACGCGATGACGGGTTAGCATGCGTGCGTCGCATGCCCCTGGCGGCCCCTGGCCATCCTGCCCCACGTTCTCCCGCGACAGGTTTCTTCATGTACCCGACCACTTCCGACGACCCACGCCGCTGGACCACCCGCGCCCTGCTGGTGGATGACGACGAGCCGATCCGCGAGCTGCTCTGCGGTTACCTGGCGCGCTTCAACATCGAGACCCATGGCGTCGCCGATGGCGTGGAGATGCGCCGCGCGCTGGAGAACGACAGCTACGACGTGGTGGTGCTCGACCTGATGCTGCCTGGCGAAGACGGCCTGTCGCTGTGCCGCTACCTGCGCGCCGAATCGGACATCCCGATCCTCATGCTCACCGCCCGCTGCGAGCCGGCGGACCGCATCATCGGCCTGGAACTGGGCGCCGACGACTACATGGCCAAGCCCTTCGAGCCGCGCGAGCTGGTGGCACGCATCCAGACCATCCTGCGGCGCGTGCGCGGCACCAGTCTCCCCAGCGAGGAAGGCACCCGCGGCGAACCGCGTGCCCAGGTGCGCTTCGACCAGTGGCGGCTGGACAGCGTACTGCGCCAGCTGCATGCGCCGGATGGCCTGGTGGTGCCGCTGTCCAACGCCGAATTCCGCCTGCTCTGGGTGTTCCTCGAACGCCCGCGACGGGTGCTCAACCGCGAACTGCTGCTGGATGCCGCCCGTGGCCGCGCCATCGAGGCCTTCGACCGCAGCATCGACCTGCTGGTCTCGCGCCTGCGGCAGAAGCTCGGCGACGATCCGCGCTCGCCTCGGCTGATCAAGACCGTACGCGGCGAAGGGTACCTGTTCGATGTCCGCGACATCGCCTGAGTCCGCGCCCGGGCGCGCAAAGGAAAAACCCCTGGAGCGCGCCGACAGCCTGTTCGCCCGGCTGTTCGGCGTGTTCCTGCTGGCCATCGTGGTCGCGCACCTGCTGGCCTTCGCCTGGTTCCATCACTACGGGCCGCATCACGAGCCACCGCCTCCGCCGCCAGCGGAGCACGGCTTCGAGCGCGGCCCGCCGCCCCCCGGCATGATGCCGCCGCCACCGCCCGGCCCGCGCCTGCCGTTCTGGAGCGTGCCGTTCGCCTTCCAGCTGCTGACCCTGATCCTCGCCGCCTACATCGGCGCGCGCCTGCTGGCCCGCCCGGTGCAGCATCTGGGCGACGCCGCGCTGCGCCTCTCCGAAGACCTGGACAGCCCGCCCCTGCCGGAAACCGGCACGCGTGAAGCCCGCCAGGCCGCGCGCGCCTTCAACCGCATGCGCGAGCGCATTCGCGAACAGGTGCAGCAACGCAGCCGCATGCTGGTGGCGGTGTCCCATGACCTGCGCACGCCGCTCTCGCGCCTGCGCCTGCGCGTCGAGGAAGTCGACAACCCGCAGCTGCGCACCCGCATCAGCCAGGACCTGGCCGAAATGATCGGCATGCTCGACTCCACCCTGCACTACCTGCAGCAGGAGCGCGCCAGCGAACCCCTGCAGTGGTTCGACGTGAAGGCGCTGGCCGATTCCCTCGCCGAGGACGCCTGCGAGCGCGGCGCCGATGTCGGCGTGGAAGGCTACTGCGCGCCGCTCAAGGTGCAGCCAATGGCACTGCGCTCCTGCCTGAACAACCTGCTGGACAATGCGCTGCGCTATGCCGGCGATGTCAGCATCGAACTGCGTGACGGCACCCGCGAGCTGGAAATCCGCGTGCGCGACCACGGCCCGGGCATCCCCGCCGAGCTGCGCGAACAGGTGTTCGAGCCGTTCTTCCGCCTGGAAGGCTCGCGCAACCGCAACTCCGGCGGCGTCGGCCTGGGCCTGGCCATCGCCCGCGATGCCGCGCGGCGCCAGGGCGGCGACCTGTTCTTCGAGGAAACCCCCGGCGGCGGCGCCACCGCCGTGCTGCGCCTGCCCAGAAGCACGACTGCGTAACGCCGTTGTAGCCGCCAGCAAACAAAGCGCACAAACCCGCGACACAGGCGCGCCCGAGGCTGTCATCACCGGAGAACCCTCCGGTTTGGCAACCATGGAGACTCTCCTATGATCAGCGGCGTGAGCAGCAGCTATGCGAGCTACTACACCAGCTCGCTCGCCTGGACCCAGACCGCCAGCGGCACCACCGCCACGCAGAGCGGTAGCACTGGCGCGTCCCAGGGCGCGGCGAAATTCCAGGAAGACCTGTTCAAGTCCATCGACAGCGATGGCGACGGCAGCATCAGCAAGGACGAACTGACCAGCGCGCTGTCGTCCGGCGACGATTCGGACAGCAGCGATATCGACATCGACGCCCTGCTCAGCGAGTTGGACAGCGATACCAGCGGCGGCATCTCCCAGGACGAACTCTCCGCCGCCCTGCCCCCGCCTCCCCCACCGCCGGGCGGCATGGGGGGAATGGCCGATGCGGGGGAATCGGCCGACGACCTGATCAGCGCCCTGGACAGCGACGGCGACGGCAGCCTCAGCAGCGACGAACTTTCCGCCCTGGGCAGCAGCGACGACAGCGAGCGCCTGAGCGAACTGTTCAGCCAGCTCGACGCCGACGGCAGCGGCTCCATCAGCAGCGACGAACTCGCCAGCGCACTGCAGGCGCAGCGCAGCGACGGCCCGCCACCACCGCCGCCTTCGGCCTCCAGTGGCTCGTCCAGCGACTCTTCCAGCGGTTCCTCGGACAGCTCGACGACCACCGCCTCCAGCACCTCCTCAGGCAACGCCAACACCGGCGCTGCCTACCAGAAGCTGGTGGCCAACCTGCTCAAGCAATACCAGAGCAGCGAGGTCACCGCCCTCCAGGCTACCAGCGGCAGCCTGGTGAACATCGCCGCCTGATCCGCCTCAGCCCCACCGCCGGAGCACCCCGCTCCGGCGGTATCACCCGTCAGTCCCGCATTGCCAGCGACCCCGTCCCTGGCCTAGTCTTGGCCTCTTCAAATTCATCCGATGATTGGATGTTTCCATGCCAAGCCCTCTTCAAAAGCGCTCCCTGGTCGACATCGCCCTGGAGCAGATCCACCAGCGCATCGGCGACGGCACCTGGCCGCTGGGCCAGCGCCTGCCCCCCGAATCCGAATTGGCCGAAACCCTCGGCATGAGCCGCAACACGGTGCGAGAGGCCGTGCGCGTGCTGACCTTCTCCGGTGTGCTGGAAGTGCGTCAGGGCGATGGCACCTATGTGCGCGCCTGCGCCAACCCGCTGGACGCCATGCTGGTGCTCGCCCGCAGCTCGGTGGAGCAGGCGCTGGAGGCACGCGGCATCATCGAGGTGGAAGCCAGCCGGCTGGCTGCCGAGCGCCGCAGTGAAGCCGACCTCGCCGCGCTGCATGAGGCCCTCGAAGCTTCCGCCGTGCACCACGGCGGATCGCTGGACGAATACATCGCCCACGACCTGGCCTTCCACCAACGCGTGGTGGACAGCGCCCACAACCCGGTGCTCAGCGAGTTGTACCGCTACTTCTCCCAGGTCATCCGCGCCGGGCTGGAGCGCACCATCGGCGACCCCAGCCGGCCGCAGCCGAGCTTCGAGCTGCACCGCGAGCTGGTGGACGCCATTGCCCGTGGCGATGCCGAAGCCGCCGCGAAAGCGAACCGCGCGCTGCTGATCTGACTTCCATTTCCTACACCGAACGCTTTCTGCCTTGCTGCCCTGGAATGCCCACCATGTCCCTGCCCAATGACCCGAAAGACACCGAACACAAGGTGTCCTGCCCGCCCGAAGAACTGCTGATCGACGCCGAAGACGACAGCGCACCGAAGATCGAACCGCGCCCGCAGCGTACCTGGCTGTTGCTGCTGGGCCTGGTGCTGGTGGCGATCAACCTGCGCCCGGCGCTTTCCAGCCTGTCGCCGCTGCTCAACACCGTGCGCGACGGCACCGGCCTTTCCGCTGCCGCCGCCGGCCTGCTGACCACCCTGCCGGTGCTCTGCCTGGGCCTGTTCGCGCCGCTGGCGCCGATGCTCGCGCGGCGCCTGGGCGCCGAGCGCACCGTGCTGCTGATCCTCTTCACCCTGGCCGGCGGCATCGTCCTGCGCAGCCTGTTCCCAGTGGCCGGTCTGTTCCTCGGCAGCCTGGTGGCCGGCGCCAGCATCGGCATCATCGGCGTGCTGCTGCCGGGCATCGTCAAGCGCGACTTCCCGCATATCGCCGGGACCATGACCGGCGTCTACACCATGGCCCTGTGCCTGGGCGCCGCCACCGCCGCGGGCTCCACCGTGCCGCTGGCCGGGCTGATGGGCAATAGCTGGCAACTGGCCCTGGCGTTCTGGGCGATTCCCGCCGTGGTCGCGGCGGCGATCTGGCTGCCGCAGACGCGCCAGAACCACCACGCCCACCGTGCGGTGTACAAGGTGAAGGGCCTGTGGCGCGACCCGCTGGCCTGGCAGGTGACGCTCTACATGGGCCTGCAATCGTCGCTGGCCTACATCGTCTTCGGCTGGGTGCCGTCGATCCTCATCGACCGTGGACTCAGTGCGGTGGAAGCCGGGCTGGTGCTTTCCGGTTCGGTGATGGTGCAGCTGTTCAGCGCCCTGGCCGCCCCCTGGCTGGCCACCCGTGGCAAGGACCAGCGCCTCGCCGTGGTGATCGTCATGAGCCTGACCCTGGCCGGCCTGCTCGGCCTGCTGCTCGCCCCGCTCTCGGGTATCTGGGGCTGGGCGGTGGTGCTCGGCCTCGGCCAGGGCGGCACCTTCAGCATCGCCCTGGCGCTGATCGTGCTGCGCTCGCCGGACTCCCACGTCGCCTCCAACCTCTCCGGCATGGCCCAGGGCGTGGGCTACACACTGGCGGCCTGCGGACCTTTCCTGGTCGGCGTGGTGCACGACGTCACCGGCGGCTGGGCGGCAACCGGGGTGATCTTCGTGGTGGTGACGGTGGCGGCGATCATCTTCGGCCTGGGCGCCGGGCGGGATCGGTTGGTGCAGGTGAAAAGCGAGCACGTCTGACACCTGAAACCGCAGGGCGCATAACCCGTTCGGGATTGCGCCTTACCTGTAGGAGCGAGCTTGCTCGCGAACCCGCCCAGCACCTGAGCCGCCGGGCAACCCGTTCGCGAGCAAGCTCGCTCCTACAATGTGCGACGGCTAACGTGGCGCGGTCATCCTCACCACAGGGCAGTAGGGCGCATTCTGCATGCCTCAGACCACCGGCGGCGATGGCGGTCGTTGCGAGCTATCCACCCAGGCGCTGATCAGGTTGTAGACCACCGCCAGCAATACCGGCCCGAGGAACAAGCCGATGAAGCCGAAGCTGAGCAACCCGCCGAGCACGCCCAGCAGCACCACTACCAACGGCAGGTTGCCACCACGGCTGATCAGATAGGGCTTGAGGATGTTGTCGACGCCGCTGATCACGAAGAAGCCCCAGATGGCCATGAACACACCGTAGCCATAGCTCTCCTGGTAGAACAGCCAGAGCACGGCCGGCCCCCAGATCAGCGGTGGCACCATCAGCAGGCTGCAGACGAAGGTCAGCAGCCCCAGCACCAGCGGACCCGGCACGCCGGCGATGAGGAAGCCGACGGTCGCCAGCACCCCTTGTGCGGCGGCGGTGCCGATCACCCCGTTGACCACCCGTTGCACGGTACCGGCAATGATGTCCATGTACTGCTGTGCGGTGTCGCCGATCAGGCGCTGCAGCATGCCGTGGGCAAAGGCCTGGAGGCGCAGGCCGTCGCGGTAGAAGAAGAAGATCAGCACCAGGCTGAGTACCAGCTCGAAGATACCAACCCCCAGCTTGGCGCTGCGCGCCAGCACCCAGTTGCCCACTTCGCCCATGTACGGCTTGAGCGCGGAAAACATCGCTACGCCCTGCTGGTCGGCCTGGTACCACCAGCCGATCAGGCGATCACCGATCAGCGGCACGCGGGCCATCCACTCCGGCGGCGGCGGCAGGCCGGAGACCTGCAGGTTCTTCACCAGCTCCACGCCTTCGCGCACCCGGTCCACCAGCCCGAAGCCCAGCCATACCAATGGCAGCGCCACCAGCACGATCCAGCAGACGGTGAGCACGCCAGCCGCCGCTGCCTGGCGGCCGCCCAGCAGTTGGGTGAGCAGGCGCATCAGCGGCCAACTGGCGAATGCCAGCACTGCGGCCCAGACCAATGCCGACCAGAAGGGCAGCAACACCCAGATGCTGGCCGCAAGCAGGCCCAGCAACAGCAGGCGCAGCAACAGGCGATCATTGTCGAACATTGGAAACCCCGGTTGGCTCGAAAGCCCCAGTGTAGGGCGTTTCGCCCTTCAGCGTAGGGGAATCAGCGCAGCCAGGTCAGGTGCAGGCCGTCACTGTCGTCCTTGCCCTGCTCCAGGCGGGCGTCGCGCACACCCTGGGCGGTGAGTGCTGCGCGCCAGTCACTGGCGTGCTTGCCGGCCAGCTCGACGCGCACCCCGGTATCCAGGCGCAGGGTACGCACCAGCAGGTCGAGCCAGGCACCGCCCGGCTCCTGCGGCACATGGCTGAGGGTCAGCTCGCCGTTGGCCTTGAGCAGGCGCATCAGGGTCGCCGGGCTGGGCAGCAACTCGCCGAGGGCGGCGCCGCTGTCCAGTTGTTCGGCATGCAGGTAGGCGCGGCGGTTGCCGCGGGTGATGGTGTAGACCGCTACCAGACTGTTCTCGTGGGGCGCGGCAAGGCGCACCAGCAGGTAGGCCTGCTGGTCGTCCGGGCCGAACAGCTTGGAGTTGCCGAACACCGAATTGGCCAGCAGGTTGCTGGAACCGCAATCGCGGCTCTCGCACCAGAACAGCGGCGTGGCGTCGGCCTTGAGCAGGTCCTTGCGCGCGGCGGCGAAGGCGCTCTGGCTGGAGTCCTCGTCGGGCAGGCGATAGGTCACGGCGGTCAGGTCGCCGATGGCGCGTACCTCGCCTTCCATGCGCAGGCGCCCACTGATGCGGCTGATCGAGCCTTGCGGGTAGATGCGTTCCTGGCTGGCAGCCTGGTTGAAGTCGACGATTTCCGAACGCGGGAAGCGCGGGAGGATGTCCAGGTCGTGGCTGTCGGGCAGGTCGGCGGCGCCGGCAACGGCGCTGACACCGAGCAGGCCAGTGAAGATCAGGGAGTGAAGGAGCCGTGAAATCCGGGCCTTCTGCGCGTCCGCCGGAAGGTTTTTGCCGTCTTGGCGCGCGGTGGTCTGGACGTCGAGCATGCACAATCTCCCTGAAACGATCCGTGCAGACTCGCGGCAGGCCCCGCTTTAGTCAAGCTGCGCGCCGCTACAGGGTATTGCTCAGTCCGCCAGCAGGAACGGCCGGAAGATCGCGGCAACCGCTTCGGCGCCCGCCTCGTCATCCAGGTGCAGGTGGTGCTGGCCCGGCAGTTCATGGACCTCGAAGGGCCTGTCCTTGAGCAGTTCGCGGGTGGCCGGCTCGACCAGCATCAACCCCTGCTGCGCCAGCACCAGGCTGGTCGGGCACTGCACGGACTGGACGAATTGTCGCGCATGGGCGCGGGTCAGGCGCAGCGGCGACGGCAGTGTCAGGCGCGCGTCGGTCCGCCAGGTGTAGCCGCCGGGCACCGGTACCAGACCACGGGATGCCAGCAGCTCAGCGGCTTCCCGGCTCACCGCGCCGACGCCCTTCATGCGCGCCTCCACGGCGCGGTCGATAGCCTCGTACACCGGCTTGCGCTTGTTCGGCAGGGCCAGTTGCGCGCGCAAGGCTTCGCCCAGTTTCTGCGGCGAGGTGTCCGGTTCACCGGTGTAGGGCACCAGCCCGTCGATCAACGCCAGGCGCTCGATGCGCTCGGGCATGGCGCCGGCCAGCAGTACCGAGACAATCGCGCCCATGGAGTGCCCGAGCAGGGAGAAACGCTCCCAACCCATCTGGTCGGCGACCATCAGCACGTCCAGCGCGTAATCCCAGAGCAGGTAGCTGGCCCCCGGTGCGCGATGGCCCGAGTGGCCGTGGCCGGCGAAATCGAGGGCGAGGATGCGCACGCCTTCGAGCTTCGGTGCCAGGCGGGCGAAGCTCATGGCGTTGTCCAGCCAACCGTGCAGGGCAATCACCGGCCGGCCGTCTTCCGGGCCGAACAGGTGCGCGGCCAGCTCGATGTGCGGCAGGTTCAGGCGGATTTCCTGGACTTTGGCGGTCATGGCGATTCCTCAGGCGTTGGTGCGCTGTTGCCAGCGGGCGAAGACGGTCTTGAGCAGAGCGGCGGTGTCCTGCGGGCGCTCCAGCGGGAACATGTGCCCGCCGGGCAGCGACAGGCTTTCCCCCATGGGGATGCGGCCGATCATACGGGCGTGGTGCGGCAGCACCACCCGACTATGGCGGCCGCGCACCATGGTCAACGGCACGGCGAGCTGCTTCGCGCGGCCGGGGCTGGTGTGCGGCACATTGCGGTAGATGGAGATTTCCGTGGCCGGGTCGAACTTCAACCGCAGGCCCCTTGCGTCGGCCGGCGCCAGCCCGTGGCGCACATAGGCTTCCAGGCAATCGCGGTCGAAACGCTTGAACAGCGGCTTGCCGGCGAAATATTCCAGCGCCTCGGCAAAATCGTCGAAATCCTCGCGGCGACCGAGGGTACGGCCGGCGGGCGTCAGCCGGTCGATGAAGCCGAAGCGCTTGGCAACACGGATCACCAGTTGATCGGCCAAGGTCAGCAGGGGCGAATCGAGCATGACCACCCCGCGATACAGCTCGGGCCTGCGCAGCGCCGCGTGGTAATGCAGCACACCGCCCAGGGAATGGCCGACGCCCCACACCGGTTCATCCAGCGCCTCCAGGTGGTGCAGCAGCTCTTCCACCAGGTTTTCCCAGTTGGCGTTCACCGGGAAGCGCGGGTCATGGCCGTGCATGTCCAGCCGATGGACCCGGTAATCCGGTTCCAGGGCGTCGAACAACTTGCCGTAGGTACCCGAGGGGAAACCGTTGGCGTGGGCGAAGAAGACCGCTTGCGACATGCTGCGTGAACTCGGGGGAATGACAGCCTGGATTTTCCGACAGCAACCCGAGTGCGGCAATGACCCGCACTCCCGCGAATGACGGCACTACGGCCAAAGTCCATGGCGCTCCGGCGGATTTGCCCTGATCCACCCTTCTTTCGGCACAACTTCGGCGGACAACCGCGAACTGTTATGCGCCCCACAGGAGGCTCATCGTAGGGCGCATAACGCGGAACGCGTTATCCGCCGCCAACCATCACACCCAATGCACCGCGTGGTTCACCACGCTGAACAGAATGCCGCCAGCCACCAGCAGGAACACCAGCCCGCAGGCGCCATCGATGACCGGCACCGCCCGCAGCAGGCGCTTCTGCCAGACCGGTCGGGTGAGGATCACGCTGAGCAGGCTGAACCAGAGAAAGCCAGTGCCGAACAGCATCACCGCCACCGACACCTTGCCTGGCGCCGACATGTCGGCCGGAATCAGGCTGGTCAGCAGGGCGAGGAAGAACACCAGCGCCTTGGGATTGAACAGGTTGGTCGCCAATCCACGCAGCCAGGGGCCGAGCCTGGATTCAGCCAGCTCGCCGTCGATCCGCCCTGCCCCGCCCGGCTTGCGCAGGGCACGCAGTGCACCGATGCCCAGCCAGCCGAGGTAGACCGCGCCCACCAGCTGCAACGCACTGAACAGCAGCGGCGAGCGGCTGAGCAGCAGCGACACGCCGGTCAGCACCAACGTGCCGTGGACCAGGATGCCGCAGGCCAGCCCAAGGGCGCTGAGCACGCCGGCGCGGCGGCCCTGGTGCAGAGAAGTGCGCACCACCAGCGCGACGTCCGGGCCGGGGCTGACCAGGGCGACGGCGAACACGGCGGTGAGCATGAGCAAGACGTGAACCTCCTGCATGGCGGGATTCTCCAGTGGAAAAGGGATACGAAGAGTGTCTGGGTCAGCGCTGGCGCAGTCGCGCAGGCGGCAATCCGTAGGTGCGGCGGAACAGGCGGCTGAAGTGCGCCTGGTCATAGAAGCCCAGGCTCAGGGCGATCTCCGATAGCGGCTGGCCCTTGAGCACCCGCGGCAAGGCGCGCTCCAGGCGCAGGTGCGTTAGCCACTGGTGCGGCGGCAATCCGCACTGGTGGCGGAAGCGGCGCAGTACCTGCCAGGGGCTGAGGTCACAGAACTCGGCGATTTCCTCCAGCGTCGGCGGCGTTTCCAGGCGCGACTCCAGCCATTCGCGGATACGCGCCCAGGTCGGCGCGTCGAAGCCCTGCCCCGGCTCACGGATGCGCAGGCTGGAGGCACGCTCCAGCAAGGCGGCCAGCGCCTGCCACAGCTGGCCTTCCTGCTCCAGCCGCTCACCACCCAGCATCAGGGCATGGGCTTGCTGCAGTTCGGCCTGCAGCCGTGGATCGCGCAGTTGCGCGGCCGTCAGCCGCGGCGCGCCCTGGCGGCCATCGCTGAAGGCGCGGCAGGCGTCGTCCAGCCAGTGCGGGTCGATGGACAGCACGCGGATGCGATAGCCGTCGTCACCATCGCTGGAACCGTCATGGATGCTCTCGGGGCTCATCAGCAGGATGTCGCCATTCCCGGCCAGCGAGCGCTCACCGCGATGGGTGTAGCGCTGGCGACCGTCGAGCATCAACCCGACGTGATAGTCGAGGTGAAAATGCCGCGGAAAGGCGAAATGGCGGTACTCGGCGTCGATGAAACGGACGCCGGGCAAGCCGCTGCTGTGGTGTTCGATGCGTTCCATGGGCCTACTTTACCGGCGCGAGAACGGCGGGTCTTGGACAAAATTGCGAGTACTGCCGGGCGGAGCAAACCCTGCAGGAGCGAGCTTGCTCGCGAACCACCTGATGCCACGGCTCTCGGCGGGTTCGCGAGCAAGCTCGCTCCTACGAAAAGCACTCAGCTCTATTGGGTCGATTGCATCGCGTCAGGGCGTTGGGCGAAGAGATCGCGGACGAAGTCCGCTCCTACGGGGATGCGATATTTCGTAGGAGAGGACTCCGTCCGCGATCGGCGAAGCCCCCGTGCAATACGTCGGCGTGCCGCAAGCTCAACGCTCCAGCGGCACCACCGCCATGGTCAGCCGCGAAATGCAGCTCGGCTTGCCATCATCCCCGTGCAGGCGGATTTCCCAGACATGAGTCGAGCGGCCGATGTGCACCGCCTTCGCCACCGCCGTCACCCGCCCGCTGCGCAGGCCGCGCAGGTGGTTGGCGTTCACTTCCAGGCCAACGCAGTAGTATTTGGACGTATCCAGGCACAGGTAGCTGGCGGTGGAGCCGACGGTTTCCGCCAGCACCACCGAGGCGCCGCCGTGCAGCAGGCCGTAGGGCTGGTGGGTACGCGAATCCACCACCATGCTGGCGGTCAGCGTGTCGTCGTCGAACGCCTCGAAGCGGATGTCGAGCACTTCACCGATGGTGTTCTTCAGGTTCGCGTTGAGCTTTTCCAGATCGGGCGTGGTGCGCCAGGTCATGCCATTCCCCTCATGTCGTCTCATTCATGCCATTGCACCGCCTCGCGGCGCTCCGCCCATTCATTGAAGCGCTGACCGTAGGTACCTTCCACCACATTGCGCTTGATCTTCAGGGTGGGCGTGAGGAAGCCGTTATCCACCGTCCAGACGTCCTTGACCAGCACCAGTCCGGCCAGGCGTTCGTGCTTGTCCAGCGCTTCGTTCACCTCCGTCAGCAGCGCCTGCAGGCTCTGCTCGAGCTCGATGCGCGAGCCGTTGGCGGCCTCCTGGCGACCGACTTCGGAAAGCACGCACAGGCCCAGCGGAGCAATCAGGCCGTCGCCGACCACGCAGATCTGCTCGATCCGCGAATGCACGGCCAGGCGGTTCTCGATGGGCGCCGGCGCCACATACTTGCCCTTGGCAGTCTTGAAGATTTCCTTGATGCGCCCGGTCAGGCGCAGGTGGCCTTCGGCATCCTGCTCGCCCTTGTCGCCGGTACGCAGGAAGCCGTCCTCGGTGATGGTCTCGGCAGTGCGCTCCGGGTCCTTGAAGTAGCCGACCATGGTCGCACCGCTGCGTACCTGCACTTCGCCTTCGTCACTGATGCGCACTTCCACGCCGGGGCTGTTGCGGCCGATCCAGCCGGTTTTCTGTTCACCGGGGCGGCAGACGTGGGAGTAGCCGCAGTTCTCGGTCATGCCGTAGACCTCGAGCACATTCAGGCCCAGGCGCTGGTACCAGTTCAGCAGCGCCTCGGGGACCGGCGCGGCACCGCACAGGGCGTAGCGCACGGCGTCCAGGCCAAGGCCGGCAAGTACCTTGCGGCCGACCAGGCGGCCGACAATAGGCAGGCGCAGCAGGCGGTCGAGCTTTTTCGCCGGCATCTGCGCGTAGACGCCCATCTGGAACTTGGTCCAGATGCGCGGCACGCCGAAGAACACCGTGGGCCGCGCCCGGCGCATGTCGGCAACGAAGGTGTCCAGGCTCTCGGCGAAGAAGATCGTCTGCCCGGCATAGATCGACGCCATCTGCACGAACATCCGCTCGGCCACATGGCACAGCGGCAGGTAGGACAGCAGCCGGTCCTCCTCGCCGACCCCGAACAGGTCGATGGCATGGCTCGCGGCGAAGGCGAAGTTGCCGAAGGTGTGCATCACGCCCTTGGGCGTACCAGTGGTGCCGGAGGTGTAGATCAGGGTCGCCAGGGTGGCGGCGTCCGGGCGCGGATCATCGCTGATCGGTGCCTGCTGCTGCAGATCGCCCCACTGGTGGTCGAATCGCCCTTCCGGATGCACCGGCAAAGCCACCGTGGGCACGCCCTCGGGAATGCCATCAACCATCGCCGGCCAGTCGTCCAGCTTGCCGATGAAGGCCACCCTCGCTTCGGAGTGGGTCATCACCTGGCGCACGGAGTCGGCAGTGAGGTTGGGATACAGCGGCACCGAGACGTAGCCGGCCATCCAGATGGCGATGTCGGCGACTATCCAGTGGGCGCAGTTCTTCGAAATGATCGCCACCCGGCTGCCTTCGGGAAGGTTCAGGCTGCGCAGCCAGCCGGCGGCGCGGCGGGCCTGGTCGCCCACTTCGCCCCAGGTCAGGGTCTGCACTTCGCCGCCAGTGAGCGGCTGCACCAGGTAGCGCTTGTTCGGGTGGCTCTTCTCGCGCTGATAGAACAGGTCGAGTGGTAATCGGACTGCTTTAACCACGTGCCCCTCCTTTGTTTTTTTTGTCAGAGGTGTAGCTCAGGGATATAGCGATGGATCAACCAAGCACTTGCTTGGTTGAATATTCCACGCAGCGCAGCGGCAGACAAGGCTGGTCGTGTGAACTTTTGTAGGATTTAGCCGAAGGATTGGCCACCAGCCGCTCTGCAACGGGGCTCGCGAAGAAACATCCAGGCACGATTTGCCGGCAATGGAAATGCAAAAGGCCCCTTTCGGGGCCTTTGCGGAAACGGTCGACTCAGGAATGCCGAGGATGGTAGAGCGACACCAGCTCCATCAATCCCGCTACCGGCACCTCGCCTTCCAGCTCCGCCAGCGTAGCGGTGCTGAACGGCACGGCATCGCTGCGGCTGCCATGCACCAGCAGGCCGGCCAGCGCACCGACCAGCGGCTGATGCGTCACCAGCAGCAGGTTCTGCTCGTTGCGGCCATCGAGGAAACGCAGCACGTCTTTCGGATCGTCATCCGGAGTCAGCCAGGGCGCGGTGCCGACCGAACCCTCGAAACCCAGCGCCTCGCGAACCAGCTCGGCGGTTTCCTGGGCGCGCACGTAGGGGCTGGCGAGGATCCCGTCCAGCGGGCGACCAGCCAGCTGGGCGGCGCTTTTCAGCGCCTCCTTGATGCCATGGGCCGTCAGCCGGCGCTCGGCATCACGGCGAGCCTGGGGCTCGGCCTCGCCATGGCGCAGCAGCCAGAGCTTCAAAGCTTGGGCTCCTCGTCACGCACCGGGTGTGGCGCCGGCGGCACGTCGTGCGCGGCCTCGCCTTCCGGGGCATGGGCATTCGGCCAGTCGGCGAATGGCCAGGGCTTCTCTTCGGTCTGGAAGGTTCCGAAGCGGCCGATCTGCGCAAAGTACTGGCTCAGACTGTCGCCGAAACCCATCAGGCTGCCGCTGGGCGCACCGTAGATGACGCGGTAGATCAGCTGGATGATCACCACGGCGCCGAGGATCATCTCGGCGACGAACCAGACCAGCGCGAAGACCAGCATCCAGACGACGCGCAGGACCAGGGATTCCTTCTCTAGACGGTCAGCGGGCTGACGTTCAGCGGACATGGCGAAACCTCCTCAGAAACCGGTGGTGGGAATGAAGTCGACGTCGGTCTTCGGCTCGCCGCTCATCAGCGCTCCGATGACCTGCTCCAGTGTGCGGCCGCCGAACAGGATGGCGTTGAGGCCGGCCACCAGCGGCATGTAGACCTGCAACTCGTCGGCCTTGGCCTTGAGCACCTTGAGGGTATTCACGCCCTCGGCAGTCTCGCCCATGCGCGCCACGGCGTCTTCCAGGCTCAGGCCTTCGCCCAGGGCGAAGCCCACCTGATAGTTACGACTCTTGGGTGACGAACAGGTGACGATCAGGTCGCCCACACCCGCCAGGCCGAGGAAGGTCATGGGGTTGGCGCCGAGCTTGACGGCGAAGCGGGTCATCTCCGCCAGGGCGCGGGTGATCAGCATGCCCTTGGTGTTCTCGCCCATGCCCAGCGCGGCAGCCATGCCGGCAATAATGGCGTAGACGTTCTTCAGCGCGCCGCCCAGTTCGACACCGAAGCGGTCGCCACTGGCATAGACGCGGAAAGTGCGGCCGTGCAGGGCCTCCTGCACCTGGGCGCAGAGATCTTCGTCCTCGCTGGCGACCACGGTGGCGGTCAGCTCGTGCTCGGCGATCTCGCGCGCCAAGTTCGGGCCGGAAATCACCGCGATGCGCGACTTGGGCGCGATCTCTTCGAGTACCTGGCTCATCAGCTTGAAGCTCTGCGCCTCGATGCCCTTGGTCAGGCTGACCAGCATCTTGCCCGCCAACTCTTCGCTGCGGCCGTCGAGCACCTTGCGCAGGGCACTGGAAGGCACCGCGACGAAAATCATCTCGCACTCGGCCAAGGTC
The DNA here is from genome assembly GCF_012971725.1 of Pseudomonas multiresinivorans. Classification (NCBI taxonomy): domain Bacteria; kingdom Pseudomonadati; phylum Pseudomonadota; class Gammaproteobacteria; order Pseudomonadales; family Pseudomonadaceae; genus Pseudomonas; species Pseudomonas multiresinivorans. The sequence continues at coordinate 5,063,540 of NZ_CP048833.1, forward strand.
GCCGCCAGGTCCGTGGTCGGCTCCACGCCGTCATGGATACGCACGCCCTTGAGGTAGTTGGGATTCTCGCGGCGGGTGCGGATCGCCTCGGCCTGCTCCTCGTCGCGCATCCATTGACGAACGCGCTGCCCGTTTTCTGCCAGCAGATTGGCAAAGGCGGTGCCGAAACTGCCACCACCGAGGACGGCGATCGGTTGCTGCTGTGTCATGTCTGTTCCATTGATGGCCGCCCAGAGGCAGCGATTGGGGCATTATAAGGCCGCATCGGCGAGCGACCAGTGCGGATCGCCGGACTGGCAATCAGCGCTGCCTCGTTTAACATCCGTCTGACAGAAAACGTATAACTCCAGACGTCGACACATCTGATAAAAACCGAGAACAAGGTCGTTCCGTGCATCATCCCGCCCGCGTCCCTTTGCCGCTTACCCTGCTTGCCGCGCTGCTGGCCGGCAAGGCCATGGCGGGCGACCTGTTCGTGGACAGCCTCGACGTTCCCCAGGTTCTGACCGCGACGCGACTCAAACAGTCCCCCGCGGAAGTACCCGGCAGCATGACCGTACTCGACCGCGACCTGATCAAGGCCTCCGGCGCTCGCGACATTCCGGAGCTGATGCGCCTGGTACCGGGCATGATGGTCGGCTACCTGTCGGGCAACCAGGCGACGGTGAACTACCACGGCACCAACGTCACCGAGGCGCGGCGCCTGCAGGTGCTGGTGGACGGCCGTTCGGTGTACCGCCCGGGCCTGGCGACGGTGGACTGGAGCGACATCCCGGTGGCCATCGAGGACATCGACCGCATCGAGGTCTTCCGCGGCCCCAACGCGGTGAGCTACGGCGCCAATGCGCTGATGGGCGTCATCAACATCCTCACCCGCCACCCGGCCGACAGCCAGGGCACGCGGTTGAAATACACCGCCGGGCAGAACGGCGTCCGCGACTGGTATGCGAGCCAGGGCATCCACGACCGCTCAGGCGATTACCGGTTGTCGTTGTCCGGCCAGGAAGACGACGGCTTCGACCATGACCAGTTCGATCGCGACTACCGCGATGGCCGGCGCCTGAACCGCTTCAACCTGGTGGCCAGCCACAACCTCGACCTGCGCAACAGCCTGGACTGGCAGTTGGCAGCCAAGGAAGGCACGAACCAGCGGCCCTACAGCTACGAGCCGATCTTCGGCGACATCGCCCCCGGCGACGACAACTCCGACCTGACCGCGCGCGACTACGCGGGCTCGATGCGCTGGACCTTCGACGTGAACCCCGAGCACAGCTTCTATGTGCAGGGCTACGCCGAGCACTGGGAGCGCCTGCAGGACTTCGGCGCCTGCGAGGCCCAGGTCGCCTTCAGCCCCCAGCTGGCGCAGCTCTGGTCGCTGAACCCGAAGTACGTCGACGACCTGGCCGAAACGCTGCCCAGGATTCCCCGCGGGACCGCTCAGGAACAGGCACTCGCCGGGCAGGTGCTGCAGCAACTGGCCAATGGCGCCTACCTGCCGGTGTGCGGGCAGGTGAATCAGAACATTCGCGAGACCCGCTACGACCTGGAAATCCAGGACACCCTGAGCCTCGCCGAAGGCGTGCGGCTGGTCAGTGGCATGAGTTATCGGCACGACCAGGCCACCTCCGAGACCTATTTCGACGGCACGGTGAACAACGACATCTGGCGCCTGTTCGGCCAGCTGGAATGGCACCTGACGCCGCACTGGCTGCTGCAGGGCGGCGCGATGGCGGAGGACGACCAGCTTTCCGGCAGCTCGGTCAGCCCGCGCCTCGCGCTGAATTACCTGATCAACCCGCGCCACAGCCTGCGAGCGGTGTATTCCGAAGCGGTGCGCTCGCCGGACATGTACGAGAACGACGTGAACTGGAGCTACCGGGTGCGCAACCTCTCGCCGCTCGCGTATGGCCAGTCCAGCGCCTACTACTTCGCCCGCGCCCACGGCCCCGGCGACCTGGACCAGGAGCGCATGCGCTCGCGGGAAATCGGCTACAACGGCCAGTTCGACGAACTCGGGCTGGCGGTGGACATCAAAGCCTACTACGACGAAATCCACGGGCTGATCAGCGATCCCTTGCAGGTATCCGACTTCGAACCGACCAACGACAACGACATCCGCTTCAGCGGCGCCGAAACCCAGCTGGACTGGCGCCTGACGCGGCAGGACCGCGTGCGGCTGACCTATGCCTATGTCGACTACGATGCCAGCAGCCGCTACGACCGCCGCCTCACCGCGCGCAACAGCGGCTCGGCCGGGTGGATGCGCGACTGGGGGCGCGGTTGGTCCAGTTCGGTCTTCTACTATGGCGACGATGCGTTGAACGAACACCGCTTCGAGCGTGTAGACCTGCGCGTGGCCAAGCGCATTCCCCTGGGCCGCGCCGCGCTGGAGCTGGCCGGTGTCCTGCAGCAGCGCCTGGACGACGAACCGCTGACCTGGCCGGAAAACCGCTACGACAACCGCCACCTGCTCTACTTCAGTGCCGAGGTGGCCTTCTAGCATGTCTGCCCGCCGCTCATGGACGAGCCCCGGAACCCTCCTCGCCGCCCTGCTCCTCGGGTTGGCCTGCCTCTTCGCGCTGCCGGCCCAGGCCCGCGACATCCTGCTGGTCAGCACCGAGCAGAGCCCAGCCCTGCAGGACTTCGCCGAAGCGCTGGCGCAACATCGGCCCAATGACCAGATACGGCTGGAGACCCCGGAAAACCTGCCCCCCGCCGCCAACCTCGATGGCCAGACGCGCCTGCTGCTGCTCGGCAGCGGCGCGCTGAACTGGCGCCTGGCCAGCCACGATGCACCGCCGGCGCTGACGCTGCTGGTCAGCCGCGTCGAAGCCCGGCAGGTCCTGGGCGAGCGCGAGCCACCGCACCTCAGCCTGCTATGGAGCGACCCGCCGCCGGCCCGGCAACTGCAACTGGCGCTGCAACTCAGCCCGCGTCCGCAGCGCATTGGCGTGCTGCTCGGCCCCACCAGCGAGTTCCTCCTGCCGGAGCTCGACCAGGCTGCGCGGGAGCTCGGCGTCGAGCTCATCAACGAACGGCAAACCCGTCCTGACGACAGCCGCCCGTTGCGAGAATTGCTCGGTCGCAGTGACCTGCTGCTCGGGCTGGACGACAAACAGCTTTATAACGCGCAGACCATCAAGGGCATCCTCCTCAGCGCCTACGCCGAGAACCGGGCGCTGATCGGCCCTACCGCCGCCTTCGTCAAGGCCGGCAGCCTGGCCAGCAGCTACAGCGACCAGAGCGACTGGCTGGAGACCCTGGACACCCTGCTCGACCAGCCAGCGGAGCAATGGCCGCGCAGCCTCTACCCCGAACGCTTCAAGGTGCAGAGCAACCGCCAGGTGGCGCGTTCGCTGGGCATCGACCTGCCGGACGACGCGCAGCTTGCGCAGCGCCTGGCCGAAGGAGAGAAACCATGAGTTCCCGCAAGAGCTGGAACATCCAGACGCGCATGCTGGCCATCAGCCTGGGGCCTGCGCTGCTGTTGACCGTGCTGCTGACCGGCTACTTCACCTACTCGCGTCTGCAGGACCTGCGCCTGGAGTCCAACCATACCGGCCAGCTGATCGCCAACCAGCTCGCCCCGGCGGCGGAATACGGGGTGATCTCCGGCAACCTGCCCGTGCTGCAGAGCCTCCTGCGGGCGACCCTGAGCACCGCCCACGTGCGTTTCATCGAGGTGCGCGACCGGGGCGACAACATCCTCGTCTACGTCGAGCACGCAGCCGATCCCGCGCAGGCGAGTACCAAGGTGGAAATCTTCCACGCCTCGATCCAGCGCGAGAACATCGTCCTCAATGGCAGCGAGCTGGGCGGCTCCAACGACATGCTGCCGGCCGCCGCGCCGCCCAGCGGCGACTACCTGGGCCGCGTGGTGGTCGGCATGGCCAGCGACGCCTTCAGCGAGCGGCAGCAGGAGATCCTCCTCAAGGCCAGCCTGCTCGCCCTGTTCGCCCTGATCCTCACCTACCTGCTGGCGCGCCGTCTCGCCCGCCGGCTGGCGGCGCCGATCCGCACCATGGGCCGCGCCGTACAGGCGATCCAGACCGGCGACTACCACACCACCCTGCCGGTGCCGGATGACGGCGAAGTCGGCGATCTCGCCCGACACATCAACAACCTCGCCCGCGGCCTGCAACAGGCCAGCCTGGAGCAGGAGCGCAGCATCGCCCAACTGGTGGCCGCGCGCGAGGAGGCCGAAGAGGCCAACCGCGCCAAATCCGACTTCCTGGCAATGATGAGCCACGAGCTGCGCACTCCGATGAACGGCGTGCTGGGCATGCTGCAGCTGCTGGAAACCACCGAACTGAACCAGGAGCAGGCCGAATACAGCGCGCTGGCCACCGAATCCACCGAACACCTGCTCAAGGTGATCAACGACATCCTCGACTTCTCCCGCGTCGAGCGCGGCGCGCTGGAGCTGGAACGCATTCCGTTCAACCTGCTGGAGCTGATCCAGAGCTCGATCCAGGTCTTCCAGCACAGCGCCCAGCAGCGCGGCCTGGCACTGGAAATGAACGTGCAGGACGGGCTGGACAATCTCGAGGTGCAGGGTGACCCGACACGCATCCGGCAGATCCTCGTCAACCTGCTGGGCAATGCGCTGAAATTCACCGAAGAAGGCGGCGTGCGCCTGGAAGCCACCTGGCAGGCACTGGATGCAGAGGTGCTGTGGCTCAGCTGCTCGGTGCAGGACAGCGGCATCGGCATCTCTCACGAACGCCTGGAACACATGTTCGAGGCCTTCCAGCAGGCCGACTCATCCACCTCGCGTCGCTATGGCGGCACCGGGCTGGGCCTGTCCATCGCGCGCACCCTCGCCGAACGGATGGGCGGCACCCTGGGTGCGGTCAGCGAAGAAGACTGCGGTTCGACCTTCACCCTGGAAATCCCCCTGCCCTTCCGCGAGCGTCAAAGCGCCGCAGAAGACGGGGCGAACGGCGGCGCCGCGCTTGCCACTGGTCAGTCCGTGCTGCTGGTGGAAGACAACCCGGTGAATCAAACGGTCATAGAAGCTATGTTGCGCAGCCTGGGCTATCGCGTCACGCTGGTGGGTGACGGCGCCCAGGCAGTGCGCACCTCGGAGCGCGGCGAGTTCGCAGTGATCCTGATGGACTGCCGCCTGCCGGTGCTCAACGGCTACGAAGCTACCCGGCAGATCCGCGCAAAACCGGGCGGCGAACAGGTGCCGATCATCGCCCTGACCGCCAATGCGCTACAGGGTGACCGCGAGGCGTGCCTTGAGGCGGGAATGAACGACTATCTCGCAAAGCCGTTCAAACGTGCGGAGTTGCAGCGGATTCTGCAGCGCTGGGTTGCTCCAGGTCGTTGATCCAGGGAGCACTTGCCCGCAAACTGCGGACCGGCCCACGGCCTGCGTCCCGACAGGGAAACCTGGCGTCGGCGAAAAGTGAACAAGCGTTCGCCGATTGCTGTGACTTTCACTTAAAGGCAATAGTCTATGACTAGGCTGCCGCATGACACCGTTACAAGTACGACGGTACGCGGCACCGCAGGCACAAGCCAAACAACGCCTGCTATCCAGGATTTTTGAGGAGCTCGCATGACCAAACAAAACGCCTTCACCCGAGAAGACCTGCTGCGCTGCAGCCGCGGCGAGCTCTTCGGCCCGGGTAATGCGCAACTGCCCGCCCCGAACATGCTGATGATCGACCGCATCACCCACATCAGTGATGTCGGCGGCAAGTACGGCAAGGGCGAACTGGTCGCCGAGCTGGATATCAACCCGGACCTGTGGTTCTTCGCCTGCCACTTCGAAGGCGACCCCGTCATGCCGGGCTGCCTGGGCCTCGATGCCATGTGGCAGCTGGTAGGCTTCCACCTCGGCTGGCAGGGCAATCCCGGCCGCGGCCGCGCCCTGGGTTCGGGCGAAGTGAAGTTCTTCGGCCAGGTCCTGCCGACCGCCAAGAAAGTCACCTACAACATTCACATCAAGCGTACGATCAATCGTTCGCTGATCCTGGCCATCGCCGACGGCACCGTCAGCGTCGACGGCCGCGAAATCTACAGCGCCGAAGGCCTCCGCGTCGGCCTGTTCACTTCCACTGACAGCTTCTAAGGGTATCCGCATGCGTCGCGTCGTGATCACCGGTCTGGGCATCGTTTCCTGCCTGGGCAATGACAAAGACACCGTCTCCGCCAACCTTCGCGCAGGCCGTGCTGGCATCCGCCACAACCCGAGCTATGCCGAGATGGGCCTGCGTAGCCATGTGTCCGGTTCGGTCAACCTGAACCTGGAAGAGCTGATCGACCGCAAGGTCTTCCGCTTCATGGGCGACGCCGCCGCTTATGCCTACCTGGCAATGGAACAGGCAATCAAGGACTCCGGCCTCACCCCCGAGCAGATCTCCAACCCGCGCACCGGCCTGATCGCCGGCTCCGGCGGTGCTTCCACCCTGAACCAGATGGAAGCCATCGATACCCTGCGCGAGAAGGGCGTCAAGCGCATCGGCCCATACCGCGTGACCCGCACCATGGGCAGCACCGTATCCGCGTGCCTGGCCACTCCCTTCCAGATCAAGGGCGTGAACTATTCCATCTCCTCGGCCTGCGCCACCAGCGCGCATTGCATCGGCCAGGCCATGGAGCAGATCCAGCTGGGCAAGCAGGACGTCGTCTTCGCTGGCGGCGGTGAGGAAGAACACTGGAGCCAGAGCTGCCTGTTCGACGCCATGGGCGCCCTCTCCACCCAGTACAACGACACTCCGGAAAAAGCTTCCCGCGCCTACGACGCCAAGCGTGACGGCTTCGTCATCGCCGGCGGCGGCGGTATGGTCGTGGTCGAAGAGCTGGAGCACGCCCTCAAGCGTGGCGCCAAGATCTACGCCGAAATCGTCGGCTACGGTGCCACCTCCGATGGCTACGACATGGTCGCCCCGAGCGGCGAAGGCGCCATCCGCTGCATGCAGCAGGCCCTGGCCACCGTCGACACCCCGATCGACTACCTGAACACCCACGGCACCTCCACCCCGGTCGGCGACGTCGCTGAAATCCGTGGTGTGCGCGAAGTGTTCGGCACCAACGCGCCGGCCATCAGCTCCACCAAGAGCCTGTCCGGCCACTCGCTGGGCGCTGCCGGCGTTCACGAGGCGATCTACTGCCTGCTGATGATGGAAGGCAACTTCATTGCCGGTTCCGCGAACATCGACGAACTGGACCCGGAAGTCGCTGACATGCCGATCCTGCGCGAGACCCGCGAAAACGCGAAGATCGACACCGTCATGAGCAACAGCTTTGGCTTCGGCGGCACCAACGCCACCCTGGTCCTGAAACGCCACAACGGCTGATCAAAGACCAACACAAAAAAGGCGCCCTAGGGCGCCTTTTTTGTTATCTGCGATTTCGCTCTACCCTCTCACTGCCAATCCCGTCAGGATGTGCAGGCTTGATTACAGGGAGCGTGCAGATGGAACTGATGATCAGACAGGCCCACAGCGACGACGCCAAAGCCATCAGCCAAGTGATCGTAGCGGCCGTCAGAGAGAGCAACGGCCAGGACTACCCGGCAAGTGTCATCGAGTCGGTGGTGGCGCATTTCACGCCTGAGCGGCTAATCGAGCTGCTGAAAGAACGCCTGATATTCGTCGCCTTACTGAACGACCAGATCGTCGGCACAGGCGCCCTGGATGGCAATGCCGTCCGCAGCCTCTTCATTGCGCCTCAGCAGCAGCGCAAGGGCATCGGGCAGGCCCTGATGAGAAGAATCGAGAAAGCCGCCCTGGAGCGCGGCATAGAGGCCCTGCTGACCCCTCTTCTCTCACCGCTGAAAGCTTCTACGCTCGCCTGGGCTATCGCGTGCTGCGCGAACAGCTCCACGGAGAAGAGCGCACCATCAACTGTTCAGCGTGCCAATCGGCCCCCACTCCCTTCAGGGAGAGGGCAGCGCGCCACGCAGAAGCATCCAATGGCACAGCGAGCATTTTTCCTTCTCCAAAAACAAAACCCCCGACCAGCTCTCGCTGATCAGGGGCTTTGGAATTAGAAGCTTGACGATGACCTACTCTCACATGGAGAAACTCCACACTACCATCGGCGATGCGTCGTTTCACTACTGAGTTCGGGATGGGATCAGGTGGTTCCAACGCTCTATGGTCGTCAAGCAATTCGGCTGGATGCTCGCCTTGGCGCTCATCCGAATTCGGGTTGCTTACACTAATAAGCAAAACCCCCGGCCAGCGATGCTGACCAGGGGTCTTGGGATAAGAGCTTGACGATGACCTACTCTCACATGGAGAAACTCCACACTACCATCGGCGATGCGTCGTTTCACTACTGAGTTCGGGATGGGATCAGGTGGTTCCAACGCTCTATGGTCGTCAAGCAATTCTTTATGGACGCTCGTGGCAGATGCACACGCTCATCCAGATTCAGGTATGTGACAGGTATTTGCGGTTCACACGAACTTTCGGTTCGTTACGTCTTCACCGTACAACACACAAATTGTTTGGGTGTTATATGGTCAAGCCTCACGGGCAATTAGTATCGGTTAGCTCAACGCCTCACAGCGCTTACACACCCGACCTATCAACGTCGTAGTCTTCGACGGCCCTTCAGGGGAATCAAGTTCCCAGTGAGATCTCATCTTGAGGCTAGTTTCCCGCTTAGATGCTTTCAGCGGTTATCTATTCCGAACATAGCTACCCGGCAATGCCACTGGCGTGACAACCGGAACACCAGAGGTTCGTCCACTCCGGTCCTCTCGTACTAGGAGCAGCCCCTCTCAAATCTCAAACGTCCACGGCAGATAGGGACCGAACTGTCTCACGACGTTCTAAACCCAGCTCGCGTACCACTTTAAATGGCGAACAGCCATACCCTTGGGACCGGCTTCAGCCCCAGGATGTGATGAGCCGACATCGAGGTGCCAAACACCGCCGTCGATATGAACTCTTGGGCGGTATCAGCCTGTTATCCCCGGAGTACCTTTTATCCGTTGAGCGATGGCCCTTCCATACAGAACCACCGGATCACTAAGACCTACTTTCGTACCTGCTCGACGTGTCTGTCTCGCAGTCAAGCGCGCTTTTGCCTTTATACTCTACGACCGATTTCCGACCGGTCTGAGCGCACCTTCGTACTCCTCCGTTACTCTTTAGGAGGAGACCGCCCCAGTCAAACTGCCCACCATACACTGTCCTCGATCCGGATAACGGACCAGAGTTAGAACCTCAAGCATGCCAGGGTGGTATTTCAAGGATGGCTCCACGCAGACTGGCGTCCACGCTTCAAAGCCTCCCACCTATCCTACACAAGCAGGCTCAAAGTCCAGTGCAAAGCTACAGTAAAGGTTCACGGGGTCTTTCCGTCTAGCCGCGGATACACTGCATCTTCACAGCGATTTCAATTTCACTGAGTCTCGGGTGGAGACAGCGCCGCCATCGTTACGCCATTCGTGCAGGTCGGAACTTACCCGACAAGGAATTTCGCTACCTTAGGACCGTTATAGTTACGGCCGCCGTTTACCGGGGCTTCGATCAAGAGCTTCGCTTTCGCTAACCCCATCAATTAACCTTCCGGCACCGGGCAGGCGTCACACCCTATACGTCCACTTTCGTGTTTGCAGAGTGCTGTGTTTTTAATAAACAGTCGCAGCGGCCTGGTATCTTCGACCGGCATGGGCTTACGCAGTAAATGCTTCACCCTCGCCGGCGCACCTTCTCCCGAAGTTACGGTGCCATTTTGCCTAGTTCCTTCACCCGAGTTCTCTCAAGCGCCTTGGTATTCTCTACCCAACCACCTGTGTCGGTTTGGGGTACGGTTCCTAGTTACCTGAAGCTTAGAAGCTTTTCCTGGAAGCATGGCATCAACCACTTCATCATCTGAAAGATGACTCGTCATCAGCTCTCGGCATTAAGACCCCGGATTTACCTAAGATCTCTGCCTACCACCTTAAACTTGGACAACCAACGCCAAGCTGGCCTAGCCTTCTCCGTCCCTCCATCGCAGTAACTAGAAGTACAGGAATATTAACCTGTTTCCCATCGACTACGCTCTTCAGCCTCGCCTTAGGGACCGACTAACCCTGCGTCGATTAACGTTGCGCAGGAACCCTTGGTCTTTCGGCGTGGGAGTTTTTCACTCCCATTGTCGTTACTCATGTCAGCATTCGCACTTCTGATACCTCCAGCAAGCTTCTCAACTCACCTTCACAGGCTTACAGAACGCTCCTCTACCGCGCATCTTGCGATGCACCCGTAGCTTCGGTGTATGGTTTGAGCCCCGTTACATCTTCCGCGCAGGCCGACTCGACTAGTGAGCTATTACGCTTTCTTTAAAGGGTGGCTGCTTCTAAGCCAACCTCCTAGCTGTCTAAGCCTTCCCACATCGTTTACCACTTAACCATAACTTTGGGACCTTAGCTGACGGTCTGGGTTGTTTCCCTTTTCACGACGGACGTTAGCACCCGCCGTGTGTCTCCCACGCTGACACTTCCAGGTATTCGGAGTTTGCATCGGTTTGGTAAGTCGGGATGACCCCCTAGCCGAAACAGTGCTCTACCCCCTGGAGTGATACGTGAGGCGCTACCTAAATAGCTTTCGAGGAGAACCAGCTATCTCCGAGCTTGATTAGCCTTTCACTCCGATCCACAAGTCATCCCCTACCTTTTCAACGGGAGTGGGTTCGGTCCTCCAGTCAGTGTTACCTAACCTTCAACCTGCTCATGGATAGATCGCCCGGTTTCGGGTCTATACCCAGCGACTAAAACGCCCTATTAAGACTCGCTTTCGCTACGCCTTCCCTATACGGTTAAGCTCGCCACTGAATATAAGTCGCTGACCCATTATACAAAAGGTACGCAGTCACCTAACAAAGTAGGCTCCCACTGCTTGTACGCATACGGTTTCAGGTTCTATTTCACTCCCCTCTCCGGGGTTCTTTTCGCCTTTCCCTCACGGTACTGGTTCACTATCGGTCAGTCAGTAGTATTTAGCCTTGGAGGATGGTCCCCCCATATTCAGACAAAGTTTCTCGTGCTCCGTCCTACTCGATTTCACTTCAAAGAACCTTTCACATACGGGGCTATCACCCACTATGGCCGCACTTTCCAGAGCGTTCTGTTAGATTCAAAGAAGCTTAAGGGCTAATCCCCGTTCGCTCGCCACTACTAAGGGAATCTCGGTTGATTTCTTTTCCTCAGGGTACTTAGATGTTTCAGTTCCCCTGGTTCGCCTCTTGCACCTATGTATTCAGTACAAGATACCTAGCTTATGCCAGGTGGGTTTCCCCATTCAGAGATCTCCGGATCAAAGTCTGTTTGCCGACTCCCCGAAGCTTATCGCAGGCTACCACGTCTTTCATCGCCTCTGACTGCCAAGGCATCCACCGTATGCGCTTCTTCACTTGACCATATAACCCCAAGCAATCTGGTTATTGTCTCGAACGTGAAGACGACATTCGCCGAAAATTCGCGCTTGAACTCGCAAATTTTACCTTGACTTGAATAATCACCAGTGAAAGAGATTATTCAGTCTACTTCTATCACATACCCAAATTTTTAAAGAACAGTTCTGGCACAAAGACCAGACATCAATGTTCGTTCAACCTGAACATTCATGTCTGAGCTTTCGACGATTAATGGTGGAGCCAAGGAGGATCGAACTCCTGACCTCCTGCGTGCAAAGCAGGCGCTCTCCCAGCTGAGCTATGGCCCCATCGGATCAGCAGCACACCACAACAATTGGTGGGTCTGGGCAGATTCGAACTGCCGACCTCACCCTTATCAGGGGTGCGCTCTAACCAACTGAGCTACAGACCCAATCGTCTAACCAGTGAATCAAGCAATTCGTGTGGGAGCTTATGAAGAAGCTGAGATCTTCGATTAAGGAGGTGATCCAGCCGCAGGTTCCCCTACGGCTACCTTGTTACGACTTCACCCCAGTCATGAATCACTCCGTGGTAACCGTCCCCCTTGCGGTTAGACTAGCTACTTCTGGAGCAACCCACTCCCATGGTGTGACGGGCGGTGTGTACAAGGCCCGGGAACGTATTCACCGTGACATTCTGATTCACGATTACTAGCGATTCCGACTTCACGCAGTCGAGTTGCAGACTGCGATCCGGACTACGATCGGTTTTATGGGATTAGCTCCACCTCGCGGCTTGGCAACCCTCTGTACCGACCATTGTAGCACGTGTGTAGCCCTGGCCGTAAGGGCCATGATGACTTGACGTCATCCCCACCTTCCTCCGGTTTGTCACCGGCAGTCTCCTTAGAGTGCCCACCATAACGTGCTGGTAACTAAGGACAAGGGTTGCGCTCGTTACGGGACTTAACCCAACATCTCACGACACGAGCTGACGACAGCCATGCAGCACCTGTGTTCCGATTCCCGAAGGCACTCCCGCATCTCTGCAGGATTCCGGACATGTCAAGGCCAGGTAAGGTTCTTCGCGTTGCTTCGAATTAAACCACATGCTCCACCGCTTGTGCGGGCCCCCGTCAATTCATTTGAGTTTTAACCTTGCGGCCGTACTCCCCAGGCGGTCGACTTATCGCGTTAGCTGCGCCACTAAGATCTCAAGGATCCCAACGGCTAGTCGACATCGTTTACGGCGTGGACTACCAGGGTATCTAATCCTGTTTGCTCCCCACGCTTTCGCACCTCAGTGTCAGTATCAGTCCAGGTGGTCGCCTTCGCCACTGGTGTTCCTTCCTATATCTACGCATTTCACCGCTACACAGGAAATTCCACCACCCTCTACCGTACTCTAGTCAGGCAGTTATGGATGCAGTTCCCAGGTTGAGCCCGGGGATTTCACATCCATCTTACCAAACCACCTACGCGCGCTTTACGCCCAGTAATTCCGATTAACGCTTGCACCCTTCGTATTACCGCGGCTGCTGGCACGAAGTTAGCCGGTGCTTATTCTGTTGGTAACGTCAAAACAGCAAGGTATTAACTTACTGCCCTTCCTCCCAACTTAAAGTGCTTTACAATCCGAAGACCTTCTTCACACACGCGGCATGGCTGGATCAGGCTTTCGCCCATTGTCCAATATTCCCCACTGCTGCCTCCCGTAGGAGTCTGGACCGTGTCTCAGTTCCAGTGTGACTGATCATCCTCTCAGACCAGTTACGGATCGTCGCCTTGGTAGGCCTTTACCCCACCAACTAGCTAATCCGACCTAGGCTCATCTGATAGCGCAAGGCCCGAAGGTCCCCTGCTTTCTCCCGTAGGACGTATGCGGTATTAGCGTTCCTTTCGAAACGTTGTCCCCCACTACCAGGCAGATTCCTAGGCATTACTCACCCGTCCGCCGCTGAATCCAGGAGCAAGCTCCCATCATCCGCTCGACTTGCATGTGTTAGGCCTGCCGCCAGCGTTCAATCTGAGCCATGATCAAACTCTTCAGTTCAATACTGCTTGGGTTTTGAGAAAACCCTAAACTTGGCTCAGCAATCGCATGCTCTATTTAAAGAGCTAAAACTCTCGAATTCACGAGTGTTACTTGCGCTGCTGATAATCAGTCGATCATCAGTCTTACATCACAAGCACCCACACGAATTGCTTGATTCAACTTGTTAAAGAGCAGTTGGTTGATTCTTTCGTCTCAACCGAGGCGCGCATTCTACGCTAACCTCATCTTTCGTCAAGCTTTATTTTTCGAAAATTTCTTTTCTACTCAATCGCTTGGGCTTCCGAGAAGTCAAACCTCTCATCAGCGGGAGGCGCATTCTACAGCGATCAAACTCACTGTCAAGCACCTCGGCGATCTTCTTTTCAGCTCGCTGCCGGAGCAGCTAATGAAGAGCGGCAAGTGAATCACCTGCCTGATCACCACTCTCAACTCAGATCTCTGTAAGTACTTGATTTTCAAGTGCTTTCAGCGCTTCGTCGCCGGGAGTGGTGCGCATTATAGGGAGTTTAAATCGAGCGTCAACGACTTTTTGCAGAAAGATGACAAAGGGGCCTCTCCCCTCCTTATATATAGAAGCGATACCTTCCTGTAGCTGCACCCCACCAGGCGCATCGGCAGCAGCCAAACAGCTGCGTCGTGCCGCTTATATAAAGCAGGCGCCGCCAAACCTCCGCATTTGCGCACTTCCCGGATTCCTACGCGCTTTGCAGGTTGCCGCCTCGGAAAGCCCAAAGCCCTCCTCCATCCTCCGACCGTCACGGTCAGTCCCGTGGCCAGGTTTAGCGACTTGAGGAGATGGCGCGATTGCGCTGAAGGCACATGCGGGAAACAGCGACTATTTCCTGTAGGCCCTTTCACGCCTGTAGTATTCACTACTGGCTCTATGGCGGATCGCGCAGGGAGACCCTCGGGTCTGCCGGTTCCATCTCCCGGTTCGCTAACCCTGCGCGGTCCGCCACCCTTCGAATAGCGACGACGTGTGGCGGCTCCTCAACCTCGTAGATGGAGCCTCACCATGCAAGACGCCTACAAGCCTGTCGTTTTTCAACGCCACACCTATCAACTGCGCGCCGTCCTGATCGACCGCCAACCCTGGTTCGTCGCCCACGACTTCGCCCTCCTGATCAACGCCCGTCGCCCCTACCGCCTCCCCCAGCGCATGGACCCGGAACAGAAACGCGCCGTCATCCTGGAATACCTCAGCGGCTTCCGCGAAGAAGTAGAAGTCATCAGCGAGTCCGGCGCCTACAAAGCCCTCTACCGCTTCTGGCACCTCGAACACCGCCACATCGCCAAATGGCTCAGCGACGAAGTCCTCCCAACCCTTCACGACTCCCAGCACATCCCCGACAGCAATCCCCACCGCACCTTCATGACCTGGGCCGACCAACGAATCGGCGTCATCAAGTGGCAAGGGGAAATCTGGATAGCTCGCCGCGACCTACCGGATTTCCTGGCGGCGCAGGATGATTGGGCACTGAGAGACGCGCCGAGTTGGCGGTCGATATAGGAAATTTTTGAGGGAAGAGAAATGCAAAAAAGGCCGGCTCATTGCTGAACCGGCCTTTTCAAATTTGGTCGGGACGGAGTGATTCGAACACTCGACCCCTTGCACCCCATGCAAGTGCGCTACCAGGCTGCGCTACGCCCCGACGTTGCTTTTGAGTTCCCTCAGAAGCGGATCGCACTATACCCCAAGCATCTGCTTTGGAGAAGTGCTTTTTTCATTTTTTTCAGTTACTTGCGCAGCACATGCAGCACATCTTCCAATTCGACGATCATCTGCCGGATCAGTTGCTTGTACTGGGTGGCGTCCTCGCGGGCTTCGTCGCCGGTGAGGCGCTGACGGGCGCCGCCGATGGTGAAACCCTGATCGTAGAGCAGCGCACGAATCTGGCGAATCATGAGCACGTCCTGGCGCTGGTAGTAGCGCCGGTTGCCCCTTCGCTTGACCGGGTTGAGTTGCGGGAACTCCTGTTCCCAGTACCGCAGCACGTGCGGCTTCACCGCGCAAAGATCGCTCACTTCACCGATGGTGAAATAGCGCTTGCCCGGGATAGGGGGCAACTCATCGTTATGACTTGGTTCCAGCATAAGCTTCAACCCTGGCCTTCAGTTTCTGCCCTGGACGAAAGGTGACGACGCGCCGGGCTGTGATCGGGATTTCCTCTCCCGTCTTGGGGTTGCGTCCGGGGCGCTGGCGCTTGTCGCGCAGATCGAAGTTGCCGAAACCCGACAACTTCACCTGTTCGTTATGCTCCAGCGCCTGGCGGATCTCTTCGAAGAAGAGCTCCACCAGTTCCTTGGCTTCCCGCTTATTCAGGCCCAGCTCTTCGTACAGACGTTCAGCAATTTCAGCTTTCGTCAGAGCCCCCATACGCTACTTCCTTAACGTGGCGTTGAACCTTTGTTCCAGCGAGGCGACGATATTCTGCGTAGTCGCGTTCACCTCGTCATCGTTAAGAGTGCGTGATGGATGCTGCCAGGTCAAGCCAACGGCCAAGCTTTTTCTAAGCGGATCAATGCCTTTACCGTGGTAGACGTCAAACAACCTGAGATCCGTCAGCCATTCGCCCGCCGTTTCACGGATATTTGCCAGCACGAACTCGGCCGGAGTCTCCAGATCGACGATCAGGGCCAGGTCACGGCGCACTTCGGGGAAGCGCGACAGTTCGCTGAATTTCGGCAGTCGGCCCTTGGCCACTTCGGCCAGTACCAGCTCGAAGAGGTAGACCGGGCGATCCAGGTCCAACGCCTTGGCCAGCTCCGGGTGCAGCGCGCCCAGGTAGCCAACCAGCACGCCGTCACGCTCGATCTTGGCGGTCTGGCCTGGATGCAGTGCCGGGTGTTCCGCCGGGGAGAAGGTGAAGGTCTCGATGGCGCCGGCGTTACCCAACAGCGCTTCGACGTCGGCTTTCACGTCGAAGAAGTCGACGTTCTCGCGACCATTCGCCCATCCTTCTGGCTGACGGGCACCGCAGACAACGCCGGCGAGCATGTTTTCCTGCACCAGCCCTTCCAGTTGACCAACGAAGCGCAGGCCACTTTCGAACAGGCGCACGCGGGTCTGCTGACGGTTCAGGTTGTGCTGCAAGGACTTCACCAGACCTGGCCAGAGCGAGGTGCGCATGGCGGCCATGTCGGCGGAGATCGGGTTGGCCAGCATCAGCGGCTCGACACCAGGGTGGAACAGCTGGAACAGCTTGGGATCGATGAAGCTGTAGGTGATGGCCTCCTGGTAGTCACGGGCGACCAGCAGGCGGCGCAGCGCGGGCAGCTCGGCCTGGGACTCGGACTTGGTGTTCGGCGCCAAGCGCGCCTGCGGGTAGCGAACCGGCAGACGGTTGTAGCCGTATAGGCGACCCAGCTCTTCGATCAGATCGACCTCAATGGAGACGTCGAAGCGATGGCTTGGCACACCAACGGTCCAGGCATCGGCACCGGCTTTCTGGACATCGAACTCCAGGGCGGTGAGCAGACGCTCGATTTCGGCGTTTTCCAGGGTCATGCCCAGCATCTGGGTAACGCGCTCGGCACGCAGGGTGACCGGAGCGACCTTGGGCAGATCGGCCTCGCTGACGGCTTCCACGATCGGGCCAGCTTCGCCGCCGACGATCTGCAACAGCAACTCGGTAGCACGCTCCATGGCGCGACGAGCCAGCTGCGAGTCCACGCCACGCTCGAAGCGGTGGGAGGCATCGGTGTGCAGGCCGTAGGAACGAGCCTTGCCAGCAACGGCAATGTTGTCGAAGAAGGCGCTTTCGAGGAACAGGTCGCGTGTCTTGGCGCTGACGCCGCTGTGCTCGCCACCCATCACGCCGGCGATGGCCAGGGCGCGTTCGTGATCGGCAATCACCAGGGTGTCAGCACGCAGGGTGACTTCCTGGCCGTCGAGCAGGACGAGCTTCTCGCCCTCCTCCGCCATGCGTACGCGTACGCCGCCCTTGATCTCGTCGAGATCGAAGGCATGCATTGGCTGGCCCAGTTCGATCATCACGTAGTTGGTGATGTCTACGGCGGCGTCGATGCTGCGGATGTCGGAACGGCGCAGGCGCTCGACCATCCACAGTGGGGTCGGCTTGCTCAGGTCGACGTTGCGGACGACGCGACCGAGGTAGCGCGGGCAGGCCTTGGGAGCCAGCAGCTCAACGCTGCGCACTTCATCGATCTGCGGAGAAACGGCGCTGACCACTACCGGCTTGACCTCGGCGCCATAAAGCGCGCCGACTTCGCGAGCCAGGCCGGTCAGGGACAGGCAGTCGCCGCGGTTCGGGGTCAGACCAATCTCGATGGAGGCGTCGTCCAGTTCGAGGTAGTCGCGGACGTTGGCGCCCACCGGCGCATCCGCGGCGAGCTCCATCAGGCCGGCGTTTTCTTCGCTGATTTCCAGCTCCTTGGCCGAGCAGAGCATGCCGTTGGATTCAACGCCGCGCAGCTTGGCCTTCTTGATCTTGAAGTCGCCCGGCAGCTCGGCGCCGATCATGGCGAAGGGGATCTTCAGGCCTGGGCGCACGTTGGGCGCGCCGCAGACGACCTGGAAGGTCTCCGAACCGTTGCTGACCTGGCAGACGCGCAACTTGTCGGCGTCCGGGTGTTGTTCGGTCGACAGCACTTCGCCCACGACCACACCACTGAACTGACCGGCGACCGGGATCACGGCGTCGACCTCGAGGCCGGCCATGGACAGACGAGCTACCAGCTCGTCACGGGATACCTGCGGGTTTACCCAGCTCCGCAGCCACTGTTCACTGAATTTCATCCTGTTCTCCTAAATGCGTTGACGGTCGTGCGGGCTAGCGGAACTGGCCGAGGAACCGCAGATCGTTGTCGAAGAACAGGCGCAAGTCGTTCACGCCATAGCGCAGCATGGCCAGGCGCTCGATACCCATGCCGAAGGCGAAGCCCTGGTACTTCTCGGGATCGATGCCAGACATGCGCAGCACGTCGGGGTGGACCATGCCGCAACCCATGACTTCCAGCCAGCCAGTCTGTTTGCAGACACGGCAGCCTTTGCCGCTGCAAAGCACGCACTGGATGTCGACTTCCGCCGAAGGCTCGGTGAAGGGGAAGAAGGACGGACGGAAGCGGACGGAGAATTCTTTCTCGAAGAAGGCGCGGAGGAATTCTTCGATGGTGCCCTTGAGGTCGGCGAAGCTGACATCTTCATCGACCAGTAGACCTTCGACCTGGTGGAACATGGGCGAATGGGTCAGGTCGGAGTCGCAGCGGTAGACGCGGCCCGGGCAGACAATGCGAATCGGCGGCTTCTGGTTTTCCATGGTGCGGACCTGTACCGGCGAGGTATGGGTGCGCAGCAGCATGTTCGCATTGAAGTAGAAGGTGTCGTGCATGGCACGAGCCGGGTGGTGGCCCGGAATATTGAGCGCTTCGAAGTTGTGGTAGTCGTCTTCGACTTCCGGACCCTCGGCCACTTCATAGCCGATGCGGGTGAAGCACTGCTCGATGCGTTCCTTGGTGCGGGTGACCGGATGCAGGCCACCGGAGGACTGGCCACGGCCCGGCAGGGTCACGTCGATACGCTCGGCTGCCAGCTTGGCGGCGAGGGCGGCGCCCTCCAGCTCGGCCTTGCGGGCGTTCAGCACATCCTGAATCTTTTCCTTGGCAACGTTGATCAGCGCGCCGACCTTGGGGCGCTCTTCGGCCGGCAGGTCGCCCAGAGTCTTCATGACCTGGGTCAGCTCGCCTTTCTTGCCGAGGTAGTGAACCCGGATCTGCTCCAGGGCGTTGACGTCTTCGGTGTTTCGCACGGCGTCCAGGGCCTGCGAAACCAGCGCGTCCAGGTTTTCCATGTACCAACTCCAGATACAAAATAGGGGAAGAGCGGTAAGGCTCTTCCCCTATCGGTGACGTTACGTCCGGACCGAGATCCGGTAACTGTCGTGGGGCTTAAGCCAGGCTGGCCTTCGCTTTCTCGACAATCGCGGTAAACGCCGCTTTTTCGTTCACAGCCAGATCGGCCAATACCTTACGGTCGATCTCAATGGCCGCCTTTTTCAGGCCAGCGATCAGACGGCTGTAGGACAGACCGTTCTGACGAGCACCAGCGTTGATACGGGCGATCCACAGGGCGCGGAACTGACGCTTGCGCTGACGACGGTCGCGGTAGGCGTATTGGCCTGCTTTGATTACCGCCTGCTTGGCAACACGGAACACGCGCGAGCGCGCGCCGTAGTAGCCTTTTGCGAGCTTCAGAATCTTTTTGTGACGACGACGGGCAATTACGCCACGCTTAACACGAGCCATTTATTTATCCTCTACCAGAAATCAACGCAGACGCAGGGAGCGCGCTACACGGCGAACGTCGGAAGCAGCGAGCATCGAAGTGCCGCGCAGCTGACGCTTACGCTTGGTGGTCATTTTGGTCAGGATGTGGCTCTTGAAAGCGTGCTTGTGCTTGATGCCACCAGCAGTCACTTTGAAGCGCTTTTTGGCGCCACTCTTGGTTTTCATCTTAGGCATGTTTAGTACTCCGCATTCGTTAACAACTGATAACCATCAGGCCTGCCAGTGCCCGGGAGGTTATTTACGCTTCTTGGGAGCGATGACCATCATCAGCTGGCGTCCTTCCAGCTTAGGATGCTGTTCCACGGTGCCAATCTCGGCGAGGTCGTTTTCGACTCGCTTCAGCAGCTCCATGCCCAGCTCCTGGTGGGCCATCTCACGACCACGGAATCGAAGCGATACCTTGGCCTTGTCCCCTTCATTAAGGAAACGTACCAGGTTGCGTAGTTTTACCTGGTAATCCCCTTCTTCCGTCCCTGGACGAAACTTGATTTCTTTGATCTGTTGCTGGTGCTGGTTTTTCTTCGCAGCAGCGGCTTGCTTCTTCTTCTCGAAGAGGTGCTTGCCGTAGTCCATGATGCGGCAGACAGGAGGCACCGCATCAGCAGAAATTTCCACCAGGTCCAGCTTGGCCTCGTCGGCTAGACGGAGGGCCTCATCGAGGGAGACCACGCCAATCTGTTGACCGTCGGCACCAATCAGACGCACCTCACGGGCGGTGATGTTTTCGTTGATCGGTGGTTTCGGGAGAGCCCGCTTATCCTGTCTCATTTCACGCTTAATAATGATTACTCCGAGTCTTGGCGACCACGCCGGGAAACCGCCTGAGCGAGAAGCTCCGCGAACTGGGCGACCGGCATCGAGCCGAGGTCTGCCCCTTCGCGCGTACGTACGGCGACGGCCTGCGATTCAACTTCCCTATCACCGATAACCAGCAGATAGGGAACCTTGAGCAAAGTATGCTCGCGGATTTTAAAGCCAATTTTCTCGTTTCTCAAGTCAGACTTGGCACGGAATCCGCTTTGCTCGAGCTGACGCACCACTTCTTCGGCCCATTCGCCCTGCTTGTCAGTGATATTCATCACCACCGCCTGGGTCGGTGCGAGCCAGGCCGGGAACAGGCCGGCGTAGTGCTCGATGAGCATGCCGATGAAGCGCTCGAACGAGCCGAGGATCGCACGGTGCAGCATGACCGGACGGGTACGGCTGTTATCTTCGGCGATATAGCTGGCATCCAGACGCTCCGGCAGGTTCGGATCGTACTGAAGGGTGCCGCACTGCCAGTTACGGCCAAGGCAGTCCTTCAGGGTGAACTCGATCTTCGGACCGTAGAAGGCACCTTCGCCCGGCTGGTATTCCCACTCCAGGCCGGATTCGTTCAGAGCATCGGCCAGAGCACTTTCGGCCCGATCCCACAGCTCTTCGGAACCGACTCGCTTGGCCGGACGGGTGGACAGCTTCATGGAGACATCGCTGAAACCGAAGTCCGAATAGACCTGCAGGGTCAGCTTGATGAAATCGGCCGCTTCCTTCTTTACCTGCTCTTCGGTGCAGAAGATGTGTGCATCGTCCTGGGTGAAGCCACGTACACGCATGATGCCGTGCAGCGCGCCGGACGGCTCGTTGCGGTGGCACGCACCAAACTCGGCGAGACGCAGCGGCAGGTCGCGGTAGGACTTCAGGCCCTGGTTGAAGATCTGCACATGGCATGGGCAGTTCATCGGCTTGACGGCGAAGTCGCGGCTTTCCGACGAAGTGGTGAACATGTTCTCGGCGTAGTTGGTCCAGTGGCCGGAGCGCTCCCAGAGGATGCGGTCGACGACCTGCGGGGTACGGACTTCCACGTAACCGTGGTCGCGCTGCACTTTGCGCATGTACTGCTCGAGCACCTGATAGACGGTCCAGCCGTTCGGGTGCCAGAAGACCATGCCCGGCGCTTCTTCCTGGAGATGGAAGAGGTCGAGCTGCTTGCCGATACGGCGGTGATCGCGCTTTTCGGCTTCTTCGATGCGCTGGATGTAGGCAGCCAGCTGCTTCTTGTCCGCCCAGGCGGTGCCATAGACGCGCTGCAGCTGCTCGTTCTTCGAGTCGCCACGCCAGTAGGCGCCGGAAATCTTGGTCAGCTTGAAGGCCTTCAGGAAACGGGTGTTCGGCACGTGCGGGCCGCGGCACATATCCACGTATTCCTCGTGGAAGTACAGGCCCATGGCCTTCTCATCCGGCATGTCGTCGATGAGGCGCAGCTTGTACTCCTCACCACGAGCCTTGAAGGTCTCGATGACTTCGGCACGCGGCGTCATCTTCTTGATGACGTCGTAGTCCTTCTCGATCAGCTCGGCCATGCGCTTTTCGATGGCGGCCATGTCTTCCGGCGTAAAGGGACGCTCGAAGGCGATGTCGTAATAGAAGCCTTCGTCGATCACCGGGCCGATGACCATCCTGGCGGTCGGATACAGCTGCTTGACCGCATGGCCCACCAGGTGAGCGCAGGAGTGGCGGATGATTTCCAGCCCGTCCTCGTCCTTCGGGGTAATGATCTGCAGGGTCGCGTCGCTGTCGATGATGTCGCAGGCATCGACCAGACGGCCGTTGACCTTGCCGGCCAGGGTGGCTTTCGCCAGGCCCGCGCCAATGGATTGCGCCACCTCGGTCACGCTGACCGGATGATCGAAGGAACGCTGACTACCGTCGGGAAGAGTAATGATGGGCATGGCGCCTCCTCTCCTAGTGGTGACCCCTACGAAAGGCCACATGGGTTGGGATGTGCCAGTAAGCGTCGCCCGCCGGGCAAGCCTGCCCCACAGTGGCAGGCGCCTTGTCGGCACCCTGCGCTTTCGCGCGCGGACGTAGATCACTGGAAGAAATCGAAAACCTGATCGCAAACAATAGCGGACAGGGCGCTGGATGTTACTGCAAGTTGCGCAAGCTGACGAGCGCAGAGCCTGACTTCGCTCAGTACTGATCGACAAATTCCAGCACAGCGCGATTGAAGGACGCCGGACGGATCACATTCATGCCATGGGAAGCGCCGGGAATCGTCACCAAGCGCGCATCCGCAAGGACCATTTGCAGCGCCTGGAGGATTCGCGGAAACGGCTCCGGACTTCTGGCTCCGCCGATCAGCAATACTGGCAACTGCAACTGCGATATCGACTCTCGATTGATAGGCGCAGGATGATCGGTAACCTGCCCAACCAAGGTCATGGCATTGGCCGTCGCCATCTCACGAAACTGCCGAGATGACCTCGACCAGACTCCCGCCCCACTGACAGTATCGACAAAGAGTTGCAACCCTCCTTCAACATCTCCCTCGCGAATCATGCCAAGCGCCTGCTGGCGAAACTGATTGCGTTCAACGGGAGATACTGGCGCCTCAATATTTGCTCCAGTGAAGACATTGTCGGCGAAGTCTCCGCCTGGATCAGCAAGCGCCAAAGTGAGCAATTTATGCGGGGCCATCAGCGCCACTCGCAAACAGATGTTGCCGCCCCGCGAATGCCCCAGCAGATGGACCGGCTCAGGTAACTGATCGATCAACGCGAGAAGATCATCAACATGCTGTTCCGTCGTAAAACCACTCCCCTGGCCGTCCCATTGTTCCGGGAAGTAATGGCGCAGGCTGGGCACGATCACGCGGCAGCGGGCAGACAACGCTTCGACCTGCGCCTGCCAGTAGCGGTAGTCGCAAAGCGACCCGTGCACCAGCAGCAGGGGCACGCCCTGCCCGGCAACCTGGCACGTCAGTTCATAGTCATTGACCCGATATTTCACAATCTCGAAATTCATCCAGCACTCACAGGCAACGCACCACAATAAAGCACACAGAGTCTGCAGGGATTATCGAGCGGTAACGAAACCCAACCACGCCCTTTAGCCCGCGCATTATCCCCGATCACTCAATTAATCCACCAACCCTTCATCAGCCCATTACATTTAAAGTGTGTTTTCCCAATCGCAACAATTCATATATTCAGTTGACGCGAACAATCACCAGAACACAGAATCGCGCCGTACTAATCACCCAGCACACGGGAGCACCCAGATGTCCAAACTTGCGGAATTCCGCGAAGCCGAGCGCAAACTCCAGGAGCAACTCGCCCTGCTCGAGAAACTCAAGAGCGATGGCGGCCTGAAAAAGGAACTGGAGTTCAAGGATCAACTGCAAGCCTTGATGGACCAGTACGGCATGAACCTGCGCAATGTCATCGAGATTCTTGACCCGCAGACTTCCACCGAGCCCGCAGCTGCACAGCCGGCGCGCCGCACTCGCCAACTGAAGATCTACAAGAACCCGCACAATGGCGAGACCATCGAGACCAAGGGCGGCAACCACAAGACCCTGAAGGCCTGGAAACAACAGTACGGTGGCGACACCGTGGAATCCTGGCTGCAGTAAGCCCGACGTTCCGCGGAGCGCTCCCGCTCCGCGGAATTTCTCACCCACTCACAAGGAACTGACCGGCGGCTGTATAAAAACTAGCCATCGTTAGCAGAAATCCTTATAATCCCCCCCAGCGAAAACCAAACCCAAGGTCGCCCCTCCCAGCACTCCCTACCTGATCCAGGGCAGAAGCTGGGGTTCACAGGGCCACGGCCAGCGCATCCTCCGCATCGATTCCAGAGCACGCCAACCGTGCCAGGAAAGCTTGCCCGAGCGACCAGCGCCCCACGTCAAATCACCTGCAATCACCCAACACCGCAGACTGACGCGAACCGACCCCCAAGTTTCCAATCGCTGCCATATTCCGGTCATACGTTTTCTGCATTCTCAGATCGCAACCGGAGCTTTTGACGATTTCGACGGTCATAGGACCGTTACCTATTTGGAAAGACAAGACAATGAAAACCTCCCCGCAAATCCTGGAGGCGATTGGCACCCTCTCGGCGGCCTTCGCCCCTCTGAACTGCGTCATCCAGGCCAAGCGCAAGCATGGCTTCAGCTTCACCCTGGTCAACGAGCATGGCATCGCCAAGCACACCGAACGCCTCTACCCCCAGCAATACCAGGGCGAGGCGCCGCTGAACGCGGTGATCCAGCGAGTGCAAGCCACCATCGCAGCCTGAGCCCGGAATCGAAAAAAGCCCCGCATGAGCGGGGCTTTTGCTTTTCTGCCATCCATATAAAGGAAGAAGTCAGCGCAGACTGATGCCCGCCTTCACCGTCTCGATCTCCTGCAGCAACTCCGCATAGCGCTGCGCCGGCGCCGCATAGGTCAATGAATAGGCCGCACCATCACCCAGCGCCACCTGCACGGTCTGCTTGAGTACCTCAGTGCCGTTCTGACTGATCCCGCAATGCACCTCCAGACCTTCCAAGCCACCAAGCCTGGTATCCAGTGGCTTGCTGCACGCCGCCTGGAAGCCCTGCCGCATGAAGTCTTTCTGCAGCGCCTTGCGCATCTCGACGATGACATTCTCGGCACTGACCGTGACGCCGGAGCCGAGCCGACTGCGCGTGACCTCCATGACCAGATCCTGAGAACCGTCTTCCGCCAAGCGCACGCCGCGCTGACGAACCACCGGCGCGTCCACCGCCGCATCGGCCGGCGAGCGCGAGACTTCCCAGCCTTGCGGCCAGATCACCTGCATTTCCGCCAGAGCCGGCAACGGCACCAGCAGCGCACCGAACAACAACCAGGATCGCAGACCGACCATCACCACCTCCGACCACCACCAGGGGAAAACATAGCAGGCGCGTCATCGCCTCTGCAGAGAAGCTACTTTCCTGAAGGCAAACAAAAAGGGCGATCCTTTCGGATCGCCCTTTCTGAAATCGCCGAAGCGATTATGTTTGGTAGGCACAATTGGACTCGAACCAACGACCCCCACCATGTCAAGGTGGTGCTCTAACCAACTGAGCTATGTGCCTGTCGTGTGGGGCGCATTCTACGCGATCGTTTTCACCGGTCAAGCACTTTTTTCAGCTAAGCCACTGAAAAAGTGAATTTTTTTATGTTCGACCGTCCGTAAATTATTTTGCACGGGCACTAGCCGGCCAGATTCGACTCAGGTAGCATCCGCACATCTCGTAAAAAATAACAAACACAGGTGCATTATGCCGCACACTTCCTACCCCTCTTCCTATTACGCAGCTTCGGCCAACCCGGTCCCGGCCCGTCCTGAACTGCAGGGCGAGGTGGAAACCGATGTCTGCGTGATCGGCGCTGGCTACACCGGCCTGTCGACCGCCCTGTTCCTGCTGGAAAACGGCTTCAAGGTCACCGTACTGGAAGCCGCCAAGGTCGGCTTCGGCGCGTCGGGCCGTAACGGCGGCCAGATCGTCAACAGTTATAGCCGCGACATCGACGTCATCGAGCGCACCGTTGGCGCCAAGCAGGCCAAGCTGCTGGGCGACATGGCCTTCGAAGGCGGTCGCATCATTCGCGAGCGTATCGCCAAGTACAACATCCAGTGCGACCTGAAGGACGGCGGCGTGTTCGCGGCCCTCAGCGCCAAGCAGATGGGCCACCTGGAGTCGCAGAAAAAGCTGTGGGAGCGCTTCGGCCACACCCAGCTGGAACTGATGGACGCCAAACGCATCCGCGAAGTCGTGGGCACCGACAGCTATGTCGGCGGCATGCTCGACATGAGCGGCGGCCACATCCACCCGCTGAACCTCGCCCTGGGCGAAGCCGCGGCCGTGGAATCCCTGGGCGGCGTGATCCACGAGCAGTCACCAGCCGTGAAGATCGACCGTGGCGCCAACCCGGTCGTGCACACCCCGAAGGGTCGTGTGAAAGCCAAGTTCATCGTGGTAGCCGGTAACGCCTACCTCGGCGGCCTGGTACCGGAGCTGGCTTCCAAGTCCATGCCATGCGGCACCCAGGTGATCACTACCGAGCCGCTGAGCGCCGACCTGGCCAAGTCCCTGCTGCCGACCGACTATTGCGTCGAGGACTGCAACTACCTGCTCGACTACTACCGCCTGACCGGCGACAACCGCCTGATCTTCGGTGGCGGCGTGGTCTACGGTGCGCGCGATCCATCGAACATCGAGGCGATCATTCGTCCGAAGATGCTGAAGGTCTTCCCGCAGCTGAAGGACGTGAAGATCGACTTCGCCTGGACCGGCAACTTCCTGCTGACTCTCTCGCGTCTGCCGCAGGTTGGCCGCATCGGCGACAACATCTATTACTCCCAGGGCTGCTCGGGTCACGGCGTAACCTACACCCACCTGGCAGGCAAGCTGCTGGCCGAAGTCCTGCGTGGCCAGGCCGAGCGTTTCGACGCCTTCGCCACCCTGCCGCACTACCCCTTCCCGGGCGGCCGCATGTTCCAGGTGCCGTTCTCCGCGATCGGTGCCTGGTACTACACCATGCGCGACAAGCTGGGCATCTGACGACTCGCTTTACACCGCACGAAAAAACGGCGCCTCAGGGCGCCGTTTTCTTTTTCGGGAGCTTTTCCGGTGTCGATGTCGTATCGCTGCGTACCTGGGCGTGGCTCATCAGGGCGAAGATCAGACTACCGCCCACGATGTTGCCCACCAGCGTGGGCAAAGCGAAATCGATGACGAACGCCGCCAGCCCCACTTCCCCGGCGAACATCAGGTAGCCCACCTCGCAGGTGCCGACCACGATGTGACTGAAGCTGCCCAGCGCCATCAGGTAGGTGACCAGGAAGATGATCCACACCTTGGCGTTCTCCGCCGCCGGCACCAGCCAGACCATGGTGGCGATCATCCAGCCGGAAACGATGCCCTTGGAAAACATCTGCCAATGGTCGTTCTCCATGACCTCGCGGCCAATCTCCAGGAAAGCCTGATCCGCCTTGGTGTCGAAAATCGGCAGGTGCAGCATGCCGTAGGCGAACAGCAGCGCGCCGACGATGTTGCCCAGCAGCACCACCGACCACAGGCGCAGCAACTGGCCGAACTTCTCCAGGGTCGGCTCGCTCATCACCGGCAGTACCGCCGTCAAGGTGTTCTCGGTAAACAGTTGCTGGCGCGCGAGGATGATTGCCAGGAAGCCGACCGGATACCCAAGGCTGGTGGTGATCACCGCCATGTCGTGGTCCGGCAGACGCGCGCGAAACAGACCCATCGCCATCAGCGACAGGCCGATCGTCAACCCGGCCGCCAGCGCCGACCACCAGAGCGCCGCCAGGGTGCGCTCCAGTTCGTGATTGCCCTGCAAGCGGATGACTTCGTGCAGTACCAGTGCGCGGGGCGGCTGGCTCTTCTCGACTTTGCGACGCTCTTCGGCAGAAAGATCGTCCGCGGTATCACCGCCCGCCTTCGACTCCCCGGCCTGGGTGCGTGGTGCGGTCTTGCGCTTTGCGGCAGAGTCGCTGCCTTTGCTACGCGGCCGCGACTGGGCTGCGCCGCGAGCGGGCGGTTTTTCGATGGCCATGCGGAGCACCTCGCTGGGACAGTGCAGATTTAGGCTGCGACCGCTGCGCTTCGGTTCCGGAAATCTTGGGGTGCGCCGAACTCAGGAAGTCGGCTCGATCCGCAGCTGACGCCAGTCCGTGTCCAGATGGCCGAGGTAGACGCAGCCGTGCCCACGGGGAAAGAGAATGTGCTCGCGGCCGATCCCCGGCCCCTCAAGACGCAGCAGGCGCCCCCAGGGATGATGACTGACGCGCCCGCGCACGTCCTCGACCGCCCCGCCGCGCCACCAATGGATAGCGGCCTCGGCATCCTCGACACCTTCGGGCTGCACGATGCGCACAGGCTCATCACGCCAGCCGATCACCCGCTGCGGATCGAACCCCGCCTGCTGCGCAAGCGGCACCGGCACAATCCACAACGCGCCGTCGCGCTCTTCCAGCGACACGGCCAGCTCGCACCATTGCGGCTGCTCCAGCGCCCAGAGCAGGTCGCCATCGATCTCCAGCGAAGGCTCGGGCTGGGCCTGGATGCGGAACCCCGGGCAGACCAGCACTGCATCCCGGAGCGCAATGCGGACTTCGCTCACGCCTGAGCCTGCCGCAGGAATGGCCCGACCTTGTGCTCGAGAATCCGCACCAGCTCCGGTTGCAGGTAGTCGTAGTCATCGGGGATATCCAGGCATACCAGGTGCTTGCCGCGCATCGCCATGGGGAATCGGCGCAGCAGCGCCTGTCGCTGCCTGCGCTCCATCACGAACACCAGATCGGCCCACTCCAGTTGCTCGACGCCCAGCAGAACCTCCGCGTCCGGCGCCAGCCCGGCGGAGTCGGTCTCGACCTCCGGCCAGTTGGCGAAGACAGCTTCGGCAGTGGGACTGCGCAAGCGGTTGCGGCTACAGATGAACAAAGCGCGGCGCACTTCATCCTCCCTACGGCTGGCGCGCAAACGACAGCGGCGATTCTAGGGAAGATGGCGGATCAGGGCGACTTCTGTTTCGCTTTCTGCCGCTCGAGGAAATCCACCTTCCACTGCTCAACGCCCAGGTGCTCGGAGTCCAGGCTCGCCTCGACGCCATACTTGGCCTTGAGCGCGGCGACTTCCTTGGCATGGTCGACGAGGAAGCGGTCGAAGCGCTGGATCAGTTCGCCCTGCTTCACGGTAGACAGGTGGAACGCGCTGCGGGTGTGCGGTAGCGAAGGATCGAACACCAGCGCGCCGGGCTTGGCGCGGATGTTGTCCAGGTAGTAAGTGGCGACCACCACGTTGAAGTAGGCGCCGTCGGCCTGCTTCTTCAGCGCGGTATGAACCATCTGCCGCAGGTCGGCGCTGGGCGCCAGGCTGATCTGCCCGGCCTGGATCGGCGCCTCGTAGCCCCGCGGCGTCCAACCCTCCACCAGCGCCAGCCGCTTCAGGGCGCCGATGCCCTGCCCCAGTCGCTCAGGCGCCACCAGCACGCCATCGACGTACTGCGTCACCGGCTGGCTATAGCGCAGGGTCTTGCCGGCCTTCTGCTCCGGAGCCCAGTCGGGGTTATCGGGATACTTGAGATCGACCTCGCCGGAAAGCAGCGCCGGCAGCAGCGCATCCACCGGCAGCGAACGGTACTCCAGGGTGATACCACTGGTGCTGGCGAACAGATCCAGCACATCGCGAGCGAAGCCCTGGTAATTGCCCTGGGCATCGGTGCTGTAGTGCGGAGCGAACGGGAGATTCTCGACGCCGACCACGTAGGTCTGCGCCACGACAGGAGCGGAAATGACGGGGAACAGGATGCTGGCGAGCGCCCAGCAGAAGGCCTTGAGCTTCAAACGACTCTCCTTGTGACGTGTTGTTGTTGTTCTATCGGGCAGGTCAGGCAACCCGCCGTGGCGGACTCAGCCGCCGGTCATGCTCATGAAGCGCAGCACCTGTACTTGCTGATCCGCTTCGAAGTGGTGACGTTCGGGCTTGAGCTGCAGCGCCTGCATCAGCGCTTCGCGCAGACGCACGCTGTCGCCGGGGTGTTCGCGCAACAGTTGGCGCAGGTCCAGCGCGCCTTCGTGGCCGAGGCAGAGCACCAGCTTGCCTTCGGCGGTCACCCGCACCCGATTGCAGTCGCCACAGAAGTTGTGGCTGTGCGGGGAGATGAAGCCGATGCGGCTGGCGTAACCGTCGATGCGGTAGTAACGCGAAGGCCCGCCGCTGCGTTCGGGCGTGGGCAGCAACTGCCAGCGCTCGGCGAGCTGCGCGCGGACTTCGTCGCTGCTGCACAGGGTCTGCTTGCGTTCGTGGCTGCTGACGCTGCCCAGGGGCATTTCTTCGATGAAGCTGATGTCGATGCCCTTGGCCAGGGCAAACTCCACCAGGTCACACACCTCATCGTCGTTGCGGTCCTTCTGCACCACGGCATTGAGCTTGATGCGATCGAAGCCGGCCTCCCTCGCAGCGTCGATGCCGTCGAGCACCTGCTCCAGCTTGTCGGAACGGGTGAAGGCGGCGAAGCGCTCGCGGCGCAGGGAGTCGAGGCTGATGTTCAGGCGGCGCACACCCGCCGCTCGCAGCTCGGCGGCGCGCTCGCGCAGTTGCGAGCCATTGGTGGTGATGGAAAGGTCTTCCAGTTCCGGCCGCGCGCCCAGCCTGGCCAGCAGCCCGGTCAGCCCCTTGCGCACCAGCGGCTCGCCGCCGGTGATGCGAATGCGCTTCACACCCAGGCCGATGAAGGCGTCGGCGACGGCTTCGAGCTCTTCCAGGCTCAATACCTGGTCGCGCGGCAAAAACTGCATGTCTTCGCTCATGCAGTAGGTGCAGCGGAAGTCGCAGCGGTCGGTGACCGACAGGCGCAGGTAGGTGATACGTCGACCGAAGGGGTCGACCAACTGGGAATCGGACATTGGGGTTCCGGATGGCAGGTGCCGAACGAAAGTGCGCTAGAAATACCGCAGAACCTTGCCGCTGTACACAGAAAACCGACCCGTGAGTCAGGAAAATGCGTACAGGCGCCTGAGTTGAGGGCTTCCAGAGCCCGGTGCTACCATGCCCGGCTTATATTTGGTGACCACGCAATACAAGAAAGAAGACCAGCCAATGACCAGCATTCGCGAGCGTAACCGGCGCCTGATCCTGCGCGCAGCCAGCGAGGAGTTCGCCGAGAAGGGGTTCGCGGCGACCAAGACCAGCGACATCGCCGCTCGCGCCGGGCTGCCCAAGCCCAACGTCTACTACTACTTCCAGTCCAAGGAAAACCTCTACCGCAGCGTGCTGGAAAGCGTGGTGGAGCCGTTGCTGCAGGCCTCTGCGCCGTTCCGCGAGGACGACGAGCCGAGCGAGGCGCTGCGCGCCTACATCCGCTCCAAGGTGAAGATTTCCCAGGAGCTGCCGCACGCGTCCAAGGTGTTCGCCAGCGAGCTGATGCACGGTGCGCCGCACCTGCCCAAGGAATACCTGGATGAACTGAACGCGCAGGCCCAACGCAACATCGCCTGTCTGCAGAGCTGGATCGACCGCGGCCTGCTGGCGCCGGTGGACCCGCACCACCTGCTGTTCACCATCTGGGCGGCAACGCAGACCTATGCCGATTTCGACTGGCAGATCTCCATGGTCACCGGCAAGACCAGCCTGAGCGATGCGGATTTCGAAGCGGCCACCGAGACCATCACCCGCCTGGTGCTGCGCGGCACCGCGCCGGACAACGGCAGCGAGCCGAAGGCTCAGGGGCGTTTGCGGCCGCTCTCGATCTAAGCGTTTTCAACCGTTGCAGCATGGGTATCGCTTCGCTCCACCCATCCTACTGGCACCCCGGAAACGCGTAGGAGCGAGCTTGCTCGCGAACCCGCTTTACACCTGATACATCCGGCGCATTTGGCGGTTCGCGAGCAAGCTCGCTCCTACAAATTCGGCCTGGCGCGCGACGAACGCGCGCCCTTCCCTATCTTCGATCAGCCCGCGTCCGCGACCAGACCCAGCGCCTGCACGCCACGGATCGCGCACTGCTCATCGATATCCGACACATCGCCGCTGATGCCGATGGCACCGATCACTTCATTGGCCGAATTGCGGATCAGCACGCCACCCGGCGCCGGCACGACGTTGCCCTGCGCCAGCGTATTCACCGCCGCAATGAATGACGGCCGCTGCTGAGCGTCCGCCGCCAGCACGCGCGACGACTTGCCCAGCGCCACCGCGCCCCACGCCTTGCCGATGGCGATCTGCGGGCGAAGCATGCTTGCGCCGTCCTCGCGCTGCAGGCTCAACAGATGCCCGCCAGCGTCCAGCACAGCGATGGTCAGCGGCGCAGTGGACAGCTCGCGGCTGGCCACCAGGGCGTGACGGGTGATGTCCAGTGCGGTTTCCAGGCTCAGGGTGGTCATGAGGTTTTCCTCTTCAAGGGTGATAAGCCGGGTCACGCTGTGCGCACCGATGAATGCTGCACACACGCGTATCAGAAATCTGTACGCAATCTAGTAGCCGAAGGTCTCACCCAAAGCAACTGAAAAGGACAATCTGCATCTATTTTTGTATACATTTTTTCAAACGATAGTTTGACCCTGCGTTCAGGTTTTCTACGAAACCAGCGCAGTAGAAGGCTTTCAGCGAAAAATGACCGCTCAGTCCCTCGTATACAACCCGTCTTGACCTCCGTTGAATTGCCTGCCTAGAATCGCCTCAACTTTTGTACACAATCAGTATAAGAACCGAGGAACAAAATATGGCCAGAATGAGAGCAATCGAGGCTGCCGTACTCGTCATGCGTCGCGAAGGTGTCGATACCGCCTTCGGCGTACCGGGCGCCGCCATCAACCCCATGTACGCGGCCATGAAGAAACTCGGTGGCATCGATCACGTCCTGGCCCGCCACGTGGAAGGCGCCTCGCACATGGCCGAGGGCTACACCCGCACCAACGCCGGCAACATCGGCGTGTGCATCGGCACCTCCGGCCCCGCCGGCACCGACATGGTCACCGGCCTGTACTCGGCTTCCGCCGACTCCATCCCGATCCTCTGCATCACCGGCCAGGCTCCCCGTGCGCGCATGCACAAGGAAGACTTCCAGGCCGTGGACATCACCAGCATCGTCAAGCCGGTCACCAAGTGGGCGACCACCGTGCTGGAGCCGGGCCAGGTGCCCTACGCCTTCCAGAAGGCCTTCTTCGAAATGCGCAGCGGCCGTCCCGGCCCGGTGCTGATCGACCTGCCGTTCGACGTGCAGATGGCCGAGATCGAATTCGACATCGACGCCTACGAGCCACTGGCGGTCAACAAGCCCAAGGCAACCCGCGCCCAGGCCGAAAAAGCCCTGGCCCTGCTCAATGACGCCGAGCGTCCGCTGATCTGCGCCGGCGGCGGCATCATCAACGCCGACGCATCCGACAAGCTGGTGGAATTCGCCGAGCTGACCGGCGTCCCGGTGGTCCCGACCCTGATGGGCTGGGGCACCATCCCCGACGATCACCCGCTGATGGCCGGCATGTGCGGCCTGCAGACCTCGCACCGCTACGGCAACGCCACCGTCCTGGAATCGGACATGGTGTTCGGCATCGGCAACCGCTGGGCCAACCGCCACACCGGTTCGGTCGACGTCTACACCGCTGGCCGCAAATTCGTCCACGTGGATATCGAACCGACGCAGATCGGCCGCGTATTCACCCCGGACCTGGGCATCGTCTCCGACGCCGGCTCCGCCCTGGACGTGTTCCTCGAAGTGGCCCGCGAATGGAAAGCCGCCGGCAAGCTGAAGGACCGCAGCGCCTGGGTCGAATCCTGCCGCGAGCGCAAGCGCACCATGCAGCGCAAGACCCACTTCGACAACGTGCCGGTCAAGCCGCAGCGCGTCTACGAAGAGATGAACGAGTTCTTCGGCAAGGACACCTGCTACGTCAGCACCATCGGTCTGTCGCAGATCGCCGGCGCGCAATTCCTGCACGTGTACAAGCCGCGCCACTGGATCAACTGCGGCCAGGCCGGCCCGCTGGGCTGGACCATTCCGGCAGCGCTGGGCGTGGTCAAGGCCGACCCGAGCCGCCAGGTCGTCGCACTGTCGGGCGACTATGACTTCCAGTTCATGATCGAAGAGCTGGCCGCCGGCGCGCAGTTCAACCTGCCGTACATCCACGTGCTGGTGAACAACTCCTACCTGGGCCTGATCCGCCAGGCACAGCGCGGCTTCGAGATCGACTACTGCGTGCAGCTGGCGTTCGAGAACGTCAACGCGCCGGAGCTCAACGGTTATGGCGTCGACCACGTCGCCGTGGTGGAAGGTCTGGGTTGCAAGGCGATCCGCGTATCCGACCCGAACCAGATCGGCGCGGCCTTTGCCCAGGCTCGCGAACTGATGCAGCAACACCGTGTACCGGTGGTGGTCGAGGTCATCCTGGAGCGTGTCACCAACATCTCCATGGGCACCGAGATCAACGCGGTCAACGAGTTCGAAGAGCTGGCGCTCAAGGGTATCGACGCCCCTACCGCCATCTCGCTGCTGGACTGATAGAACCGAACGACTCCTCCCTGCGGGGAGGAGCTGGGGGTGGACATTTCCTGGCGGGGAGTCCCCCACCCCCTGCTCTCTTTAGAAGAAGCCGAGCACCACGCACCACCCGTTCAACAGGAGTGACCCCATGCCCCGTTTCTGCGCCAACCTGTCCATGCTGTTCACCGAGGTGGACTTCCTCGACCGCTTCGACGCCGCCGCACGCGCCGGTTTCAGCGGTGTCGAGTACCTTTTCCCGTATGACGTCGAGGCCGAGGTGATCAAGGCCCGCCTGGACGCCAACAAGCTCGAGCAAGTGCTGTTCAACCTTCCAGCGGGCGATTGGTCGAAAGGCGAGCGCGGCATCGCCTGCCACCCGGACCGCGTCGAGGAATTCCGCGCCGGTGTCGACAAGGCCATAGCCTACGCCAAGGTACTGGGCAACACCCAGGTCAACTGCCTGGCCGGTATTCGTCCGCAGGGCTACGACTGCGCGACCATCGAGAACACCTTCCTGAACAACCTGGAGTACGCGGCCGGCAAGCTCGAAGCCGCGGGCATCAAGCTGGTCATGGAAATGATCAACACGATCGACATTCCCGGCTTCTACCTGCAAACCACCCAACAGGCCCAGGACATCCGCGAGAAGGTCGGCAGCGCCAACCTGTTCCTGCAGTACGACATCTACCACATGCAGATCATGGAAGGTGACCTGGCGCGGACCATCGAGAAGAACCTCGCCTCGATCAACCACGTGCAGTTGGCCGACAACCCCGGCCGCCACGAGCCGGGTACCGGCGAGATCAACTACCGCTTCCTGTTCGACCACCTGGACCGCATCGGTTACCGCGGCTGGGTCGGCTGCGAATACAAGCCCAAGACCACCACCGAAGCCGGCCTTGGCTGGCTGAAGAGCCACAACGTCATCTGATTCGCCGGCCGGCGCGGTGGGTACGCACCGCGCCAGCCAGCCTAACAAGAACAACCAGGAGAATTCCTCATGGCCAAAATCGGATTCATCGGCACCGGCATCATGGGCCTGCCCATGGCGCAGAACCTGCAGAAAGCCGGTCACCAGATCTTCGTTTCTACCCACCACGATGCAGCCCCGGCTGCCCTGGTCGAAGGCGGTGCCATCGGCCTGGCCAATCCCAAGGAAGTGGCCCAGGAAGCCGAGTTCATCATCGTGATGGTCCCGGATACCCCACAGGTCGAAGACGTGCTGTTCCGCAAGGACGGCATCGCCGAAGGCGTAGGCCCGAACAAGGTGGTGATCGACATGAGCTCGATCTCCCCCACCGCCACCAAGACCTTCGCCGAGAAGATCAAGGCCACTGGCGCGCAATACCTGGACGCCCCGGTTTCCGGCGGTGAAGTCGGCGCCAAGGCCGCTTCCCTGAGCATCATGGTCGGCGGCTGCCCGAACACCTTCGAACGCGCCCTGCCGCTGTTCCAGGCCATGGGCAAGAACATCACCCGCGTCGGCGGCAATGGCGATGGCCAGACCGCCAAGGTGGCCAACCAGATCATCGTCGCCCTGAACATCCAGGCCGTCGCCGAAGCCCTGCTGTTCGCCGCCAAGAATGGCGCGGACCCGGCCAAGGTGCGTGAAGCGCTGATGGGCGGCTTCGCCTCCTCGCGCATCCTCGAAGTGCACGGCGACCGCATGGTCAAGGGCACCTTCGATCCGGGCTTCCGCATCAGCCTGCACCAGAAGGACCTCAACCTGGCCCTGGCCGGCGCGCGCGAACTGGGCCTGAACCTGCCCAACACCGCCAACGCCCAGCAAGTGTTCAGCACCTGCGCGGCCATCGGCGGCAGCAACTGGGACCACTCCGGCCTGATCAAGGGCCTGGAGCACATGGCCAACTTCTCCATCCGCAAGGACTGAAGAAGCATGTTCGTAGGATGGCGTGGAGCGCAGCGATACCCATCGATCCCGGCACCGCTGGGTGATGGGTATCGCAAGCTCCACCCATCCTACGAAAGCAAGTTGTAGGGCGCATAACGCCAACGGCGTTATCCGCCAGCCAGAGCAAGGTGACGGGCGAGGTTATGGGAGTGGCGTCGCCCGCCATGCTGCAAAGCGACTCGAACACCCGGCCGGTGGGAATCACGGCCTTGCCGGCCGGGGCGTTCGAATCCATCGCTGAGTCTCCTTTGCCAAGGAGATTGAGCCATGGATACACCACAACAAGAATCACGGGAGCCTGTCATGAGCCTGGACCCACGCGCCTTCCTGCGCGAGCTGTTCGACACCGCCATCGCCGCCGCGCATCCGGCCCAGGTACTGGCGCAGCACCTGCCCACCGATAAAGGTGGCCGCACCATCGTCATCGGCGCCGGCAAGGCCGCCGGGGCCATGGCCGAAGTCGCCGAGCAACACTGGAACGGCCAGGTCGAAGGCCTGGTCGTCGCGCCCTACGGCTACGGCGCGCAGTGCCGCAGCATCGAAGTGGTGGAAGCCTCGCACCCGGTGCCGGACGATGCCGGTGAACGCGTCGCGCGCCGCGTGCTGGAGCTGATCAGCGGCCTGTCCGAAAACGACCGGGTGATCTTCCTGCTCTCCGGTGGCGGCTCTGCCCTGCTCGCCCTGCCGGCCGAAGGCATCAGCCTCGACGACAAGCGCAGCGTGAACAAGGCCCTGCTGAAATCCGGCGCCGCCATCAGCGAAATGAACTGCGTGCGCAAGCACCTCTCGGCCATCAAGGGCGGCCGCCTGGCACGCGCCTGCTGGCCGGCCAGCGTGTACACCTACGCGATTTCCGACGTGCCCGGCGACGAGGCCACGGTGATCGCCTCCGGCCCCACCGTGGGCGACCCGACCACCTCGGCCGACGCCCTGGCGATCCTCAAGCGCTACGCCATCGAAGTCCCGGCGAACGTGCGCGCGTGGCTGGAAGACCCACGCTCGGAAACGGTAAAGCCTGGTGACGAATGCCTGTCGCGCAGCCACTTCAAGCTGATCGCCACACCCCAGCATGCCATCGACGCCGTGGCGGCCAAGGCCGAAGCCGCTGGTATTCCGACGCTGATCCTGGGCGACCTGGAAGGCGAGTCCCGCGAAGTGGCCAAGGTCCACGCCGGCATCGCCCGGCAGGTTCGCAAGTACGGCCAGCCGCTGAAGGCGCCGTGCCTGATCCTCTCCGGTGGCGAGACCACCGTGACCGTGCGCGGCAATGGCCGCGGCGGACGCAATGCCGAGTTTCTCCTCAGCCTCACCGCCGACCTGAAAGGTGAACCGAACATCTGGGCCCTGGCGGGGGACACCGACGGCATCGACGGCATGGAAAGCAACGCCGGTGCCCTGATGAGTCCGTGCAGCTACAGCCGCGCCACCAAGGCCGGCCTGAATCCGCTGCACGAGCTCGACAACAACAACGGCTACGGCTTCTTCGCCGAACTGGGCGACCTGGTGATCACCAAACCGACCCGCACCAACGTCAACGACTTCCGCGCCATCCTGGTCCTCGAGAACGACAAATGACTCCTGACAAGAAAGTAAAAATCCTCGCGACCCTGGGCCCGGCGATCAAAAGCCGCGACGACATCCGCGCATTGGTGGAAGCCGGCGCCAACCTGTTCCGCCTGAACTTCAGCCACGGCGAGTACAGCGACCACGCCCAGCGTTTCGCCTGGGTTCGTGAAGTGGAAAGTGAGCTGAACTACCCCATCGGCATTCTCATGGACCTGCAAGGACCGAAGCTGCGCGTGGGCCGTTTCGCCGAGGGCGCAGTCCAGCTGGAGAAGGGCCAGACCTTCACCCTCGACCTCAACGACGCACCGGGCGATGCCCAGCGCGTCATGCTGCCCCATCCGGAAATCATCCAGGCGCTGGAACCGGGCATGAGCCTGCTGCTCGACGACGGCAAGATTCGCCTGCAGGTGCTCAACGCCCACAGCGATGCCATCGAGACCCGCGTGATGAACAGCGGCGAGCTGTCCGACCGCAAGGGGGTCAACGTCCCGGAAGCGGTGCTCAAGCTCAGCCCGCTGACCGCCAAGGACCGCCGAGATCTTACGTTCGGCCTGGAGCTGGGCGTGGACTGGGTGGCGCTGTCCTTCGTGCAGCGTCCCGAAGACATCGAGGAAGCCCGTGCGCTGATCGGCGACAAGGCGTTCCTCATGGCCAAGATCGAGAAGCCTTCGGCGGTGCAGTCCATCGAAGCCATCGCACGCCTGTCCGACGCGATCATGGTCGCCCGTGGCGATCTCGGCGTGGAGATGCCGGCCGAAAGCGTGCCGGGCATCCAGAAGCGCATCATCCAGGTCTGCCGCCAGCTCGGCCGCCCGGTGGTGGTGGCGACGCAGATGCTCGAATCCATGCGCTTCTCCCCGGCGCCGACCCGCGCCGAGGTGACCGACGTCGCCAACGCCGTCAGCGAAGGCGCCGACTGCGTGATGCTCAGCGCCGAGAGCGCCTCGGGCCAGTACCCGCGTGAAGCGGTGGAGATGATGGCGAAGATCATCCGCCAGGTCGAAGCCGAACCGGATTACCAGGCAACACTGGAGATCAACCGCCCGGAGCCGGACGCCACCGTGTCCGACGCCATCAGCTGCGCGATCCGCCGGATCAGCCGCATCCTGCCGGTGGCCGTGCTGGTGAACTACACCGAGTCCGGTGCCTCGACCCTGCGCGCCTCCCGCGAGCGGCCCAAGGCACCGATCCTCAGCCTGACGCCGCAACTCAAATCCGCCCGTCGCCTGACCGTGGCCTGGGGCGTCCATTCGGTGGTCAACGCGCAGCTCGCCCATGTCGACGAGATCTGCTCCACCGCCCTGGACATCGCCCTGGCCCAGCGCATGGCGCGCCGTGGCGACACCGTGGTGATCACCGCCGGCGTGCCCTTCGGCCAGCCGGGCAGTACCAACATGCTGCGGATCGAGACGGTGGCGCCGGCGCTGGAAGTTTGATGCAAGCCTGATAGCCCCTCTCCCCAACCCTGGTTGGGGAGAGGGAAGCGAGCTGACAGGAGAAACACCGAGTTCAGGAGCCACGCTCAACAGCGTGCCTCCGCACCGAGTCACTCCCGGACGGACGGGGCCGGGAATACGGGGCCGCGTCCCCGTCCGTCCGGGTTTGACCTTGCTACTGAATACTCAAGCACCCAAGCCTGAGTCCCGAATGCTTGTCGGTCCATGGCCCCCACGCAGCAACTCCCAATGCTGGCCATGGAACTTTGAGGCTGTTGGCGGCGATCCCGCCGGCAGCCTCTTTTCTTTTTCCAACCCCGTGGCGCGGCCCCGTATGGCGGCGTCACAGAATGCTCACGCACTGCTCGTCGATGGGGCCACGATGCCCCGCACCTACCGAAGCGCTGCGGAGCCCCATTTAACCTGCCCTGTACCCACATGCACCTGAATCCCCTTTCCTGGAAACATCAGCTCCGCACCCGGCTGATCGGCTTCGGCCAGATCTACCTGCAGGCTGACGCCCGCTTCGGCCTGATCCTGCTGCTGACCATCGCCTGGTCCGCACCGCAGCTGCTGCCCGGCGCCTTGCTGGGCGCCCTGCTCGGCCCGCTCACCGCGCGCTTCGTGCGCGAACCCCAGGCGGACATCGACGCCGGCCTGCACGACTACAACCCGATCCTCATCGGCCTGCTGCTGCCCTTCGTGTTCCAGTGGTCGCTGGGGCTGGTGATGCTGACCATCGCCGCGATCCTCACCGGCGTGGCGGTGCAGGCCGTGCTGTTGCGGCAGTCACGCCAGCGCTTCGGCCTGCCGGCCTATACCTCGGCCTTCGTGCTGCTGGGCTGGGTGTCGGTGGCCCTGGGCAAGGCCCTTGGCTTCGCGCCGGCTGCCGCGACAGCCTG
Source organism: Pseudomonas multiresinivorans (assembly GCF_012971725.1). Lineage (NCBI taxonomy): Bacteria > Pseudomonadati > Pseudomonadota > Gammaproteobacteria > Pseudomonadales > Pseudomonadaceae > Pseudomonas > Pseudomonas multiresinivorans. The sequence continues at coordinate 5,103,816 of NZ_CP048833.1, forward strand.
CCTGTCCTGCGGCACGGTGAACCCATTGCTGGACTCGACGACGCTGGGCTTCGGCGAGGTGATCTTCCTCGGCGAACCGCTCGCCGGCCTGACCATCGCCCTCGGCCTGCTGCTGGCGGATCGTCGCGCCGCGTTCTGGGCGCTGCTCGGCGCCGCGGGTGCCTTGGCCATCGCACCGCTGTTCGGCCTGCCTGCCGCCTCCGCTCAAGCCGGACTGCTCGGGCTGAACGGCGCGCTGGCCGGCATCGCCCTGTCGCTGCGCTTTCGCAGCCCCCTGGCGCCGCTGTGCGGCATCCTCCTGGCGGTGCTGCTGCAACCCTGCTTTGCCCTGGTCGGCCTGCCCGCCTTCACCGCGCCCTTCATCCTCGCCTGCTGGCTGGTGATCCTCGGCCAGCGCGTGCTGGATGTGCTGCTGAGCCAGGGAACGGAACGCACCCGGCCGCGTGTATAGTCGGGGCCTCTCCACTGGCGACGGACCGCGACCATGCACTTCGTGAAATACCAGGCACTGGGCAATGACTATCTGGTGTACGCCGGCACCACGCCTTTTGCCCTGACGCCGGCGCAGATCGGCCGGGTCTGCGACCGCCACCATGGCATTGGCTCCGACGGCATCCTGCTGGCGAATCACAGCGACAGCGCCTTCGGCCTGCGCATCCTTAACCCGGACGGCTCGGAAGCGGAGAAGAGCGGCAACGGCCTGCGCATCTTCTCCCGCTACCTGTGGGATTGCGGATTGGTCGCAGACCAGCCGTTCGAGATCGTCACCGCCGGCGGCACGGTCACCAGCCAGGTATCCGATGAAGGCCGCACCGTGGAAGTGTCCATGGGCCGCGCCGAGTTCGCCTGTGCAAGGATTCCGGTGCGGGTCGATGCCCCCGAGGCGCTGGGCTATCCACTGGAAATCGACGGCGTAGCGCTGGAGATCAACGCCGTTTCCATGGGTAATCCGCACTGCGTGGTCTTCGTCGAACAGACCAGCCCCGAACTGGCCCGCCGCTTCGGTCCGCTGCTGGAAAATCATCCGCTGTTCCCCCGGCGCACCAACGTGCAGTTCGTCCAGTGGCTCGCCCGCGATGCGCTGCGCGTGGAAATCTGGGAGCGCGGCGCCGGCTATACGCTGTCCTCCGGCACCAGCAGTTGCGCGGCGGCTTCGGTGGCACGCCGGCTCGGCCTGTGCGACGAACAGATCGAGCTGCACCTGGCCGGCGGTCGGCTGCACATCCGCGTCGACGACGACTTCCAGGTGACCATGCGCGGCGCCGTGCAGCGGGTCGCCGGCATCGACCTGGACCCGGAAGCCTTCGCCGACCTCGGCTGATTCCTCGGTTATTCCCGACGCGACCGGCATGGATCAATGCCGGTCCGCGCGCGGACATCCAGACTGCGACCTGACACCTGCCGAAGCAAAACCTGACCGATCAATCGACGGGTAACCGCGCATTTCCCGGCATCAGACGGCATAATCCGCGCCCTTTCGCACCCGGCCCGCCGGGGCGATCCCACTTCCAGCAGCGAAAGACGTCATGACGCTTCCCACTCCCACCCTGCTGCAGCGACTCAAGGGCACCAGCCTGGTCCTGCGGATCTTCATCGGCATGCTCTGCGGCATCGCACTTGCCGTGCTCTGGCCACAAGGCGCAGTTGCGGTCGGCCTGCTCGGCAAACTGTTCATCTCCGCCCTGAAGGCCGTGGCGCCGGTGCTCGTCCTGGTACTGGTGATGGCCTCCATCGCCAACCACAAGCAGGGCCAGCGCACCCACATCCGGCCGATCCTGATGCTCTACCTGATCGGCACCTTCTCCGCCGCGGTGGTTGCGGTGATCGCCAGCTTCGCCTTCCCGTCGAACCTGGTGCTGCATGCGCCCAGCAGCGAACTCGCCCCGCCCGGCGGCATCGGTGAAGTGCTGCGTTCGCTGCTGTTCAGCGTGACCACCAACCCGGTGAAGGCGCTGCTGGAGGCGGATTTCATCGCTATTCTGGCCTGGGCCATCGGCCTGGGTATTGCACTGCGCCACGCCCGCCAGACCACCCGCGACCTGCTGGATGACATGGCCAACGGCGTCACCCTGATCGTCCGCGTCGTCATCGCCTTCGCTCCGCTGGGCATCTTCGGCCTGGTGGCCGGCACCATCGCCGAATCCGGCTTCGACGCCCTGCTCGGCTACCTGCACCTGCTGGCCGTGCTGCTGGGCTGCATGCTGTTCGTGGCGCTGGTGGTCAACCCGCTGATCGTCTTCGCCAAGATCCGTCGCAACCCTTACCCGCTGGTGCTGATGTGCCTGCGCGAGAGCGGCATCACCGCCTTCTTCACGCGCAGCTCGGCGGCCAACATCCCGGTCAACCTGCAGCTGTGCCAGCGCCTGGGCCTGCACGAGGACACCTACTCGGTGTCGATCCCGCTGGGCGCGACCATCAACATGGCCGGCGCCGCCATCACCATCAGCGTGCTGACCCTGGCGGCGGTGCACACCTTAGGGATAACCGTGGACCTGCCCACCGCCATCCTGCTCAGCGTGGTCGCCTCGATCTGCGCCTGCGGCGCTTCCGGCGTGGCCGGCGGCTCGCTGCTGCTGATCCCGCTGGCCTGTGGCCTGTTCGGTATCTCCAGCGAAGTAGCGATGCAGGTGGTGGCGGTCGGCTTCATCATCGGCATTCTCCAGGACTCGGCCGAGACCGCGCTGAACTCCTCCACCGACGTGCTGTTCACCGCCGCGGCCTGCATGGCCGAAGGCGACGTGGACGAGCAGCAGGCGACCGAGCGCGCCTGATCCTCCCGGCGGGGCGGCACCAGCCGCCCCGCCGCATCTCGGCTAAGGTGACTGAACCCGTTCCGCGGATTCATCCATGGCCGACACCCAAAGCTGGCGCCAGCGCCTCTACGTCATCATCTTCCAGTCCGACACGGTCGCCGGCCGGCGCTTCGACAGCGCGCTGCTGATCGTCATCCTCGCCAGCCTGCTGGTGGTGATCCTCGACAGCGTTGACGAGATCAGCAACGCCTACGGCGGCCTGCTCAGCGACATCGAGTGGGTGATCAACGGCCTGTTCCTGATCGAGTACCTGCTGCGCCTGTACTGCTCGCCCAAGCCCCTGCGCTACGCCCTGAGCTTCTACGGGCTGGTGGACCTGCTGGCGGTGCTGCCGGGGGTGATCGCCATCTTCTACCCCAACGCCCAGTACCTGCTGGTGATCCGCATCGTGCGGGTGCTGCGCGTCTTCCGCATCCTCAAGCTGCGCCAGTACCTGCGCCAGGCCGACTTCCTGCTCACCGCCCTGCGCGGCAGCCGGCAGAAGATCACGGTGTTCTTCGTCTCGGTGATGAGCCTGGTGACGGTGTTCGGCTCGCTGATGTACGTGGTCGAAGGCCCCGAGCACGGCTTCACCAGCATCCCCCGCGGTATCTACTGGGCCATCGTCACCCTGACCACCGTAGGCTTTGGCGATATCACCCCGAAAACGCCGCTGGGCCAGGCCATCGCCAGCCTGGTAATGCTCACCGGCTACTCGATCATCGCCGTGCCCACCGGCATCTTCAGCGCCGAGCTGCACAACGCCATGCGCCAGGAACGCCCGCCAGGGCAACTGGACAAGCCCTGCCCGGCCTGCGCCAAGGCCAGCCACGAGGCCGAAGCGGCGTTCTGCTCGCGCTGCGGCAACGCGCTGTTCCCAAGGGCGGATGACACTGCCAGGGGCTGATCCCAGGTAACCGTTCGTCGCCCATCGCGGCATGAAATCACCCAGGCTCAACCCGTTGCCTGCGCCCCCTTCGTCACAAGCGCCATGGACGGACGCCATGGTGGCGTTCCGCAGTGTCGGTCGCCTTCCAGGCCCCGAGGTGAGCACATGCCCTTTCGACTCCACCCACTGATCCTCGCCATGACCGGTGCGCTGGCCAGCACCTCGCTGCTGGCCGCGCCGCAGGTGGCCGACAGCCGCATCAGCGCGGTGACCGTCTACACCGACCGCGCCATCGTCACCCGCACCGCCACCCTGCAGCTGCCCGCCGGCCAGCACGAGATCGCCCTGGAGCAGTTGCCCCTGCGCATCGATGACAACAGCCTGCAGGCCTCGCTCAGTGCCAGCGCCGCCGCGACCCTGCTCGACGTCAGCAGCGCGCCGCAGGTATCGCCGCCTTCGCAGGACAATCGCCTGCAGCAGCTGGACGCGCAGTTGCGCGACATCGAGCGGCAGGAGCGTGAAATCAGCGACCGTGGCAGCGTGCTGGAAAACCAGAAGCAGTTCCTCGCCGACATCCAGGCCAGCAGCACCAAGCCGGGCAAGAACCAGGCACTGCCGAGCATCGACGAACTGAAGAACCTGCTGCAGATGAGCGAGGGCAACCTGGGCCGCATCCTCGACGAGCAGCGCAAGCTCGACCAGCAGGGCGAGCAACTGCAGCAACACAAGCAGGAGCTGGAGAACCAGCGCAGCCACCTGGCAGGCGATGGCACCCACTACAAGCGTGCGATCCTGCGCGTGGCGCTGGAGAAGCCGGCACAAGTCCAGCTGCAGCTCAGCTATACGCTCTACGATGCCTCCTGGCGCCCTGCCTACGACGCCCGCCTGCGCGACGGTGAGGACAAGATCGAGATGACCTACCAGGGCATAGTCCGGCAGAGCAGCGGCGAGGACTGGACCGATGTCGACCTCACCCTGTCCACCGCTCGCCCCAACCTGGGCAGCAGCGTGCCGGCGCTGTCGCCATGGTTCGTCGACACCTTCGATCCACGCACGGTAATGGCCGCCCGCCCCGCTCCAGCACCAGCCGCGCCCATGATGGCGATGGAAGCGAAGAAGGCCCAGCGCTTCGCCGCCGACGAGATGGCCGTGGCCGGCTCGCTGGAAGAGATGCCCGTCGCGGTCGCCGAAGTCAGCGGTGCCACCACCAGCGCTTCCTTCCATATCCCGACCCGCGCCACGCTCAACAGCGATGGCAGCTCGCAGAAGGTTTCCATCGCCCAGTTCAAACTGCCGGCAACCTTCCGCTACCTGGCCACGCCGTCGCTGCGCGAAGCCGCGTACCTGCAGGCCGATACCCGCAATGCCAGCGACTACCCACTGTTGCCCGGGACCCTCAATACCTACCTGGGCAATACCTTCGTCGCCAGCGGCCAGTTGCGCGCGGTGATGCCGGGCGAGACCTTCGAGCTGGCCCTGGGCGGCGACGAGGCGATATCGATCAAGCGCAAGCTGGTCAACCGCTATACCGACTACACCGGCCTCACCGGCGGCCGCAAGCGCGTCACCTACGAGTTCCGCATCGACGCGCAGAACAACCACAAGACCGAGCAGCGCCTGCAGTTCAAGGACCAATTGCCGGTCTCGCGCAACGAGCAGATCAAGGTCGTCCTGCTGGAGCCCGAAGGCCAGGAGGCCAAGCGCGAAGACGATGGCAAGCTGCTGTGGGACTGGCAGCTGAAACCGGGCGAGAAACGCAGCACCACCTTCAAGTTCAGCGTCGAGTATCCCAAGGAGCTGGAAGTCAGCGGGCTGGAATGACGACTGCCGGAGCAGCCCTTGCCCGGCCGGCCTGCTAGGCTGCCGGGCAACTGTCCGCTTCGTGGCATGCGCAGTGGCGCGGTGCGGAAAACGGCTCGCCGCATAAGCAAATAGCCTTTAAGTATTTAATTGCCATATAACCTGTCGGCATAATCGACTCCCAACAACACTGCCAAAAGGAACTGCTCGTGAAACGTCTGTTCAGCGCCTCGCTGCTGGCCGCCGGCCTCGCCCTGGCCACCGCCGCCCAGGCCGCCCAGCCCCTGCTCAACGTCTCCTACGACGTGATGCGTGACTTCTACAAGGACTACAACGCCGCCTTCCAGAAACACTGGCAGGCAGAGAAAGGCGAGAAGATCACTATCCAGATGTCCCACGGTGGTTCCAGCAAACAGGCCCGCGCCGTGATCGACGGCCTGCCGGCCGACGTCATCACCATGAACCAGGCCACCGACATCGACGCCCTGGCCGACAATGGCGGCCTGGTGCCCAAGGACTGGGCGACCCGCCTGCCGAACAACAGCGCTCCTTTCACCTCCGCCACCGTGTTCATCGTGCGCAAGGGCAACCCGAAAGGCCTGAAGGACTGGGACGACCTGGTGAAGCCGGGTATCCAGGTCGTGGTGCCGAACCCGAAGACCTCGGGTAACGGCCGCTACACCTACCTCTCCGCCTGGGGCTATGCGCAGAAGCACGGCGCGGATGAAGCCAAGGCCAAGGAATTCGTCGCCCAGCTGTTCAAGAACGTCCCGGTGCTGGACACCGGCGGTCGCGCTGCGACCACCACCTTCATGCAGAACCAGATCGGCGACGTGCTGGTGACCTTCGAGAACGAAGCCGAGATGATCGCCCGCGAGTTCGGCCGTGGCGGCTTCGAAGTGGTCTACCCGAGCGTCTCCGCCGAAGCCGAGCCGCCGGTGGCCGTGGTCGACAAGGTGGTCGACAAGAAAGGCACCCGCGCCGAGGCCGAGGCCTACCTGAAGTACCTGTGGTCCGACGAGGGTCAGACCATCGCGGCGAACAACTACCTGCGCCCGCGCAACCCGGAAGTGCTGGCCAAGTTCTCCGACCGCTTCCCGAAAGTGGACTTCTTCTCCATGGTGAAGACCTTCGGTGACTGGCGCACCGTGCAGAAAACCCACTTCGCCGACGGTGGCGTGTTCGACCAGATCTATACCCCGAACTGATCGGGGAGCCTTGCCGCCAGAGATGGGCGCGCGTAGGAGCGGACTCTGTCCGCGATGGCTCCCGCGCGATGCGGACCTATCGCGGACGCAGTCCGCTCCTACCCAAACGAAGAAGCCGGAGCTGCCCAGCAGCTCCGGCTTTTTTCATGGCACGGCATCAACTTGTAGGAGCGAGCTTGCTCGCGAACCCGCCCAACGCCAGAGCGGCCGGAAAGTCCGTTCGCGAGCAACCCCGCCCCCACTGGGGACACCCAGCCAAGCACCGCTGGTTAGCGCTCCCCCTTCCAACCGACCTCGCGCAACGCCGCCAGCAGACGCTCGCCGCTCAAGGCCGGCACCAGTATGCCGTCATCGGTGCGCATGTCCTTGCCGGCCAGCAGCACATTGACGATAGCCTCCTCCACCGCCTCCGCCGCGGCGGCGAACAGTGGCGAGATATAGTCGTTGTTGACCATCTCCAGCGCCGTGGCGAACGGCAGGTTCTTGCGCCCGTAGTCCGCCGGCGGCAGGTCGCGGTTGCCGGTGGCGAAGGCAAGGAAGATGTCGCCGCTGGAATCGTCGGTCCCGCCACCAGTCCGGGCGATCCCCAGCGAGGCGCGTTGTGCCAGACGCTGGCACTGGTGCGGCAGCAACGGCGCATCGGTGGCAAGGATCACCACGATGGAGCCCATGCCCGGCGTGCCCTGTTCGGCGAAGGGCGACGGCAGATCGCCCAGCTGGCGCCCCACCGGGTAGCCATCCACCCGCAGTTCGCGGCGCTGGCCATGGTTGGCCTGCACCAGTGCGCCCACGGTCCAGCCACCCTGCTCTGCCGGCAGCTTGCGCGAGGCCGTGCCGATACCACCCTTGAACTCGTGGCAGATCATCCCCGTGCCGCCGCCCACCGGGCCTTCCCGCACCGGGCCGGACTCGGCCGCGGCCAGCGCCTCGCGCACCTGCTCGGCACCGACGTGCTGGCCCCAGATGTCGTTGAGCAGCCCGTCGTAGGTCTCCATCACCACCGGCATGCACCAGTAGATGGACGGATCGGCCAACTCGGCATGCTCGGCGGCGATCAGCGCATCGCGCACCACGCCCACACTGTGAGTATTGGTGATGGCGATGGGCGTGGTCAGCAGGCCCGCCTCGCGAATCCACTCCAGCCCCGTGGCGTCGCCATTGCCGTTGAGCACATGGCAGCCGGCAAAACAGGGTTGCTGGCGTGCCGCACCCTCGCGCGGCTGGACCACCGTGACCCCGGTGCGTACGGCGCGACCATCGCGCTCGCCGATCAGGGTGCTGTGGCCGACGCGGATGCCGGGAACGTCGGTGATGGCGTTGAACTCGCCGGGCGTGCCCAGGCCGAGGGTGATGCCGAGTTGACGAGCGCGCATGCTGTCTCCTTGGTTGTCGAGCAGGGTTTCAGAGCTTCTGAAAGGCCGGGCTGAGCTTGCCGTAGGTGCTGTAGAGAATCACCGACACGGCCAGTATCCCGACAATGATCATGATGTCCCGCGAGGAAGCGTCCATCAGCAGATTGAGCAACAGATAGCCGGCGCCGACCACGGCCAGCATCGCCGGCAACGGCCACAGCGGCATGCGGTACGGGTGCTCGCGATCGCGGCGCAGCACGCGGCTGAACAGCGCGCAGAGCGCCACCACCAGGTAGACCATCACCAGCAGCAGCACGGTGAAGGAGGTCAGCTCCTCCAGGTTCGAGCTGAAGCTCAGCGCCGCCGAGGGCACGCCAAGGAACAGCGTGGCGATCCACGGCGACTCCCAGCGCGGATGGATGCGAGTGAAGGCGCGGTTCATCAGCGGCGTCCACAACTCGTCGCGGCCGCTGCTGAAGATCACCCGGCCGACCTGGATGACGATGGCGACGATGGCGTTGAACACCGAGAGGAAAATGCCGGCGCTGACCAGCCGCGACAGCGTTTCATTGCCGTGGGCGGTGAGCAGATAGCCGACCGGATCGGGGCTGGCGATCATGTCTTTCAGCGAAGGCGCGCCCAGCAGCAGCGCGGTCAACGGGACGATCTCGATCACCACCACCAGCACCAGCGACCAGATCACTGCGCGGTGCACATTGCGCCCGCCGCACTTCATGTCCTCGGCCAGCAGCACCGCGCCGCCGAAGCCGTTGTAGGAGAACAGCGCGGTACCCACGGCGCCGATCACCAGCGCCCAGGGCGCGGCGGCCAGTATCCCGCCGTCGATGTGCTGCGGCTGCACCAGTACGCTCACCGGCTGGCTGACATGGCCGAAGCCGAGTACCACGATCACCAGCAGCGCCGCCACTTCGCAGAGCAGGAACACGCCGGTGATCCAGGCGTTCACGCGGATATTCAGGATGCCCAGCACGTAGCTGGCGGCGACTATCACCAGGGCCACGGTCTGGGTGTCGAAGTTCGTCCCCAGAGCGTTGTTGAGGTAGGTCGCCGCGCCCGTCGCCAGTACCGGCGGGATGAACAGCAGCGAGACCAGCACGGTGAGGAAGGTGGCGTAGCCGGCAAGGCCGCCGAACACGCGCTTGGCATAGACATACTCGCCGCCGGCAGAGCTGTGGGCCCGGCCCAGCTCGGCATAACACCAGGCGAACATCAGGGCCAGGAACCCGGCGAAGACGAACGCCAGGAAGGCCCCGCTGCCGGCCTGCTGGATGGCGAAGGGAGCGATGACGAAAACGGAGCTGGCGGGGGTGACCGCCGAGACGGTGATGGCGACTACGTCGAGCACGCCCAGGCTGGGCTTGAGCGCGCTCGCTGGCGCAGGGGAAGCGCTCATATCGTTGTTTCCTCGTGTTGTTATTGGTGGCTGAGGCAGGAACGAAGACCTTGTCGCGCCCTCTGAGCGGGGCGCTGCGTGGGATGCAGTCTGGGCATGGCGAGTGGGGCGGCCAATCACCATTTGGGGTTACGCCCCCTTGACGGCGACGGGTTAAAAGGAGGAAACCGTGGGCCGACTCCTCCGCCCCTCTCAGAGAATCCCCTCGGATGCACAACCTGTTCCGCGAAGTCGGCATGCACGCCAACCTCGGCCGCGCCATCGAGCAGATCGGCCAGCCGCGCTTCTGGAAGCAACTGGTCCTGCTGCTGCACCAGTGGTTGCCGTTCGATAACGCCCTGGCGATGTTCTACCCGGCCAGCGGCACTCCGGTGGCGCTGGAGGAATACGATGCCGAGCCCACCGCCGGGCCAGCGGCCATGGCCATCTACCTGGACGGTCTCTACCAGCTCGACCCGTTCTACCAGGCCTGCCGCGAGGGCGTGCCCAGCGGGTTGTACCGGCTGGAGGAAATCTCCCCGGACCAGTTCCGCCAGAGCGAGTACTTCCTCAGCTACTTCCACGACAACGTGCTGGAGGACGAGGTGCAGTTCATCCTGCAGCTGCCCGGCCAGGGCGCGCTGTCGCTTTCACTGGGTATGCGCCGGCTGTTCGATGGCGAGCAGACCGGCCTGCTGGCGATGCTCTGCCCCTGGGTGCTGGCCTTGATGCAGCAGCACTGGCAGCAACGCAGCCAGCGCCTGTTGCCGGGCGCCAGCGACGGCGTGGCGGTGCAGGTACGTGACGCCCTTAGCCACTTCGGCGCGGGTGTGCTCTCCGAACGCGAACTGGAGATCGCCCGGCTGATCCTGCGGGGTTACTCCTCCAAGGCCATGGCCGAGCGCCTGGCGATCTCCCCGGAGACCATCAAGGTCCACCGTCGCCACCTCTACAACAAGCTCGACATCTCCTCGCAGCCGGAGCTGTTTTCGCTGTTCCTGCAGTCGCTGGGCCACGACCCGCAGAACCCCTGAGCGTGCCTTGAACACCAGCCGCCATCCGCGCTGCTGATGCCGGACCATTCGCGCGCGCCGGGACACCCCGCTGGCGCTGCACGGACACTACCGCGTGCCCGTCAGGCTTCTAGACTGGATCGGTGCCATCCAGACACGCCACGACAATCACAAGAGAGCACAGCCTGATGAACGCACGCGCCAACTTCACCCATATGGAAGACAGCACCGCCGAGGACTGGGCGATCATCGCCAAGGACTTCGGCCAGTACGCCGCGCTTCTGCCCGACCGGATCATGACCCACCTGCGCCTGCTCGACGGCGACTTCGGCGGCTTTCCGGTGGACCGCCTGACCCACTCGCTGCAGACCGCCACCCTGGCCCACCGCGACGGTCGCGACGAGGAATACGTGGTCTGCGCCCTGCTCCACGACATCGGCGACACCCTCGGCTCGTTCAACCACGCTGACATCGCCGCGGCCATCCTCAAGCCCTTCGTCAGCGAAGAGAACCTGTGGATGATCGAGAAGCACGCGATCTTCCAGGGCTATTACTTCTTCCATCACCTGGGCCTGGACAGGCACCTGCGCGAGCAGTTCAAGGACCATCCGCAGTTCGAGCGGACCATCGAATTCTGCGCGCGCTACGACGCCGCCGCCTTCGATCCGGACGGTGAGGTGCTGCCGCTGGAGTACTTCGAACCCATGCTGCGCCGGGTCTTCGCCCAGCCGCGCCGCTCGATCTACCAGAAGCCCGACGGCAGCATGGCCTGAGGGTCCCGAAGCGACCGGCGGTCCGCGACGAGCAGTCGCTAGCCGCCGCTGGCTCCGGGGTAGCGCATGGAATAAGATTCCCAAAATTCAGACGCGTAATTGGCCACAAGCCCACACGCATTAGGGAAGTTTCCTGCGCATGAAGCCTAACGTTCTCGAGCGATCCAGTAGTCCGCTCTCCCCCACTCCTCTGCGCGAATACCATTCCCGCGTGCTGGCCTATATCGCCATCGCCGCGACCATCACCGCCGGCACCTTCGCCAAGTACTTCGGCTACGACATCCTCTGGATGATCCCGTACGCCCTGCTCTACCCGCACCTGGCCCAGCAGGTCAGCCGCCGCTTCAAGCGCGACAATCCGCAACGTACCCGCCTGGTGCTGCTGTTCATCGACGCCCTGCACGCCGGCATCGCCACTACGCTGCTGGGGTTCTCCGAGGTACCCAGCCTGATGCTGGTGCTGATCCTCGCCTTCTCCGCGCTGATCATCGGCGGCCTGCGTTCGCTGGGCCTGGCATTGCTGGTGGCGCTGAGCGCCGCAGTACTCAGCGCCGCGCTGATCGCCCCGGCCTACAAGGGCCAGACGCCGAGCATCGTCGCGCTGGTCAGCGTGCTGTTCTCGACCCTGTACATCTGCATCACCGCCTTCTTTGTGCACCAGCAGGGCCTGCGCCTGGCCCAGGCCCGCTCGGACATCACCCTGGAGCAGGAAAAGGCCGCGCGCCTGGCCAGCAACCTGGCCAAGTACCTGTCGCCGCAGGTGTGGGAATCGATCTTCAGCGGCAAGCGCACGGTGCGCCTGGAAACCCAGCGCAAGAAGCTCACGGTGTTCTTCTCCGACATCAAGGGCTTCACCGAGCTGTCCGAGGAACTGGAAGCCGAAGCCCTCACCGACATGCTCAACAACTACCTCAACGAGATGTCGAAGATCGCCCTGAAGTACGGCGGCACCATCGACAAGTTCGTCGGCGACTGCGTGATGGTGTTCTTCGGCGACCCGGCCACTCAGGGCGCGAAGAAAGACGCCGTGGCCGCCGTGTCCATGGCCGTGGCCATGCGCAAGCACATGAAGGTCATGCGCCAGCAATGGCGCGCCCAGGGCATCACCAAGCCGCTGGAAGTGCGCATGGGCCTGAACACCGGCTACTGCACCGTGGGCAACTTCGGCGCCGACACGCGCATGGACTACACCATCATCGGCCGCGAAGTGAACCTCGCCAGCCGCCTGGAAAGCGCGGCCGAAGCCGGCGAGATCCTCATCAGCCACGAGACCTACTCGCTGGTGAAGGACGTGCTGATGTGCCGCGACAAGGGGCAGATCGCCGTGAAGGGCTTCAGCAAGCCGGTGCAGATCTACCAGGTGGTCGACTTCCGCCGCGACCTGGGCTCCAACCCCAGCTTTGTCGAGCACGAGGTGCCGGGCTTCTCCATGTACCTGGACACCAACAACGTGCAGAACTACGACAAGGAACGGGTCATCCAGGCGCTGCAGCAGGCGGCGGAGAAGCTCAAGGACAAGATCATTCTCTGATTCCTTTCCGCTTCTTCAGCGCATGCTTCTGCGTGCGCCTTTCTCGTTGATGCACACCCTCCCCGCTGGCGGCCGGCCAATCGCGGGCAGAGTCCGCTCCTACGCGCGCCGGCGGTTCCCGTGCAAAGCCCAGCATCCCCTGCACACGGCCAAGGCACAGCTGTAGGAGCGAGCTTGCTCGCGAACCCGCCCAGCTCCGGAGCGGCCGGGAAACCGTTCGCGAGCAAGCTCGCTCCTACAAAAACGCGCAGCCCACGCTAACCACTCGCCCATAAAAAAGCCCGCTCAATCGAGCGGGCTGGAAAGGCTCCGGTGCTTCACGTTCACCGGGCCGAATTGCTCTTTGAAAAGCGCGTCAGGACGGCTGCAGCTCCGCGGAGTTGCCCGGGCCGGCGGCCAGTTCTGCGGACAGGGTCTTCTCGTCCAGCTGCTTGCACCACTTGGCGACCACGATGGTGGCGACACCGTTGCCGACCAGGTTGGTCAGCGCGCGGGCTTCGGACATGAAGCGGTCGATACCCAGGATCAGCGCCAGGCCCGCGACCGGCAGGTGGCCGACAGCGGACAGGGTGGCAGCCAGCACGATGAAGCCCGAACCGGTGACACCGGCGGCGCCCTTGGAGGCGATCAGCAGCACGACCAGCAGGGTGAGCTGGTGGGTGATGTCCATCGGGGTGTCAGTGGCCTGGGCGATGAACACGGCGGCCATGGTCAGGTAGATCGAGGTGCCATCGAGGTTGAACGAGTAGCCGGTCGGGATCACCAGGCCGACGACGCTCTTGTCGGCGCCCAGCTTCTCCATCTTGGCGATCATGCGCGGCAGGGCCGATTCGGAGGACGAGGTGCCCAGCACGATCAGCAATTCTTCGCGGATGTAGGAGATGAAGCGCAGGATGCTGAAACCGTGGGCGCGGGCAATGCCACCCAGCACGATCAGCACGAACAGCAGGCAGGTGATGTAGAAGCACAGCATCAGCTGGCCCAGCTGTACCAGCGAGCCGAGGCCGTAGGCACCGATGGTGAAGGCCATGGCACCGAAGGCACCGATGGGAGCGACCTTCATGATCACGTTGATGATGTTGAACATCACGTGGGTGATGCGATCGATGAACTCGAACACCGGCTTGCCGTAGTCACCCAGGCGGTGCAGCGCGTAACCGAACAGCACGGAGAAGAACAGTACCTGCAGGATGTCACCGTTGGCGAAGGCGCCGACCACGGTGCTCGGGATGACGTTCATGAAGAAGTCGATGGTGCTCTGCTTCTCGCCCGAAGCGATGAAGCCGGTCAGCGCCGCGTTCTTGTTCATTTCGGCGGTCAGCGTGGCGACGTCGGCGTGCATGCCGGCGCCCGGCTGGACGACGTTGACCACGACCAGGCCGATGATCAGCGCAACGGTGGAAACGATTTCGAAGTACAGCAGCGCCATGCCGCCCGTCTTCCCCACGGCCTTCATGCTCTGCATGCCGGCGATGCCGGTGACCACGGTGCAGAAGATGATCGGCGCGATGGCCATCTTGATCAGTTTGACGAAGCCATCGCCCAGCGGCTTCATCAGTTTGGCGGTGTCGGGGTAGAAGTGGCCGAGTGCGATACCGATGGCGATGGCGATCAGTACCTGCACATACAGGCTTTTGTAGAAGGGTTGCTTGGTCATGGCAGCTCTGTCCTCTGGGCCTGCGCTCCCGGGGAGGCGCAAGACCGAACGCGTTATCTCCCTGCAATGGGAGAATTTGTTTTCAGGGCATGCCAGACGGCAGGCCTTGCTCGCCTATCGCAAGTGCTGTGCCAGACCTTTAAAAAATATGTAACCCCTTTAAATTCAACGGCTTCCGTAAAAAGGCAGGGCACGGAAGGCGCCGAATATGGCGGAAACCCGCCTCCTCGCTGGCGGGTTTCCCGCCCTCTGGCGGGTATCCGCCACGGCCTTCGTACCGTAGATTGTAGAACTCCGATCAGGTTCGATCGGGTTTGCCGCACTGTTCTTTCGGACATGCGGACAGAACAACAAGGACCGCTCATGCGTGAACGCACCATTGCCAGCCATTTCGTCCGCGCCGCCGTCCAAGGCGCCCAGCGCAAGGGGCTCGACGTCCAGGCGCTGCTGCGCGACGCCGGCATCGTCCCGGCCATCCTCGAGGAACCTCGCGCACGGATCGATCCCGAGCAGTTCAGCCGCCTGATGCAGACCCTCTGGGAAGCGCTGGACGACGAATACATGGGCTTCGGCAGCCTGCCGAGCAAGCGCGGCACCTTCGCCATGATGTGCAACGCGATCATCCACTGCCGCACGCTGGAGAAGGCGCTGGGCCGCGGCTCGCTGTTCTACGGGTTGTTTCCCGAGGCGCCGCGGATCGAGCTAGTGCGCGACGGCGACCGCGCCCGGCTGACCCTGGACGAGACCCACCTGCGCGACCCGGACCACTTCCTCACCGAGAGCCTGCTGCTGATCTGGCACCGCCTGGCCAGTTGGTTGATCGGCCAGCGCATCCGCCTGGAGGAAGCCACCTTCAGCTACCCGCCGCCCGAGCACCAGGCCGAGTACGACCTGCTGTTCCCCTGCCCTCGCCGCTTCGCCGCCGCCAGCACCAGCCTGCTGTTGCAGGCACGCTACCTGGACATGCCGCTGCTGCAGGACGAGCGCACGCTCAAGCACTTCCTCAAAGATTCACCCGCCGACCTGCTGGCCCGCCCTGACGGCGGCGACAGCCTTACCAGCCAGATCCGCCGCCTGCTCGGCCGCGACTGCCGCCGCTGGCCGGACCTGGAGCAGGTCGCCGCGCAACTGCACATGAGCCCGCAGACCCTGCGCCGGCATCTGCGGGAAGAAGGGCCGAACTTCCAGGAATTGAAGGACCAGCTGCGCCGCGACCTGGCGATCTACTACCTGGGCCGCGACGAGCACTCCATCCAGGACATCGCCGACCAGCTCGGTTTCTCCGAGCCATCGGCGTTCCACCGGGCGTTCAAGAAATGGACGGGGCTGACGCCCGGTGCGTATCGGGCGCAGCAGGGGGAGTAGTAGTGCCGTTGCCTGTGGGATCTCGCGGCTGTGGCCCTTGTAGGAGCGGACTCCGTCCGCGATGGCATCCGGTATGCAGCGAACTCATCGCGGACAAAGTCCGCTCCTACGCAAATGCAGGATTCAAGCCGGCAGGCGAATCCGGAAGCAAGCGCCGCCCAGCGCGGAATCCTCCAGCGCCAGCTCGCCGTCGTAGCTGTCGATGATGTCCTTGACCACCGCCGTGCCGATGCCCTGGCCGGGGTGCTGGGTATCCAGGCGCTCGCCGCGCTTGAGGATGCGCTCGCGCTGGCTGGCGGGAACTCCGGGGCCGTCGTCCTCGATGATCAGTTCGAACATCCGGCCCTCCTTGCGCGCGCTGACCTTCACCGTGGTCAGGCACAGGCGATAGGCGTTCTCCAGCAGGTTGCCGAGCATCTCCAGCAGCGCGCCCTTTTCCAGCGGCAGGGAAAAGCCCGGCGGGATATCCCGCGCAAGCTTCACCCGCTTGTCGCGGTAGACCTTGTCCAGCGCGCCGCCGATGGTGTCCAGCAGCGGATCGAGGGCCGCGCGGTGGCGGATCAGGCCGCTCTTGCGCAGGGTCGCGCGCTGCAACTGGTAGCCGATCTGCTGGCTCATGCGCTCGATCTGGGTCTGCAGCACCTGCACCTGCTCGCGGTTCTGCGGCTGGTCGGCGAGGGTTTCGCTGACGCCCTGCAGTACCGCCAGCGGCGTCTTCAGGCTGTGGGCGAGGTCGCCCAGGGAATTGCGGTAGCGCTCGCGCTGGGCACGTTCGCTTTCCAGCAGGCGGTTGACCGAGTCGGTCAGGCGCAGCATCTCGGCAGGATGATCATCGCTCAGGCTCTCGCGATCACCGGCCTCGATCTGGTCCAGCTCCGAGCGCAGCCCGCGCATGGAGCGAAAGCCCCAGCCCAGGCCGAGCCAGAGCAGGCCCAGCAGCAACAGAAGCGCGCCGCCGAGCCAGAGGTAGAGCTGGTCGCGGAAGCCACTGACCAGTTCGCGGAATTCGCTCTCCGGCTGCATGGTGACGATGCTGTAGGCAGCACGCTTGCCGCCGAGCAGGTCGATCTCCACGTCGTAGACGAAGAACTCCTGGCCAGAGGCATCGCGGATGCGGGTGAACTCGTCGATCATGCCGTCGTACTTGGGCGAGTAGTCAACGCTCTCGTCCTGGGCCGAGGTGGAGCGCCACACCAGCTTGCCGGACTGGTCATAGATGAAGCCCAGCAACTTGGATTCGGGAAGGTTGAAGTCTTCCACCGGCAGGTGCTCGGGCATGCTCAGGACATTGCCTTCGATACGCGCCGAAGACACCAGGGTCGCCACGTCCGCCGCCAGGCGTTGCTGGATGGCATTCTCCAGGGCGATGCTGAACGCACGCTGGAGAGCCGGCAGCAACGCGGCCATGAACAGCACGGCGAGAATCGCCGCACCGATCATCAGCCGCAGGCGCAGCGAGCGGATCATTTACACAGCTCGTTGAAGATGTAGCCCTGGCCGCGCACGGTATCGATCGGCTTGAAGCCCGCTGCGCTCTCCAGCTTGCGGCGCAGGCGCCCGACCAGTACCTCGATGACGTTCGGGTCGCGCTCGTCGTCGTCCGGGTAGAGCTGCTCGATCAGGCGCTCCTTGGCGACCACCTGCTGATGATGGCGCATGAGGTATTCGAGGATGCGGTACTCGAAGGCGGTCAGCTGCAGCGATTCGCCGTTGACCAGTGCCTGCTTGCGGTTGATGTCCAGCAGCAGCGGGCCGGCCTCGATGCTCGACTGGGCGAAGCCGCTGGAGCGGCGCAGCAGTGCGTTCAGGCGGGCCTCCAGTTCTTCGAACTGGAAGGGCTTGACCACGTAGTCGTCGGCGCCGGCGGCCAGGCCTTCGACCTTGTCCTGCCAGTTGCCGCGAGCGGTGAGGATGAGTATGGGGAAGGTCTTGCCCTGGCTGCGGAATTCGCGGATCAGGTCCAGGCCGCTCATGCCGGGCAGCCCAAGGTCGATCATCGCCAGGTCGTGATGGTATTCGCTGGCGCGGTACAGCGCCTCTTCGGCGTTGGCGACGGCATCGACCACGTGGCCTTGCTCGCCAAGCCGGGTGTACAGGTGATGGCGCAACAGCGCCTCGTCTTCCACCACCAGCAGTTTCATGCGCTTGCTCCCTGTGTCAGGCAACCGGGCCTCGCGGGGCCCGGTTGCGGTACCGGTCAGAACTTGTAGTTGGCGCCCAGGTAGAACTGGGAGCTGCTGTGCAGGTCAAGGGATCCCACCTTGCCGCCGCCGTGCGGGCTCATCTCGGTACTCGCGTTGGTACGCAGGTAACGGTAGCCACCTTCGAGCGATGCGTTCTTGCCGACCTCCTGGAGAATACCGGCTTGCGCACCGATGGCGTAACCCACGTCGCTGTCGCGGCTGTAGCCCTTGGAGTCCTGCTCCAGCTTGACCAGGCCGGCGGTGCCGCCGCCGAACAGCTTGGTGCCCTGGTCGCCCAGCGGCAGGAAGGCGTCGTAGCTGCCGAGCAGGTTCTGCTGACGCAGCTTCAGGCCGTTCTCGGTGTCGGAGACGTTTTCATAGGTGACGTAGTAGCGGCCCTGCTCCATCTGCTGGCCGGCGCGCACGCCCCAGGTGCCGCTGTTGTTGATCACGCTGTCGAACTTCGGGTTGCCGAGGTTGCGGTTCAGCGCATCGGATTTCTGGATGTTGTTGCTGGTTTCGCCCCAGGTCATGCCGACGAAGGTGTCGGCGGCGCTGGCGGCTGTAGCGGCGACACTGGCACCGAGGATGGCGCTGGCGAGGGCGATTTTCTTCAGAGTTTTCATGGGGATTCTCCCGTCAGAGGTCAGTAGTGTGTTGACGGGGAGAAGGTTACGAGGAGGGCTCTGAACGAAACCTGTCAGGGCGCTGAACCATCGCTGAACGAATGCGCTGTATGAAAAAAGAATAACGCTCGTAGGCTTTTGCCCACACACAGCGCAGGGACTAGGCTCATTCCCAGTCGTTGGCGGGAGGCTGACCAAATGACTGAAGAGACCGGACCCGGCACGGACAAAGGCAAGGAAACCCGGCTGTTCCTGTTCCTCGTGATCTGCCTGTTCCCTCTGCTCTCCGTAGCCATCGTCGGTGGCTATGGCTTTATCGTGTGGATGTACCAACTGGTGGTGGGGCCCCCCGGCCCGCCGTCCTAGGGGCGCCATGATGCTCGCCCGACGCGCCTTGCTGCGGCGCCTGGGCGGTGCGCCTGAAGTACGTCGCCCGCCATGGACTGCCACCGCCAGCGAATTTCTCGAAGGCTGCACACGCTGCAATGCCTGCATCGACGCTTGCCCCGAGCAAGTGTTGCGCATCGGCGACGGCGGCTATCCGCAGCTGGACTTCACCAACGCCGGCTGCAGCCTGTGCGGCGCCTGCGCGCGCACCTGCGAAGCCGAGGTGTTCGACCTGAGCCGCGAGGCGTTTCCCTGGCGCGCGCAGATCGACGACCACTGCCTGGCCCGCGCCGGCATCCACTGCCGCAGCTGCGACGACGCCTGCGAACCGCGCGCCATCCGCTTCCGCCCGCAACTCGGCGGGCCATCCCTGCCCACCCTCGACCCGACCCTGTGCACAGGCTGCGGCGCCTGCGTCTCGCCCTGCCCCGGCAACGCCATCCACCTGAACCGTGAGGCCCACCATGCCTGAGACCCAGATGCCCGAGAGCATCCAGATCGCCAGCCTGATCGTGCACACGCGCCCCGAGCTGCTCGAGGCGGTGAAGGCCAACCTGCTGCGCCTGCCGAACCTGGAAGTCCATCAGCAAAGCGCCCAGGGAAAGCTGGTCGTGCTGCTCGAAGCCGAGCATGAGGCGAGCATCCTCGACAACCTCAATGCCATCCAGAACCTGCCCGGCGTTCTCAACGCGGTGCTGATCTACCACGAGGTCGTCGAGTCGCCGGAAGCCCCGCAGATCGAGCCCCAACCCGAACTGGCCCAGGCCGGAGGTGCAAGATGAACCTGACCCGCCGCCAGTTCGCCAAGGCCAATGCCGCCGCCATTGCCGCGGCCGCCGCCGGCCTGCCGATCCTGAGCTCCGCCAGCAACCTGGTCACCGAGGCGGACATGACCCGCCTGGACTGGAACAAGGCGCCGTGCCGCTTCTGCGGCACCGGCTGCAGCGTGATGGTCGCCACCCGCGACAACAAGGTGGTCGCCACCCACGGCGACATCAAGGCCGAGGTCAACCGCGGGATCAACTGCGTGAAGGGCTACTTCCTGTCCAAGATCATGTACGGCAGCGATCGCCTGACGCGGCCGTTGCTGCGCATGAAGGACGGCAAGTTCGACAAGCAGGGCGAATTCCAGCCGATCAGCTGGGACGCCGCCTTCGACATCATGGCCGAGAAGTTCAAGGCCGCACTCAAGGCCAAGGGCCCCACCTCGGTGGGCATGTTCGGCTCCGGGCAATGGACAGTCTGGGAAGGCTACGCCGCCAACAAGCTGTTCAAGGCCGGCCTGCGCAGCAACAACATCGACCCCAACGCGCGGCACTGCATGGCCTCGGCGGTGATGGGCTTCATGCGCAGCTTCGGCATGGACGAGCCGATGGGCTGCTACGACGACATCGAGGCCACCGATACCTTCGTGCTCTGGGGCTCGAACATGGCCGAGATGCACCCGGTGCTCTGGTCGCGGGTCACCGACCGCCGCCTGAGCGCAGGGCAGGTCAAGGTGGCCGTGCTGTCGACCTTCGAGCACCGCAGCTTCGACCTGGCCGATATTCCCATGGTGTTCAAGCCGCAGACCGACCTGTACATCCTCAACTACATCGCCAACCACATCATCGAAAGCGGTGCGGTCAACCGCGATTTCGTCGACAAGCACACCCGCTTCGCCCACGGCGCCGAGGACATCGGCTACGGCCTGCGCCCGGACAACCCGCTGGAGAAGAAGGCGAAGAACGCAGACAAGGCCAACACCTGGACCGACATCGGCTTCGACGAATTCGCTGCCTTCGTCAAACCCTACACGCTGGAGCGCACCGCCAAGGAAACCGGCGTGCCGGCCGAACGCCTGAAGGCCCTCGCCGAGCTGTATGCCGACCCGAAACGCAAGGTGGTGTCGTTCTGGACCATGGGCTTCAACCAGCACACCCGCGGGGTCTGGGCGAACAACCTGATCTACAACATCCACCTGCTCACCGGGAAGATCAGCGAGCCGGGCAACAGCCCCTTCTCGCTCACCGGCCAACCCTCGGCCTGCGGCACCGCGCGCGAGGTCGGCACCTTCTCTCACCGCTTGCCGGCGGACCTGGTGGTGACCAATCCGAAGCACCGTGAAACCGCCGAGAAGATCTGGAAAGTGCCCGCCGGCACCATCCAGGAAAAAATCGGCTTCCACGCCGTGCAGCAGAGCCGGATGCTCAAGGACGGCGTGCTCAACGTCTACTGGACCCAGGTCTGCAACAACATGCACGCCGGGCCGAACATCATGCAGGAAGTGCTGCCGGGCTGGCGCAACCCGGAAAACTTCGTGATCGTCTCCGACGTCTACCCGACCGTCTCGGCACAGGCAGCGGACCTGATCCTGCCCAGCGCCATGTGGGTGGAGAAGGAAGGCGCTTTCGGCAATGCCGAGCGCCGCACGCAGTTCTGGCACCAGTTGGTGAAGGCGCCGGGCGAGGCGAAATCCGATCTCTGGCAGTTGGTCGAGTTCTCCAAGCGCTTCACCACCGACGAAGTCTGGCCCGCCGAACTGCTGGCGAAGGCGCCGCAACTCAAGGGCAAGACGCTCTACGAGGTGCTGTACAAGAACGGCCAGGTGGACGCGTACGAGAACGACGAGATCACCAAGGGCTTCGAGAATGACGAGGCCAAGGCCTTCGGCTTCTACATCCAGAAGGGGCTGTTCGAGGAGTACGCCAGCTTCGGCCGTGGGCACGGCCACGACCTCGCACCCTTCGACGCCTATCACGAGGCGCGCGGCCTGCGCTGGCCGGTGGTCAACGGCAAGGAGACCCGCTGGCGCTACCGCGAGGGCTACGACCCCTACGTCACCGCTGGCAGCGGCGTGCAGTTCTACGGCTACCCGGACAAGAAGGCGATCATCTTCGCCCTGCCCTACGAGCCGCCGGCCGAGGCCCCGGACAAGGAATATCCCTTCTGGCTCTCCACCGGCCGCGTGCTCGAACACTGGCACACCGGCTCGATGACCCAGCGCGTGCCGGAGCTCTACAAGGCGGTGCCCGACGCCGTGGTGTACATGCACCCCGACGATGCGCGCGAGCTGAAGATGCGCCGGGGCAGCGAGGTGAAGGTGATCAGCCGGCGTGGCGAGATTCGCGCGCGCATAGAGACCCGCGGGCGCAACAAGCCGCCGCAGGGACTGGTGTTCGTGCCTTTCTTCGATGCCAACAAGCTGATCAACAAGGTCACGCTGGACGCCACCGACCCGATCTCCAAGCAGACCGACTACAAGAAGTGCGCGGTGCGCATCGAACTGGTCAGCCTGGCCTGAGGAACGCGCGATGAAACCGATACTGCCCGCCCTGCTCCTGCTGCTCTTCGCCCTTCCGGCGCTGGCTGCCGACGTCAACTACCCGCTGGACGCCCCGGCCCCGGATGGCCGCCGCCCCGGCGGCACCATCGCCGAAGACCGCCCGGCGCCACCGCTCGCCGCTGACGAGAACAAGGACATCCGCCGCGAACGCGCCTACCCCGAACAGCCGCCGACCATCCCACACACCATCGCCGGCTACCGCATCGACACCAACTCCAACAAGTGCCTGTCGTGCCACAGCCGCGCCAACAGCGCGCGGGTGCAGGCGCCGATGATCAGCATCACCCACTACATGGATCGCGACGGCCAGGCGCTGGCGGCCGTGGCACCCCGGAGATACTTCTGCGTGCAGTGCCACGTGCCGCAGAAGGATGTGCAACCGCTGGTGGGCAACACCTTCGAGGACATCGACAAGATCCTCCAGCGCGACGCGGCCGCCGGGAAGTCCGCCAGCAACGACGACGGCACATCCACCGGCAACCCCTGAGGAGGCGCCATGAAAGCACTATTCGCCTGGCTCAAGGGTTACTGGGTCGTCCTGCGCCGGCCCAGCGTGCATTACAGCCTGGGCTTCCTGACACTGGCCGGGTTCATCGCCGGAATCATCTTCTGGGGCGGCTTCAACACCGCGCTGGAGGCCACCAACTCCGAGCAGTTCTGCACCTCCTGCCACGAGATGCGCGACAACGTCTTCGCCGAACTCAAGGACACCATCCACTACAGCAACCGTTCCGGTGTGCGCGCTACCTGCCCGGACTGCCACGTGCCGCACAAGTGGACCGACAAGATCGCCCGCAAGATGCAGGCCTCCAAGGAGGTCTGGGGCAAGATATTCGGCACCATCAACACGCGGGAGAAATTCCTCGATCACCGCCGCGAACTGGCCGAACACGAATGGGCACGCCTGAAGGCCAACGACTCACTGGAATGCCGCAACTGCCACAACTTCCAGTTCATGGACTTCACCCGCCAGAGCCAGCGCGCCCGACAGATGCACTCCACCGCCCTGGCCTCGGGCGAGGCCACCTGCATCGATTGCCACAAGGGCATCGCCCACCACCTGCCGGACATGACGGGGGTGAAGGGTTGGGATTGAGTGTTGCCTGAAAACCAATCGCGGACGGATTCCGCTGCTACGAGATAGTTCTGTGCCCAGGTCGGCCCTCACCCTAGCCCTCTCCCAGAGGGAGAGGGGACCGTTCGGAGCAGGATAGAACCATAGCTTCAGCCGGCACAGACGGCTCCCTCTCCCCTGGGGAGAGGGTTGGGGTGAGGGGAATGCGCTGGCACGGGCTGGCCTGAAAAAGACAGCTGCTTCTACGAAACCTGATACCCGCGTAGGAGCGGACTCCGTCCGCGATTGACCTTCAGGCGGCGCCAGGCCCACCGGTTCGCGAGCAAGCTCGCTCCTACAGCCGGGTCCCGGAATCGCACTCGGGCTCTTCGTAGGAGCGAGCTTGCTCGCGAACCTGCCTCCGGAACAAAAGAAAAGCCCCGGCCAATACCGGGGCTTCACTTGACTCAGAAGGGATCAATCAACCGCCCTTCAGCGCCTTCAGAATCTTCTGCCCCGCACGCCCATCTGCCGGCGTCAGGCCCAGCTTGTTCTGCTCCTGCTGGATCGCCTTGCGCGTCACGTCGCCGATCATGCCGTCCGCCTGGCCGATGTCGTAGCCGCGCTGGATCAGCAGCTCCTGCAGCTCCTTGCGCTGCGCCCGGCTCAGCCCAGGATCGTCGGTCGGCCAGGGCGTGCGCAGGCCCTGCTCACCGCGCAGTCGATCAGACAGCAGGGCGATGGCCAGCGCATAGCTTTCCGCCGCATTGTAGGAATAGATCGCGTCATAGTTGCGCAGCACCAGGAAAGCCGGCCCGTTGGCACCGGCCGGCAGCAGGATCGCCGCCTTGGAGTCGACGCTGGGGATCGGCTGGCCGTCGATGCGCTTCACGCCACGGCTGGTCCAGTCGGACAGCGCCCGGCGCTTGGTGCGCCCGGCCAGGGAGGCATCGAACCCCGCAGGCAACTTCACCTCGTAGCCCCAGGGCTGGCCCTCGCGCCAACCGGCCTTGCGCAAGTAGTTGGCGGTGGACGCCAGGGCGTCGGCGGTGCTGCCCACCAGGTCGCGGTGTCCGTCGCCGTCGAAGTCCTCGGCGATGCGCGCGTAGGTTGACGGCATGAACTGCGTCTGGCCAAAGGCGCCAGCCCAGGAACCGGTGATGCCGCTGTCGCGGATATCGCCCTGTTGCAGCAGCTTGAGCGTGGCAATGAACTCGCCCTGGAAGAACGCCTGGCGCCGCCCATAGCAGGACAGCGTCGACAGCGAGACCAGCAGCGGCCGCTTGCCGGTGATGCGGCCGTAGTCGCTCTCCACGCCCCACACGGCCACCACCGTGGCCGGGTCGACCTGGTAGCGTGCGGCGACCTTGCGCAGCAGGTCGGCGTGCTCGGCCATGCGCGCCTTGCCGTCGGCGACACGCTGGTCGTCCACCAGCCCGGCCAGGTAATCCCAGATCGGCGTGGTGAACTCTGGTTGTGCATCGAGCAATGGCAGCACGGTCATGTCCGGCTGCAGGCCCTGGGTGAACTGCGCAAAACTGGCGGCACTGACGCCCTTGGCCTGGGCAGCGCCCTGCAGGCGGTTCAGGCAGGAGCCGAAATCGTCGCCCGGCGCGGCCTGCGCCAGTGCCGCCGGCAGCAGCAGGGACAAGGCCAGGGAGGCGCGACGCGCGATGGAGGAAGTCTTCATTGGTGTCGAATGCTCAGATCGGTGAAGGTGGCGCGCCCGCCCTCGCTGGCGGGCCCGCGATTGTCCTGCAGGTAAAGGCCTGCCTTGAAGTACAGACCCTGATAGGCCCATTTCGTATCCAGTTGCTGACTGACCTGGCCATCCTGGACCTGCACGCTCAGCACCCCGCTGCTGGACACGCCCAGCCGGTAGGTAAAGGTATCGCCCAGGGGAATGCCGTCATAGACGGTATAGGTGCGCGTGGTGATGTCATCCGGCCGATCGCGAACCAGCGCCTGTACCCGCGCCTTGTCCAGGCGCTGCTGGTAGACCAGCTTGACCAGCGGCAGGGCCTCGGCGCTGCCGCTGCCATTGCTGTGGATCTGCCCGATCACCATGCGCCGGCTGGAAGGCACGGCCTCCACGCGCAGGGTGGCGACCATCTGGTTCTCCGCCAACGGGTAGCGCCAAGTCACCAGGCGGCCATCCGGCCTGGTCTCGCGCAGTTCGGTACGGGGATATTCGCTGCCGCTGGTATGGGCGCCGTTCACCGGCACCCAGAACTCCACGCCATCGGCGCTGCGGCGAAAATACGGGCTCTCGTAATCACGGCCGAGTTTCGCCGTGGAAATGGTCGCGGCCGGGCCGCGTTGGGGAATGGTCAGATTCCAGGTGCTCAGGTCCAACATCGGCCTATCGCTTCGCGGGTCAGGACATGGGCGCAAGGGTAGACGAGGCTGTCGGGTTTTTCACTTGTCCAGGCTTCTATCTTCCGGCCTGCAACCGCGCCCTTGAGCGGCTGCGCGCATAGCACACGGGCGTTTTCCGCGTCAGCGGCTATCTTCAATGTTCCCCGCTCAGGAGTCTCGCCATGCGCCTGCTCACCGCCCTGCTGCTGTTCGCCTTCGCGGCCAGCGCTTCCGCCGCGATCAAGACCCAGGAAATTCCCTACGAATCCACTGACGGCACGAAGATGATCGGCTACTTCGCCTACGACGATGCCAAATCCGGCATCCGCCCCGGCGTCATCGTCGTCCATGAGTTCTGGGGCCTGAACGACTACGCGAAAAGCCGCGCCCGGCAGCTCGCCGAATTGGGCTACAGCGCGCTGGCCATCGACATGTACGGCAACGGCAAGCACACCGACCACCCCAATGATGCCAAGGCCTTCATGGCCGAGGCGCTGAAGAACGCCGACGCGGCCAAGGCACGCTTCCAGGCCGGGCTGGAACTGCTGAAGAAGCAGCCTCAGACCGACCCGAGCAAGATCGCCGCAATCGGCTATTGCTTCGGCGGCAAGGTGGTGCTGGACATGGCTCGCGCCGGCCTGCCACTGGCCGGCGTGGCCAGCTTCCACGGCGTGCTGGCGACCCAGGCGCCAGCACAGCCGGGGGCGATCAAGGCGAAGATACTGGTCGAGCATGGCGGTGCCGATACGCTGGTGCCCGCCGAGAGCGTGGCCGCGTTCAAGACCGAGATGGACAACGCCAAGGCCGATTACAAGCTGGTGGTCCAGCCCGGCGCCAAGCACAGCTTCACCAGCCCGGACGCCGACAAGCACAAGGGCCATGGCCTGGACGTGGGCTACGACAAGACTGCCGACCAGAAGTCCTGGGCGGACCTGCAGGCCTTCTTCAAGGAAATCTTCGACGTGAAGCCCGAGGGCGCGTAAAAACGCCGGGCAATAAAAAACGGGAGCCCATTCGGGCTCCCGCACTCAATCAAGTGTCTAAGGTCAGAGCCCACCGTGGCGGCACTCCAACAACAACCTCACCTGCGTCCCCTTGGGAACGCGGGGCGCAGTGTGTCAAAGCTTGTCGGATGAATCCGTACGCCTTTGGTGAAGGTTTGCAAACGAATGTAAGTGCCGCGTGACTGGTGGGCCACGTTCTGGCGCGGCAGAATGTTCCCATGACCGCCCTTCCCGACTTCTGCACCCCACTCGACGCCGACTGGCCGCTGCCCACCCCCCTGGCCGGCTGCCAGTTGCGCAGCACCCGCTTCGACCGCCAGCGCCTGCAAAGCGGTGACTTCGCCCTCAGCCGCGTCGAGGCGCCGGCCAATATCCAGCGTTCCGTGGCCAAGCGTCAGGCCGAGTACCTGGCCGGCCGCCTCTGCGCCCGTGAAGCGTTGCTGGCCGCAGGCAGCGAGGCCTGGGTACCCGGTACGGATGAAGAGCGAGCGCCGGTCTGGCCGGCAGGCTTCTGTGGCTCGATCACCCACGGCGATGGTTGGGCCGCGGCAATAGTCGCCCGTGACAGCCACTGGCGCGGGCTCGGACTGGACGTGGAAAACCGCCTGGAAACCACGCGAGCGGAGCGACTGGCCGCGGAAATCCTGACGCCCGACGAACTGGCGCGCCTCGACCCGCAGCAGGCGGCACTGCAGGTCACCCTCACCTTTTCCCTCAAGGAAAGCCTGTTCAAGGCGCTCTTCCCGCTGGTGCGCAAGCGTTTCTACTTCGAGCACGCCGAGCTGCTGAGCTGGTCCGCCGGCGGCCACGCACGCCTGCGGCTGCTCACCGACCTCTCGGCGGAATGGCACCACGGCAAGGAGATCGATGGCCAGTTCAGCCTGTTCGATGGGCGCCTGCTGAGCCTGGTGGCCATTCCTTCGATCGAGGGCAGCGTGTGATCGCTGCGACTGACAGACACACCTGAAAGTCTTGACTTAAAAGTCAGAATTTGGCGTCATGCACGCCGCCCAGGCGTTCCCGTACCTCATTTTCTCCTCAGATTTTGCCTTCAGAGGAATCGTCAGCAGGTCAAGCGGTATATAGAATCGTATACAGCCAAACGGCAACGTCTGGTTCTTGGGGTCCCCACAAAAAGAAATGACCATCGGAGCAAACGTAATGACCAGAAACACCCTGGCGCTCGCCATTGCGGCCAGCTCGCTCGGCCTCATCGCGCAATCGGCACACGCCGGCGGCTTCATCGAAGACAGCAAGGCCAGCCTGACCCTGCGCAACTTCTACATCAACACCGACAACCGCAACGGCACGGCCTCGCCCAGCAAGCAGGAAGAATGGGGCCAGGGCTTCATGCTCAACTATTCCTCGGGCTTCACCCAGGGCACCGTCGGCTTCGGCGTCGACGCCCTCGGCCTGCTCGGCGTGCGCCTGGACGGTGGCGGCAAGGCCGGCAAGGCCGGCATCGATCGCCAGCCCGGCACCATCTTCCCGCTGGAAAGCGATGGCAGCGCCGTCGACGAATTCAGCAGTCTGGGCATGACCGCCAAGGCGAAGATCTCCAAGACCGAATTCCGCTACGGCACCCTGCAGCCCAAGCTGCCGGTGGTGGTCTACAACGACGCCCGCCTGCTGCCGATGACCTACGAAGGTGGCCAGGTCACCTCCACCGACATCGACAACCTGACCCTGACCGGCGGCCAGCTGACCCACACCAAGGGCCGCAACTCCACCGACTGGCGCAGCATGTCCATCGCCGGCGCCAACGGCAGCTCTGCCAGCTCCCGCGACAGCAACAAGTTCTACTTCGCCGGTGGCGACTACAAGGCGACCAAGAACCTGACGCTGTCTTACTACTACGGCGAGCTGGACAACTTCTACAAGCAGAACTACCTCGGCCTCGTCCACAACTGGGGCATCGGCCCGGGCACCCTGAAATCGGACATCCGCGTGTTCATCAGCGACTCCGATGGCAAGAACGGCAGCGCCTCCGGCCGTGCCGACGGTTATGTCAGCAGCGGCTACTACGGCGGCAACAGCCTCAAGGGCGAAGTGGACAACAACGTCTACAGCGGCATGTTCACCTACGCCCTGGGCGGCCACAGCATCGGCGCCGGCTACCAGGTGCTGACCGGCGACAGCGACTTCCCCTACCTGAACCGCGGCGATGGCGAAGGCACCAGCACCTACCTGATCTCCGACGCCCAGCTGCTGAAGTTCAACCGCGCCGGCGAGCGCACCTGGATCGGTCGCTATGCCTACGACTTCGCCGACCTCGGCGTACCGGGCCTGACCTTCAGCGTGCTCTACCTGAACGCCGACAACATCGACACCAAGCAAGGCGACAAGGGCGAGTGGGAACGCGATATCGCCCTGGGCTACGTGGTCCCGGAAGGCACCTTCAAGGGCCTGGGCCTGGCCTGGAAAAACGCCGCCATGCGCAGTGGCCTGCCGGCAGCCTCCACCCCGGGCGTGCCCAGCCAGCGTGACCAGGACGAGAACCGCCTGATCGTCAGCTACACCATCCCGCTGCTGTAAGGCGCGGAATGAAACAAGAAGGGCGGCCAGTGGCCGCCCTTTTTCTTTCTGTAGGAGCGAGCTTGCTCGCGAACCTTCGTCGCACCAGAGCCTTCCTCTGCCGCGGCTGTTCGCGAGCAAGCTCGCTCCTACGAAGAGCAGTACCGCATGCAGGTCAGGCCAGCAGGGCCACCGACTTGATCTGTGCCCAAACCGCCTGCCCGGCATGCAGGCCGAGTTGATCTTGGGAATAGCGGGTGATCCGCGCCAGCAGCGGCGTGCCGGCCACGTCCAGCTTCACCAGCCGATGCGCCGGATTGTCCGTCGGCACGATCTCGACCACGGTCGCCGGCAACACGTTGAGGATGCTGCTGTGAGCCGCCGGCTCCAGGCTCAGGCTGACGTCCCGCGCCTGTACCTTGATGCGCAACGCCCGGCCCTTTTCCATCGGTGAATGGGCCAGCCGAATGCGCTGCTCGCACCGCGGCAGGGAAACCGAGAGCAAGCCGTAATCGGCATCGTGGGAAACCACGTGGCCATCGATCACCACCCCGGCATCTTCCAGATGGGAAATCGGCAGATCAGTACGCGCCAGGGTTTCCATCACCGGGCCGCTGGCAATCGCCTTGCCCTGGTCCAGCAACACCAGGTGATCGGCCAGCCGCGCCACTTCATCCGGCGAGTGGCTGACGTAGAGGATCGGGATATCCAGTTCGTCGTGCAGGCGTTCCAGGTACGGCAGGATTTCCGCCTTGCGCTTGAGGTCCAGCGCCGCCAATGGCTCATCCATCAGCAGCAGGCGCGGGCTGGTAAGCAGCGCGCGCGCCATGCCGACGCGCTGACGTTCGCCACCGGACAAGTGTCCCGGCATGCGCTCCAGCAGATGGCTGATGCCCAGCAGCTCGGTGGCCTGTTTCAGCTCCACGCGATGCTGGTCGCGCGGCACGCGCTTCATCCCGTAGGTGAGGTTGCGCTTCACCGACAGATGCTCGAACAGGTTGGCATCCTGGAACACGTAACCCAGCGCGCGCTTGTGCGGCGGCAGGAACACGCCGCTTGCGCTGTCCTGCCAGATCTCGCCATTCACCACCAGCCGGCCGAGCGGCGCGCGCTCCAGGCCCGCCACGCAGCGCAGGCAGGTAGTCTTGCCGGAACCGGAATGGCCGAACAGTGCAGTCACGCCCTTGCCCGGCAACTGCAGGTCGACGTCCAGGCTGAAGCCCGAATAGGCGATCTGGAACCGGGCTTCGATGGCGCGCACGGGAATATCCTGCTGCATGCCCACCTCAGGCCCAGGCCGACCGGCCGCGGCGGCTCGCGTAGAGCGCCAGCAGGACGAAGAAGGAGAAGATCACCATGCCGCCGGCCAGCCAGTGCGCCTGGGCGTACTCCATGGCCTCGACGTGATCGAAAATCTGTACCGACACCACGCGGGTCTTGCCCGGAATGTTGCCGCCGATCATCAGCACCACGCCGAACTCGCCCACCGTGTGGGCGAAGCCGAGGATGCTGGCGGTGATGAAGCCCGGCCGCGCCAGCGGCAGGACCACCGAGAAGAAGGTATCCAGGGGGCTCGCACGCAGTGTGGCGGCGGCCTCCAGCGGTTTGTCGCCGATCGCCTCGAAGGCGTTCTGCAACGGCTGCACCACGAAGGGCAGCGAATAGAACACCGAGCCCACCACGAGCCCGGCGAAGGTGAACGGCAGCCGCCCCAGGCCCAGGCTCTCGGTCGCCTGACCGATGAAGCCGTTGGGGCCCATGGTGATCAGCAGGTAGAAGCCGATCACCGTCGGCGGCAGCACCAGCGGCAGCGCCACCACCGCTCCCAGCGGGCCTTTCAGCCAAGAGCGGGTGCGCGACAGCCACCAGGCGATCGGCGTGCCGATCAGCAGGAGGATCAGGGTGCTCAGGGCGGCCAGCTCGATGGTGAGCCGGATGGCCAGGAAATCCTCCTGCGTGAGGGGCATTGCCTATTCCTTCAGAGAATCAGAGTTCGTAGCCGTAGGACTTGATCACCGCAGCGGCTTTCGGGCCCTTGAGGTACTCGACCAGGGCCTTGGCGGCGGCGCTGTCCTTGCCCTTGTTGAGGATCACGGCGTCCTGGCGGATCGGGTCGTGCAGGTCGGCCGGGACGATCCAGGCGGAACCGCTGGTCACCTTGCCATCCTTGTAGATCTGCGACAACGCCACGAAGCCCAGCTCCGCGTTGCCGGTGGAGACGAACTGGAAGGCCTGGGTGATGTTCTGGCCTTCGACGATCTTGCCGGCGACCTTGTCCTTCAGGCCGAGCTTGTCGATCACCTGGGTAGCGGCCAGGCCGTAAGGCGCGGCTTTCGGGTTGGCAATGGACAGGTGCTTGTACTCGTTCTTCTTCAGCACCTCGCCCTTGGCATCGACGTAGCCGTCTTTTGCCGACCACAGCGCCAGGGTGCCGATGGCATAAGTGAAGCGCGAACCGGGGACGATTTCCTTCTCGGCTTCGAGTTTCTTCGGCGTGCTGTCGTCGGCGGCGAGGAAGACTTCGAACGGCGCGCCGTTCTTGATCTGGGTGTAGAACTGGCCGGTGGCGCCGTAGGCGGCGACCAGCTTGTGGCCGGTGTCCTTCTCGAAGTCCTTGGCGATCGCCTGGATCGGCGCGGTGAAGTTGGCGGCCACGGCGACCTGCACTTCATCGGCCAGCGCCGAGTGCAGGGTGAAGCAGGAAGCGACCAGCAGGGACAGGCTTGCGAAGCGGTGTTTCATCGTGATGCTCCAGTGGGTTGTTGTTTTCAAGCGTGGAATCGTCAGGACTCGTCTATAAACTCGGTTCAGCCCCGTGTTACGTCCGGCCAGTGGCCGGCCATGCAAAACGCTCGAGGAGAATCAGTTCATGAAGGTCAGTGCACGCAACGTCTTCAAGGGCAGCGTCAAGCAACTGCGCAACGGTGCGGTGAACGCGGAAGTCGTGGTCGCCCTGCCCGGCGGCAGCGAACTGGTGGCGATCGTCACCGAGGAAAGCGTCAAGAGCCTGGGCCTGGCCCAGGGCAAGGACGTCATCGCGCTGGTCAAGGCTCCTTGGGTGATGCTGATGACCGAGGCCGAGGACATCCGCCTGTCCGCCCGCAACTGCCTGAGCGGCACCGTGAAAACCGTCACCGACGGCGCCGTGAATGCCGAGGTGGTGCTGGGCCTGCCGGGCGGCACCGAAGTGGTCGCCGTGGTCACCCGCGATGCGGTCAGCGAGCTCGGCCTGGCGGCTGGCGTGAAGGCGACTGCAGTGATCAAAGCGTCCCATGTAATCCTCGGTGTTCCTGCCTGAAACCCTGCACGGGCCTGTCGTCGACAGGTCCGCCTGCCGTGCCTGCAAGCGCTCGTTATAGCAAAAATTACATAACGATACCGGTGACTCTGCAATACCCCCTAAGAGAGACTGATCTCAAAGGGCTATTTACCGTAGGGATAGGATGCAGAGTGACGCGGCGGGCGCCATCAGCGGGTGATGGCACCGCAGCATTCTGCATTTTTTGACTTCAAGGTCAAATACTGTCTTCGACCTTCGGTGCCTGGCGGCGAGGCCACAGCAGTGTGAAGCATGCCCCGCCGAGCACTTCGCTTTTGGCGATCTGCGCGCGACCGCCGTGCCAGTGGATGATCCGCCGTACGATGGAAAGCCCCAACCCATGCCCGCCGGTGACCCGCGCGCGACTGTCGTCGGCGCGGAAGAACGGCTGGAACAAACGGTGCCACTGCGCTTCGGGAACGCCAGGGCCGTCGTCTTCCACGTCGACCTGGCAGCGATCCACGCTCACCCGGTAACTCACCCGCACCCGCCCTTCGGCGTAGCGCAGCGCATTGGTCATCAGGTTCTGCAGGGCGCGATGCAGGTAGCGCGGCTCGGCCTCGATCCAGCTGCCCTGGTCGAACGGCACCAACGCACCCGGCTCGCAGGTGACGGTGATTTCCCGGCGCAGCGGCGCGATCTCCGACACCACCTGCTCCACCAGCGCGCCCAGTTCGATGCGCTGATAGGCCAGGGCCGGCGAACCTTGCTCCAGCCGCGCATAGGTGAGCATCTCGTCCACCAACTGGTCGAGGTCCTGGATGTCGCCATCCATGCCTTCCATGTACTTGCGCCGCGCCGTCTCAGTCTCGGCGGACTCGATCATCTCCAGCCCGAAGCGCAGCCGCGCCACCGGTGTGCGCAGCTCGTGGGACACCGCGCGCACCAGCTCGCGCTGCACCGTCAGCAACAGGTGCAACTGCTCGGCCATGTGGTTGAAGGCCCCGGCGAGGCGCCCCACCGAGTCCGCCCCGCGCACTTCCACGCGGGTATCCAGGCTGCCGCGGGCGATGCGCGTGGCGGCGGATTCGAGGCCGCGCAGGCGCTGCTCCAGCCCGCTGATCAACAGGTACAAGGTCAGACCGATGAGCGTCAGCGCGACGACCACGATGATCGTCAGCAACTGCGGCGGGTACGGGTTCATCTGGTAGATCGGCCCCAGCTCCAGCACCCAGGGCGTGTCGAGGATGCCCGAGAGCACGCGGATCGAATCACCGCCCTTGCCCAGCGCCATCACCGTATCGCCCTCTTCCACCCGGCGACTCTGGTCGTCGTCGAGGTCGACCTCCTTCAGGCGCAGCAGGTGCACCTCGAAGCCGAAGCGCTTGTCGCGGACGATGCGCGCCAGGTGATAAGGCTGCTCGCTGGCCGGGTAGCGCTTGAGTTCGTCCATCAGCAGGTAGATGGTCGCACGCGCCAACTGCTCGCTGACCTGCTCCACCTCGCCGGTGAGGATCAGCCCTTCAGCCGCGCTCACCTGGGTCATCACCTTCACTTCATGGGGCGCGCCAGCCTGCACCAGCACCTGGTCGTTCATCAGCCGCGCGCGGCTGCGCCCTTCCATGCCCAGCGCGTCCAGGCTGGTGAGCTTCAGCGGAATGCCCAGCAGGCGGCTCCACTGGCTCAGTGCGCGCTTGCGGTCCACCTCGCTCATGGGCAGCAGCTCGTCCGCCATCAGGCGGAAGGTGCCGCGCGCCAGGTCTTCGCGGTAGCGCTCGCCGCGCACGTCGTTGACCAGGTGCAGGGTCAGCACGGCCAGCGCGGCGACCGCCACCAGGGTCAGCAGCATGCCACCGTAGATGCGCAGGAAGATGGATTTCATGGGTGGTTAATCCCGGCGGGCATGGCGCAGGTGAGGAGCGCCCTCACCCTAGCCCTCTCCCAGGGGGAGAGGGGACGGTTCGGCGTGCGCGCGAAGATTGGCGTTCTACTTGGATGACCCGGCAGGCCTCGATCATGAGAGGACAACGCCGAATCGGTTGCCGGCACGGACGGCCCCCTCTCCCCTTGGGAGAGGGCTGGGGTGAGGGCCAGCACGAGCGCGAGATTCACCCGGCCTCCCCAGCATTAAGCAACCCGTAGTAGTCGAGGCTGAGGAACGCCCCGTCCTTCACCTCGCACTCACGCCGCCGACCTTCCAGCGTGAAGCCCTGGCGCAGCAGCAAGCGGCCGCTGGCGAGGTTCTCGGACTCCACCTCGGCTTCGATGCGATGCACGTGCATGTCGCGGAAGGCGTGGCGGCAGATCAGCGGCAGGCATTCGCTCATCACGCCCTGCCCCCAATGTTCGGGCAACAGCCAGTAGCCCAGTTCAAGACGACGGTGCTCCTGCTGCCAATTGTTGAAGCCGCAGCCGCCGAGGATGTCCTCCGGCGCCTCCGGCCAGCAGATTGCCCACCAGATACCGCTGCCTTCCTTATGCAGGCGCTCGAACCACTCCATCTGCTCGCGGGTGGCCTCCAGCGTCGCGTAGGAGACGCCGTAGTAACGGATCACCTCGGGGTGCGACAGCGCGCGGAATACCGTCGGCTGGTCGGCATCGGTGAAGGCGCGCAGGCGGAAGCGCTCGCCGTGCAGCTCGGGGAACGGTGGCACGGCGCTCACGGCTCAGAGCTCCCCGACGAACAGGTAGCCCTTGCTGCGCACCGTCTTGATCAGGCGCGGGTGCATCGGGTCGTCGCCGATCTTCGGGCGGATGCGCGAGATGCGCACGTCGATGGAGCGGTCCTGGCCGTCGTACTCGATGCCGCGCAGGGAGTTGAAGATTTCCTCGCGGGAGAGGATGCGCCCGGCGTTGGCCGCCAGCAGCCAGAGCAGGTCGAACTCGGCGCTGGTCAGCTCGATGGTCTGCTCGTCCAGCCAGGCCTCGCGCATGGCATTGTCGATCACCAGCTTGCCGAAGGTCAGGCGCTTGCCGGCAACGGCCGGTACGGTCTCGGCCGGCTCGCTGCGCCGCAGCAGGGCGCGAATGCGCGCCAGCAGCACGCGCGGGCGCACCGGCTTGCACACGTAATCGTCGGCGCCCATCTCCAGGCCCTGCACCTGATCCATGTCGTCGGTGCGCGCGGTGAGCATCAGGATCGGGCCGTCATAGTCCGGGCGCAGGCGCTTGCAGATGGACAGCCCATCCTCACCCGGCAGCATCAGGTCGAGCACCACCAGGTCCGGCCGCTCGGCCAGCACCCGCTCCACTGCCTTGCCGCCGTGGGACTCGATGGACACCGCCAGGCCGTTGCTCTCCAGGTAGTCCTGGGTCAACTCGGCCAGTCGCTGGTCGTCCTCGACGATGAGAATGCGCGCTTCTTGTTCCACCTTGCCTCCTGATGCGCCATGAGCGAGCGCGGGCACTCTTACTAACAGAGAGTAACTATAGAGAGCCCGCAAAAGCGGCCGGCATTGTAGCCAGATTGCCAGCCCCGCGGCACGCCACCGGCGTAAGCAGGCATTGCGCGAAAAGGTCAAGGGCTGCGCGGTGAGAAACACTACATATTGTGGTAGTGTTCCTTCCCGCACAGCCCCTCCGATGCGTGTGAAAAATCTCTCACCAACCACGACGAACGGTGAAAGGCAGACAGCATCAGGGATAGCGCGAGTTACCCCGCTTCACCCACATTCCATGCACATTTTATCCACAGCTTTTCCCCGTCGCCCCGCCTTGCAAACACCCCCATAGCGCATTATCTTGTATCCCCGTTGCGGTATACCCCTACATCTTGGGGTTACCACCACGAACCGGACACAAGAAGAAAGTCGAAATCCCGAGCCTGTTCCACGGCTCCTCCGGTTCCACCACAACGTATTCCAGACGTACTGAGGTGCCAGGCGGCCCAGCCCGCAAGGAGCGATTCATGTCGATGGAAATGCGGTACGGGTGTTGCAACGTAACGTTCAACACCACTAGGTATTGTGGTCCCGGCCCGTAAAGCCGGCACCCGAGTTGGGCCAGGGAGGCGCTTCGGGTCATTCCCCCTGTTCCAGACGAATTCCAGCTCGCGGCTGCAACCGCGGGCGACTGCTCTTTTTGCTCTTTATTTCGGGACGGCGCTTCCAGCGTCAGCAACACACCAAATTACGAGAACGTGGAGACAACCACCCATGCAAATCGACACCACTCGCGAGAACCCGCAGGCCAACGCGCCGCAGGCCGCCGAATCCGCACAGGATCTGGCCGCCACTGCGCCCGGCCAGCTGCGCGTGATCAAGCGCAACGGCACCGTAGTTCCCTACACCGATGACAAGATCACCGTAGCCATCACCAAGGCGTTCCTCGCCGTGGAAGGCGGCACCGCCGCCGCCTCGTCGCGCATCCATGAGACCGTGCGCCGCCTGACCGAACAGGTCACCGCGACCTTCAAGCGCCGCATGCCCTCCGGTGGCACCATCCACATCGAAGAGATCCAGGACCAGGTTGAACTGTCCCTGATGCGTGCCGGCGAGCAGAAGGTTGCCCGCGACTACGTGATCTACCGCGAAGCCCGCGCCAACGAGCGCAAGACCGCCGGTAACGCCAGCGACATCGCCCAGCCGCACCCGAGCATCCGCATCACCAAGGCCGACGGCAGCACCCAGCCGCTGGACATGGGCCGCCTGCAGACCATCATCCGCGAAGCCTGCGAAGGCCTGGCCGAAGTCGATGGCAGCCTGATCGAACGCGAAACCCTGAAGAACCTGTACGACGGCGTCGCCGAGAAGGACGTCAACACCGCCCTGGTGATGACCGCCCGTACCCTGGTCGAGCGCGAGCCGAACTACTCCTACGTCACCGCCCGCCTGCTGATGGACACCCTGCGCGCCGAAGCCCTGGGCTTCCTGGGCGTCGCCGAGAGCGCCACTCACCACGAGATGGCCGACCTCTACGCCAAGGCCCTGGCCGCCTACGTCGAGAAAGGCTCCGAGTTCGAGCTGATCGACAGCAAGCTCAAAGGCTACGACCTGGCCAAACTGGGCGCCGCGATCAACCACGAGCGCGACCAGCAGTTCACCTACCTCGGCCTGCAGACCCTGTACGACCGCTACTTCATCCACAAGGACGGCATCCGTTTCGAACTGCCGCAGGTCTTCTTCATGCGCGTGGCCATGGGCCTGGCCATCGAAGAGAAGGACCGTGAAGCTCGCGCCATCGAGTTCTACAACCTGCTCTCCTCGTTCGACTACATGTCGTCGACCCCGACCCTGTTCAACGCCGGCACCCTGCGTCCGCAGCTGTCCTCCTGCTACCTGACCACCGTGCCGGACGACCTGTCGGGCATCTACAACGCGATCCACGACAACGCCATGCTGTCGAAATTCGCCGGTGGCCTGGGCAACGACTGGACTCCGGTGCGCGCGCTGGGCTCCTACATCAAGGGCACCAACGGCAAATCCCAGGGCGTCGTCCCCTTCCTGAAAGTGGTGAACGACACCGCCGTCGCTGTGAACCAGGGCGGCAAGCGCAAGGGCGCCGTCTGTGCCTACCTGGAAACCTGGCACCTGGACATCGAGGAATTCCTCGAGCTGCGCAAGAACACCGGTGACGACCGTCGCCGTACCCACGACATGAACACCGCGAACTGGATTCCGGACCTGTTCATGAAGCGCGTCTTCGACGACGGCAAGTGGACCCTGTTCTCCCCGTCCGAAGTACCGGACCTGCACGATCTGACCGGCAAGGCCTTCGAAGAGCGCTACGAGTATTACGAAGCCCTGACCGAGTACAACAAGATCAAGGTGTTCAAGGTCGTCCAGGCCAAGGACCTGTGGCGCAAGATGCTCTCCATGCTCTTCGAGACCGGCCACCCGTGGCTGACCTTCAAGGACCCGTGCAACCTGCGCAGCCCGCAGCAGCACGTGGGCGTGGTCCACAGCTCGAACCTGTGCACCGAGATCACCCTGAACACCAACAAGGACGAGATCGCGGTCTGCAACCTGGGCTCGATCAACCTGGTCAACCACATCGTCGACGGCAAGCTGGACACCGCCAAGCTCGAGAAGACCGTGAAGACCGCCGTGCGCATGCTCGATAACGTTATCGACATCAACTACTACTCGGTCCCGCAGGCTCGCAACTCGAACCTCAAGCACCGCCCGGTTGGCCTGGGCATCATGGGCTTCCAGGACGCGCTGTACCTGCAACACATCGCCTACGGTTCCGACGCTGCCATCGAGTTCGCCGACAAGTCCATGGAAGCGGTGAGCTACTTCGCCATCCAGGCTTCCTGTGACCTGGCCGACGAGCGTGGCGCCTACGAGACCTTCGACGGCTCCCTGTGGTCCAAGGGCATCCTGCCGCTGGACTCCCAGCAGATCCTCATCGAAGCCCGTGGCCAGAAGTACATCGACGTCGACCTGACCGAATCCCTCGACTGGGCTCCGGTCCGTGCCCGCGTACAGAAAGGCATTCGTAACTCGAACATCATGGCCATCGCGCCGACCGCGACCATCGCCAACATCACCGGTGTATCGCAGTCCATCGAGCCGACCTACCAGAACCTGTACGTGAAATCGAACCTCTCCGGCGAGTTCACCGTGATCAACCCCTACCTGGTTCGCGACCTGAAAGCGCGCGGCCTGTGGGACCCGGTCATGGTCAACGACCTGAAGTACTACGACGGCTCCGTGCAGCAGATCGAGCGCATCCCGCAAGACCTGAAAGACCTGTACGCCACCGCCTTCGAAGTCGAGACCAAGTGGATCGTCGACGCCGCCAGCCGCCGCCAGAAGTGGATCGATCAGGCCCAGTCCCTGAACCTCTACATCGCCGGCGCCTCGGGCAAGAAACTGGACGTGACCTACCGCATGGCGTGGTTCCGTGGCCTGAAAACCACCTACTACCTCCGTGCCCTGGCCGCCACCAGCACCGAGAAGTCCACCATCAACACCGGCAAGCTCAACGCCGTGTCCGCCGGTGGCAACGATGGCCTGCAAGCCGCAGCCGCCGAGCCGCAACCGGCTCCGGTACCGCAAGCCTGCTCCATCGACAACCCCGACTGCGAAGCCTGCCAGTAATGGAGTAAGCGGTCCTCGGAACGGTCCGCGCGTCGTTGCCCGGCAGGTCGGCCCCCATCACGTACAGTCGTACGCTCAGGGGCTCCGACCTACCAGGCGCCTAGCGCGGCCTCGCTCCGAGGCACCGCCAGAACTCCGCAGCTTCACAGTCCCCTCTCCCTTCGGAGCGGGGCGCGCAGTCAGGGTTAGGGAGAGGGGCTCTTGATCCCTCCCCGCAAATTCGAGCTTTAGCGTGCACCCATCACGCAACCAGACACCAGGCCGCCACAGAGCGGCCCACCAGGAGAGGACCCCCATGCTGAGCTGGGACGAATTCGACAAAGAAGACGCCACCGAAGCCAAGGCCGCCCCGGCCGTCGCCCAGGCCGCCGCGCAGAACGCTGACAAACTCGACGCCGACGCCGCAGGCTCCGTCGAAGAAGCGCGCGCCGTATCCGCCAACGACTCCGACGCCGTCGCCCGTGCCAAGCAGGCCCTCGACGCCCTGGACATCCAGGAAGGCCTGGACGATCTCGAAGGCTCCGCCGCCCGCGTACAAGTCGGCGACAAGCAGATGATCAACGCCCGCGCCGACCTCAACCAGCTCGTACCCTTCAAGTACGACTGGGCCTGGCAGAAGTATCTGGATGGTTGCGCCAACCACTGGATGCCCCAGGAAGTGAACATGAACGCCGACATTGCCCTGTGGAAGAGCAAGGACGGCCTCAGCGAAGACGAACGCCGCATCGTCATGCGCAACCTCGGCTTCTTCTCCACCGCCGACTCCCTGGTTGCCAACAACCTGGTGCTGGCCGTGTACCGCCTGATCACCAACCCCGAGTGCCGCCAGTACATCCTGCGCCAGGCCTTCGAGGAAGCGATCCACACCCACGCCTACCAGTACTGCATCGAGTCGCTGGGCATGGATGAAGGCGAAATCTTCAACATGTACCACGAGATTCCTTCGGTCGCGAAGAAAGCCTCCTGGGGCCTGAAGTACACCCGCTCGATCTCCGATCCGAAGTTCGAAACCGGCACCCCGGAAACCGACCGCCAGTTCCTGCGCAACCTGATCGCCTACTACTGCGTCCTGGAAGGCATCTTCTTCTACTGCGGCTTCACCCAGATCCTCTCCATGGGCCGCCGCAACAAGATGACCGGCACCGCCGAGCAGTTCCAGTACATCCTGCGCGACGAATCCATGCACCTGAACTTCGGCATCGACGTGATCAACCAGATCAAGATCGAAAACCCGCACCTGTGGGATGCCCAGATGAAGGACGAGGCCACCCAGATGATCCTCCAGGGCACCCAGCTGGAGATCGAATACGCACGCGACACCATGCCGCGCGGCGTACTGGGCATGAACGCGGCGATGATGGAGGACTACCTCAAGTTCATCGCCAACCGCCGCCTGACCCAGATCGGCCTCAAAGAGGAATACCCGGGCACCAGCAACCCGTTCCCGTGGATGAGCGAAATCATGGACCTGAAGAAGGAAAAGAACTTCTTCGAGACCCGCGTGATCGAGTACCAGACCGGCGGCGCGCTGAGCTGGGACTGACGGAAGTAGTAGCAACACCGCAAGTCAAGACCATTAGAAACGCTGTAGACCGAAATGGATTTTTGGGGCAGTGATAGAAAGACAAAAGCCCCGCCATTGTGCGGGGCTTTTTTATTGAGATATATAAAATGACTGGAATCTTGGAAACCATATCCCTCGAAAGCGCAATCAAGCTTTCACTACCGACAGCAAAGAAAATATTCTCATCTAAAATTCAACCACTAATTGAAACAACACTCACCTCTTACTTTAAAAATAAATCAGCCATAAAAAGCTTTGAAGAGAACTCTATAGACTATCTCTCAAACCTCGGCGGCCAGTGCTCAATAATAAACACTATCGCCTTTCAGAACACCCCTAAAAGACTAGATGACCTCTACATCCCGCTAACACTCACAACCCCAGAAAAGACAATCTCAATAAAAATAACCGAAAATTCAGATCTCTTCAAAATTGGAAACAGGATACTAATAAACGACTCAGCCGGGATGGGAAAATCCACACTATCCAAGCGGGTGGTGCTTAACACTCTAAGCACCAACACCGAGATACCTGTATACCTTGAACTTAGAAAAGTAAACAAAACAACAATTTTAGAAAGCATAAAGAAAAGACTTGGCATAAAAAACGAAACCAGTTCAGAAATCCTCAAAGAACTCCCTCTTCAGTTTATCTTTGATGGACTCGACGAAGTACCGAGCGACTTAAAGCAGTCAACAACAGAGGATCTACGGAGCTTCATAAATTTCATTGGAGACTCCGCCAATATTTTAATCACATCCAGAAATGAGGCTTACCTTTCTGAGTTCTATGACTTCATACACCTCTCAATTAAACCATTAAAAAGAGAGGAGGCTTATGACCTAATAAAAAAATACGACCCTAGCGATGAGATATCAAGACCTCTCATCGAAGGGATACAGCAGGCAGGAGCAAGCATAAGAGAGTTCCTCTCCACCCCTCTTTATGTTTCTTTGCTATTTTGCTCATATCGGTTCAAGTCAGCCATACCACAGAAAAAGAACCTATTTTACTCTCAAGTGTATGATGCCCTATTTGAGTCACACGACCTAAGTAAAGAGGCATCATTTGTACGTACAAAAAACTGCACTCTCGACTCAACAGACTTTCATTCGGTACTCAGAAGGCTCGGCTTTTGGTGTCTAAGCAGCAATGGCAAGATCGAATTTCAAAAAGATGAGCTAGAAATAATAGTATCCAAGATAATCGGGAGCATGAATGGGATCAACTGCAACCCCTCTAGCTTCACACTAGACCTTGTAACTACAGTCCCCCTTTTTGTAAGAGAGGGACCAATTCTTCGTTGGTCGCACAAATCCTTAATGGAGTACTTTGCTGCAATGTTTATTTGCAGCGATACAAAGTCAAAGCAGGAAGAAATCCTTCTAAAACTATACAATAGCGACCTATCCGAGAGCTATAAGAACGTCTTTGAACTATGTTCCGATATCGATTACACCACTTTTAGATCAAGCATCGTAAAACAGCTGCTGACAGAAACCTTAGATCACTACAAAATTCTCCTAGAAGAATTCACCCCACAAGACATCCCTCTTGATGAAATTAAGAAAAGGGCAGGAATCACTGCATATCAAAATATAGGGTTCGCACTACTGAGAGAATTTAATCCCGAAAACTCAAAAAAAGTATGGTCAAACAAAAAATACACAACCCCATATCTTGAGGCATTTCCAAAATCTCAGAAATACACCGAAATGGTAGCTCACCTGACAGCAAAGACCCCGTCAGCAGGAGTATATTTCATATACAACACCACCAAACATATAACCACCCTAAGAATACTTTCAGAGAAGTCCCCTAACACTGTGACATCTGAAGATAAAAAAACATCTCAGATCGCAAAAGAAATAAGAAAGTCCCCAACACTAAAGAATGGTACTTTCTATGTCATTAACAACCAGAAAGACTCCCCCTGCAACTCCAAGGAAAACTTCTCGATAGTCAATAAAATAATTCGCCTTGGCAGCATATATATGATAAGCATAGATGCTGCCAAGGAAGAGCTTGATTCAATAAGCTCTGACTCAAGCAATGGAATTGAAGATCTGCTGAACAATCTATAGTTGTATGTAACGCGCGTTTGTGTGGGTTGCAAACGCGCTAAAACAACACTTATGCTCGCCTATAGCGCCTAAGAAACGCTTCACGTAGCGGCAATACTGCTCCCGAAAGCAGCGGTGTACCCATTGAGGAAATGGATATGCCTTTCCCTCTTCGCCTTCACCCCAAAGGCGCCTCGCTGTACCCACCCTCTTCACCCTCCTTCCCGGAGGTGCGCCATGTCTGAAGAGTTCCTGATCCCCACCGAATTCACCCGCCACAAGCGCCTGCTGCGCGCCGTGCTGCTGGAAGACCAGTGCTGGTTCTGTGCCCACGACCTGGGCCGGCTGATCGGCTCGCCTTATCTGGCCGAGCGCGTGGAGCGCAACCTGGACGACGACCAGTTCCGGCGCGCCTGGGTGCGCGATGGCAATGGCGAATACGTCGATGAGTTGCTGATCAGCGAGTCGGGCGCCTATGCCGCGTTGATCCACTACTTCCATCCGGAGAATCGCAGCGTGCGGCAGTGGTTGTCGCAGCAGGTGATTCCGACGTTGCGCGACCAGCACCGCACCAGCCTGGGCGAGCCACGCCGGGAAATGCTGCGCGGGCCGACGGAGTCGTTGTCGGTGTTGAGGTGGCAAGGGGTGTTGTGGGTGCCGTATCGGCAGTGGCCGGAGTTGAGTGCCCGGCTGGAGGGTGGTGCGTAGGATGGCGTGGAGCGGAGCGATACCCATCGCTGCGCTGATCTGCCGTAGGAGCGGACTTTGTCCGCGATGTGTTTGCCTCGCGCCGTGGTTTCCCGCGTCGCGCCGGCGTGCGCGCGGGCTTTTTTGTTTCGCCCCCTCGGGCGACCCACTTTGGCAAACGCCCAAAAGTGGGCAAAGGTCTCGCCCCTCCATCCGGCTTTTCGCTTCGCGAAAAGTACCCTCGGTTCTTCGGAGTTTCAGGGGCCCGCGGCGAAGGGCCGTCCCTGGCCCATCGCCGCTCTCGCGACATCCATGTCGCTCAACCCCTGAAACTCCGATCACCTTCGGCCTCCTGAAAGGGGCATTCGGAGTGTGCGGATATTTTTCTGGAAGACTCACAAAAGCCAAAGCGAGAGCCGGGGCCGAAGCCGGCAACTTTGTAGGAGCGAGCTTGCTCGCGAACCGCACTCTGCCGCCGCCCGGCAATGGCTTTTGTACGGTCAGTCGGAGGTGTTCCGCGAGTTTGCGATGCCGATGCTTTCGGCGCGCGGGTATTGATGGGTATCACTGCGCTCCACGCCATCCTACGTTCTTGCTACGCCGTGACTTCGAGGTGGATGGAAATTCTGGAGACAAAGGAAATCCGCTTCTACGGAGAACGTATCCGCACAGCTTTGGCTTTGGCTTTGGCTTTGGCTTTGGCTTTGGCTTTG
This sequence comes from Pseudomonas multiresinivorans, assembly GCF_012971725.1. Lineage (NCBI taxonomy): Bacteria > Pseudomonadati > Pseudomonadota > Gammaproteobacteria > Pseudomonadales > Pseudomonadaceae > Pseudomonas > Pseudomonas multiresinivorans. The sequence goes on from NZ_CP048833.1 coordinate 5,148,369, forward strand.
GCTTTGGCTTTGGCTTTGGCTTTGGCTTTGGCTTTGGCTTTGGCTTTGGCTTTGGCTTTGGCTTGATAAGTCTTCCAGAGAAACATCCGCACGCGCCGAGTGCCCCGTTCAGGAGGCCTCGTTGAATTGGAGTTTCAGGGGTTGAGCGGCATGGATGCCGCGAGAGCCGCGATGGGCCAGGGATGGCCCTTCGCGGCGTGCCCCTGAAACTTCGATTCAACGAGGGAATTTTTCGCCTAGGCGAAAAACCGGATGTCCGGGGCAAGACCTTTGCCCACTTTGGGGCGTTTGCCAAAGTGGGTCGCCCGAGGGGGCGAAACAAGAAGCCGACGCGCACGCCGGTGCGACGCGGGAAACCAAGGCACGAGGCAAACACATCGCGGACAAAGTCCGCTCCTACGAACAGGCACCGCGCCGCGGCGGTTCGCGAGCAAGCTCGCTCCTACAAAAGAAAAAGCGGAGCCCCATGCGAGGCTCCGCTTTTCGTTGTGCCGGGAGAATTACTTGCCCGCAGTCAGCGCGTTATAGCTGGTCATCAGATTCCGATAATCCGGAATGTGATTCGAGCACAGCGCCGCCAGCCCTTCGATATCGTTGCGCCAGTCGCGGTGCAGTTCACAGGCCACGCCGAACCAGGTCATCAGCTGCGCGCCGGCCGCTTCCATCCGGCGCCAGGCCGCGTCGCGGGTCATCTCGTTGAAGGTGCCGGACGCATCCGCCACCACGAACACATCAAAGCCTTCAGCAAGGGCCGACAGCGCCGGGAACGCCACGCACACCTCGGTCACCACGCCGGCGATGATCAGTTGCTTCTTGCCGGTGGCCTTCACTGCCTTGACGAAGTCCTCGTTGTCCCAGGCGTTGATCTGGCCAGGGCGGGCGATGTACGGCGCGTCCGGGAACTGCGCTTTCAGCTCGGGAACCAGCGGGCCGTTGGGGCCGGTTTCGAAGCTGGTGGTGAGGATGGTCGGCAGGTTGAAGAACTTGGCCAGGTCACCCAGAGCGAGGACGTTGTTCTTGAACTTGTCCGGATCGATGTCGCGGACCAGTGAGAGCAGACCGGCCTGGTGATCGACCAGCAGTACGGCGGCGTTGTCTTTGTCCAGGCGGTTGTAGGTAGCGTTGGTCATGGTGAAATCCTCGATTTGCTTTCAGTGGGTGCCGGCGTTGCCGGAAAGGGTTTGGACTCGTTTTGCAGTGCGTCACTGCATGGAGCAAAGATTAATTTCGACACCCTTGATCCACCAGACGGCAAAAACTATCTCTAGCGTTCCATTTTCAGAACGATAACGACAGACCAACCCTCAACCCCACGGCTCCCAAGACCTGAACTCCCAGGCAAGCACCGACCATCACTCCAAGCACCGTCCCAGAGCCTTCCGCTTTCACACCCTTCGGAAACCCACCTACCGATGGTCACGCAGGCCTTTACAAGAAATACTGTATTTACATACAGTACTTTCCGTCCACCCCGACCTGGAGGCCTCCCATGCACGCCGCAACCTACAACCAGCTGTCCGCCCGCGTGAACGCCCTGCTGGCAGACCCGACCACCCTCAAAAGCCTGGGCATCACCCTGCGCCGCGAACCCAGCGACGACTCCGCCGCCTGGAGCCAACTGGTCACCGACCTGCGCCAGGCACCGAACCTCACATTGCTGCCCCTGCAGGACGGTGCGATTCGCCTGGCGTGGCATAGCTGGCTGGATTGAGTTCTGTCTCCACTACGCACTAGCTGATGACAGTGTTGGCATCGCTCCCTACCATGCAGGCATTCAGCCAGCAGTCGTGCAAGGAAGCGATATGGAAAGATGGAGTGACCGACCTGCGCCCGAGCAGGACCCAATTGATCGATTCGCGGCGATCAGTTCGGTTTTCTTCAAGCGCTACTCCGCGCAGATTGCCAAGTTCGCCCCGCCAGCAGCGGGGTTCGCGCTTTTCCTGCTCTACTTCCATACCAACCACTTCTACCCAAGCTTCGACCTACTACAGTTTTCATCGCTGCTGCTGGGGGCCGGAATGGTCGGTTTTCTCATCATCGGGCTGCTGATGGTTGGGTTGCTGGTGCCAGGACTGGTGATCTTCCATGGCTTCATCGAGCGCCCGGAGATTCGTGCCGCCATCCTCCGCTGGTTCGGTCCGCACGAAGTGCGAGAGCTTCGCAAAGCATTTGGTCTACTGTCGCTGATGTATGCAGGCCCATACAGCCTCACCTCCATCATCCTGTCCTCGATACTTCTGCACTTTCCTGCTCACTACATCGAGGCACTCATTCTTGCGCCCATTGCCGTGTGCCTGCTGTTCGGCATCGCCATCCAACTGACCCTCAAACTCCCGAGGAGCACATTTCTGCGCTTCGCCTACTGCGCCTGGGTGCCAGTAATGATGGTGGGTATCGTGGCTTTCTCGGTCATCGCCAATACCGCTCAATTTATCGATGGAATCGAGAATGGCGATCTGAAAACACTGGCCGTCTACTTGATACCCCTAGGGGCCTGCCTAGCCGCTGCCATGTGCGCCGCTGGAAGCTTTGGCGGTTTCACTTACGCTGTTCACTTCGCCCTATTCTTCGCCTTGGCTATCGCCTTCTACAGCGGAGTTTTGGCCGGAATGCCGGACCGCGTAGTGCGGAATCTAGGACTGGGCAACTATGAGGCGCAGAGTGTCGTGCTGGAAAAAGGCTACTGCGACGGCGCACCACCGAAAGACTTGCCGCTCACATCAGAGTGCGAGTTGAGGAATGTACAGGTGGTCTGGTCGATGGGAGACGTATTCACCTTCCGAGTTGGCAACGCCAAAGACCCTCACCAGATTCAGCTACCCAGCCGATTCGTGAAGGCCATCGTACGTAGCACAAACTAAATCCAGGACGGACCACAAACTCCCCATCCCGGCAGAGATTACGGCGCCCCCATCCGCGCCGTATCGGCGATGGCGTTGCAGGTTTCCGGATTCAGGCAGTAGGTGATGTAGGTCACCTGCTTGTTACAGCCGCGCACGCCGATGGTGTACTCGGTGCGCTCCATGGCGCGGCGCACACTGGTGACCTTGCTCGACAGCACGCTGCTGGTCACCGCCTCGCAGTTCATCTCGAACTTAGCCCGCGACTCGGTGGCCTTGATCGCGGCCTGCTGGTTCGAGGCGAGGAACTCTTCATTGCTCATGCAACCGGACAACGCGGCAACCGCAGCCAGCACCGGCAGGGATATCGGTAAACGGTTCATGGTGACGCTCTCCGTGTGGTTCCCCCGGATATGGTCAGCCTCTGGAGTCTAGATCGCGGCAGGAGAATTGGTGGAGAGCCGGGAACCCTGCTCCCGCAAACCTGCCCTCAGCTCTGCCTGCTTTTTGTAGGAGCGAGGGGGACGCCTAGTTCTTGCTCGCGAACCGCGCCACGCCGGAGCCGCCGGAAGCTCCGTTCGCGAGCAAGCTCGCTCCTACAGGTGACGGATACATTGCCCGTCCCGCGCCCGAACGGTTAAATGCACTGTCAGCATTCCAAAAGCCAATACCACCATGAGCGACAGTGACAAACCAAATACCCGTCTCTTCGACCTCGACCTGCTGCGCGCCATCGTCACGGTGGCCGATTGCGGCAGTTTCACCACGGCGGCGACGCGGCTGCATTCGACCCAGTCGACGGTGAGCCAGAAGATCCGCCGGCTGGAAGAGATGGCCGGGCATCGGCTGCTGGAGCGTGGCAACCGCGATGTGCTGCCCACCGATGCCGGGGATACCCTGCTGGGCTATGCGCGGCGGCTGCTGGCATTGAATGACGAGATGGTCGAGGCGCTGTCCGGGGCGACGGTGGCGCTGACGGTACGCATCGGCGTGCCGGATGACTTCGCCACCGGGCGCACCACCGAGCAGTTGGCGGCCTTCAACCGGGCCTATCCGCAGGTGAAGCTGGAAGTCACCAGCGGGCTGAGCCGCGACATTTCAGCCAGCTACGACCGCGGCGAGCTGGACCTGGTGCTGCTCAAGCAGCGGCAGAACGCCCGCGAAGCGGTGGCCTGCTGGCCGGAGAAGACGCGTTGGGTGGATAGCGCGAAGAACGCCTGCATCGAGCTGGACCCGCTGCCCATCGTGACCTTCCCGCCGCGCGGGGTGTACCGCGACGAGATGATCGCCGCGCTGGAGTCCATCGGACGCCGCTGGCACATCAGCTTCACCAGTTCGAGCCTTTCCGGCATCCAGTCGGCCATCGCCGACGGTATGGGCATCGGCCTGCTGCCGCAGCGCGCAGTAACGGCGGAGCACGCGGTGCTGCCGAAGAATATCGGGCTACCCTCGGTGGACGTATTCGAGGTGGCGATGCTGCACCGGCCGGCGGTCGACCCGATGGTGAAGGAGCTGGCGCGGGTTCTGTCGCGGGTTCTGGCCCAGGACACGCGCGCGTGAGTTCGCCACACCCGCATTCAAAAATCGAATACAGCGAATTCCAACATTTAATTTGTGCATGAACACACCACTGGATATCGTGGTCTCCAGCGACGGCCAGCGCACCGACAAGCGCGCCGCTCTGCACCCATTGCTCACCACGGCGCCGCACGCGCCGGGCAGCAAGACAACAATGAGGAATCACCCCATGGCCAAATCCACTTATTACGCGCCGCACGGCGGGCACCCGGCACAGACCGAGCTGCTCACCGACCGCGCCATGTTCACCGAAGCCTACGCCGTGATCCCCAAGGGCGTGATGCGTGACATCGTCACCAGCCACCTGCCCTTCTGGGACAACATGCGCATGTGGGTCATCGCCCGCCCGCTGTCGGGCTTCGCCGAGACCTTCTCGCAGTACATCGTCGAGCTGGCGCCCCAGGGCGGCAGCGACAAGCCCGAGCAGGACGTCAACGCCGAGGCGGTGCTGTTCATCGTCGAAGGCGAGCTGAGCCTGACCCTGCAGGGCGAAGTGCACACCATGAAGCCGGGCGGCTATGCGTTCATTCCGCCGGGCGCCGACTACAAGGTGCGCAACACCAGCGGCCAGCACACCCGCTTCCACTGGATCCGCAAGCACTACCAGAAAGTCGACGGCGTACCGCTGCCTGAAGCCTTCGTCACCAACGAGCAGGACATCGAGCCGAAGGTGATGCCGGATACCGAAGGCCGCTGGAGCACCACCCGCTTCGTCGACATGGCCGACATGCGCCATGACATGCACGTGAACATCGTGAACTTCGAGCCGGGCGGCGTGATTCCGTTCGCCGAGACCCACGTGATGGAACACGGCCTGTACGTACTGGAAGGCAAAGCGGTCTATCGCCTGAACCAGGATTGGGTCGAAGTGGAAGCCGGCGACTTCATGTGGCTGCGCGCCTTCTGCCCGCAGGCCTGCTACTCCGGTGGCCCCGGCCGCTTCCGCTACCTGCTGTACAAGGATGTGAACCGCCAGATGCGCCTGACCCTGAACCAGGCTCACTGACAGGCAGGTTCAGCGGGAGAGTCTTTGCGACTCCCGCGCATCACACGAGAAACCGGCGCTCAGGCGCCGGTTTTTCTTTGGGCGATTCGGTCGGTGTCGTGACCGGGCTCGCATGGCAGGCGCCGCCCAGTCTGCTAAAACGTCTGGCTGAAGGACGTTTCGCAGTCGCCCAGGAGAAAACACATGGATGTCCGGTTCTTGCCGCAGCCCGAATTCGACAACGTCCATTTCTATCGCGCCATGACCCTGCTGATTCTGCTGGCGATGGCCGCCTTCACGCTGATCAAGATGTTCGGCGGCGGCGTCAGCCTGTTCTCCTTCGTGCCCCTCTGCCTGTCACTGTTCGGTTGGCGCTTCACTATCGAGTGGCTGCGAGTCTCGCGCGCCGAACCGGCCTTCATCGACAAGGGCGAGCTGGTGCTGTGCGGCAAGGAAAGCCACCGGCAGATCGCGCTGGAAAGAATCAGCTCGGTACGCAGCCGCCACAGCCTGTTCATGGTGCGGCGCTATCGCTCCTGGTCGGAGCACCTGGGGTTCGTGGAATTCACCCTGAACGACGGCGAGCGCGTGTCCACGCTCGCCGAAAGCAAGGTATTCGAACACCCGGCGGCATCAGGCACGCTGGCAGCGATCGAGGCGGCCATCCTGGAGGCCAAGGTGAAGCGCCAGGCCAGCGAGCCCGGCGCTGTCAGCGGCGGTCGATAAGGGCTCAGGGCGAACCGAACATCGCCGTCCAGTAGATGCCCGCGTCGCTCTTCGGGTCCGCCGCGTAGGCCGCGCCCAGTTCGCTGTATTGCGGGTTCATCAGGTTGGCGCAATGGCCGGGGCTTGCCAGCCAGCTGTCCACTACCTTCTGCGCGTTGCCCTGCCCGGCGGCGATGTTCTCGCCGATGCGCTGGCCGGCGTAGCCATCGAGTTCCGCGCGGTCGCCCGGCGTGCTGCCGTCGCGGCCCTTGTGGTCGAAGTAGTTGTTGTTGGCCATGTCGCGGCTGTGGGCTTCGGCGGTGCCGCCCAAAGTGGCGTTCCAGCTCAGGGCGCCCGCCGGGCCGAAGGCCTGCCCGCCGCACTGGCGGCCTTTGCCGCGCGCGGCGTTGATCGCCTGCAGCAGCTGTTGCCCTTCCGCCTCCCAGGTGCCCAGCTTGGCCTGCACCAGCTGCCGGCCGAGCAGCACGCGCCAGTCATCGCCCTCGCGGACGATGCCGACATCGACGAACTGCGGGTCCAGCAGCACTTGGCAGAAGCTTTCCTGCAGCGCCTTCATGGCGGCCGTCACATCGCGCGGGCCGGTGAGGCTGAGCATGCGCACGCTGCTCATCGGATAGCCGGCCTGGTTCAGCGCGGACTTCCACTCACCCGCCGAGGCCGGCAGCGCCAGGCGCGAATCCGGCGACAGCGGCGGCAGCACCTGTGACGCCTGGCCGCCGCAGGACTGCACATCTCCCCGGTAGGCGTTGATGGCTTCGAGCAGCTGATCCTGATCGCTTGCGCTGGCGGAAGCGGCGGCGCACAGGCCGAGCGACAACAGCAGGCTGCGCAGAAGGAACGACTGGCTGGGCATGGACGGCTCCGATGATCGAAAGGGCTCAATGATGCGTGATTTCTCGGCATTTGGCTGCGGCTGCCGCATCCGAGTTCCGTTGGCGGAAAAACCCGGAAAAGGTTGCGGTTCGCCGCGCACGGAAAATTGCCAGGCGGCCTGACATGGGGCAAGGGGGCTTCGAACTGCCGTTGTATGCCGCCCGACATATCGCACAATTCAGGAACCTGAACATCGACCGAGCCATGCAGGAGGTACGCCGTGCTCAAACCGATTCGCGTCTTCTGCCTTACCTTTCTGCTGGCGGTGCTCGCCTCGCTGCTGGCCGGCTGGCACATGCTGCAGATGAAGCAGGATGCCCTGGCCTACGCCCACGCCAGCGGCAAGAACACCCTGCTGCTGGTGGAGCGCGAGTTCCACCGCGACCTGGACGTGCATGCGCAGACGCTACTGACGCTCTCCAACGTCATCACCGGCCCGGCGACACCGGACCTTTCCCAGCAAGTTCTACAAGAACTGGTCGAAGGCCACGCTGCCGGCTCGATCCACGCGGGCACCCTGGTGGTGACCGACGCCCAAGGCCAGTTGCTGGTGGACTTGAACCACGCCGGCGAGTCGAACCGCGACCTGTCCATGCGCGACTACTTCACGATGGCGCGTGACAACCCCGGCCGGTTGTTCCTCAGCCATCCCTTCATGCCGTCCTATCCGCGCTCCTCCAGCAGTACTGCCCTGAGCCGCGCGGTGATCAGCAAGGACGGCCAGTTTGTCGGCGTGGTCGCCGCGATCAAGGAGCTGCAACACCTGGAATCCTTCGTGCGCGGCCTCGACCTGGGCAAGCACGGGGTGGTCTCAATCCGCCTGCTCGACGGCACGGTGCTCGCCCAATGGCCGCCGGAACTGCCGCGTTCGAGCGAGGAAGAGTTCGGCACCTTCCGCGAGTTCGTCGACAGCGGCCGCAACGACTACTTCCGCCAGCAGGGCGGTACCTCGGACGCCTACTGGCGCGGCTACCGGCGCATCGGCGACTACCCGGCGGTGGTCTCGGTGGAGCTGTGCCGTGAAGTGATCCTGAATACCTGGACCGCACGCACCTGGATCACCAGCGGATTGCTGGTGGCGATCAACGCCGCGACGCTGTTCTTCGCCTATCGCCTGACCCGGCACCTGCGGCGACGCGACGCCAAGGAGAGCCGTCTGCGCACCGAGGCCGGCACCGACCCGCTGACTGGCCTGCACAACCGTCGCTGGTTCGACGAGAAGGCCGAGCGCGAATGGCAGCGCCGGCGCGCCGGCGACGGCCACCTTGCGGTACTGATGATGGATGTCGACCAGTTCAAGGCCTACAACGACCACTACGGCCACCCGCGCGGCGACCTGGCGCTGATCAACGTGGCGCACCTGGTCGGCCAGGGCTGCCAGCGCGAGGACGATGGAGCGGCCCGCTACGGCGGCGAGGAGTTCGTGATGATCCTCCCCGGTTGCGACAGTGCCGCTGCCGCACGCGTGGCCGAGTCGATCCGCCGTTCGGTGGAGGAAACCGCGCTACCCCACGAGAAGAGCACGCGCGGCATCGTGACCATCAGCGTCGGTGTGGCCAGCACCTCGGATACCGCGGCAGACAGCATCCAGGCGCTGATCGATGCGGCGGATGCCAACCTCTACAAGGCCAAGGAAGGTGGGCGCAACCGGGTGGTGGCCTGAGCGGCGGTCAGCGTGGCGCCATCACCTCGACTTCCTGGATGTGGAAATCGCAGCGCAGGTATTCCATGCGCCGCTCGTGGAACTCGCGCATGTGCGGCAGCGCGGTGTGAATGGCCAGGTGTTCGCGGCTCTGCCAGACCTCGAAGAAGGTGAACAGGGTCGGGTCGTTCACGTCGCGCAGCATGTGGTACTGCACGCAGCCGTCTTCGGCGCGGCTGGGCGTGAGGTAGGTACGGAACAGGTCCTCGAAATCCTGGGATCTTTCGGGGCGGGTGTGGGCCTGGAGGATGAAGGCGTACATCGGATCGGCGTTCCTGGTGGATGGATGGATTGCCTAATCCTGACGCAAATCAATCAACTCCATTTTTGAATCTCACGCACGGATCATTTGTCCGGAAGCGGGTTTTTCCGTCCTGCCGCGCTCGATATTCTGCCGTCATCGACTTTCCATCCCCTTGCGGAGCCCACTCATGAAAAAGATTCTGCTGATCAATGGCGGCAAACAGTTCGCCCACTCTGACGGCCGCTACAACGCCACCCTGCACGAAGCCGCCATCGCACACCTGGACCACGCCGGTTTCGACGTGAAGGAAACCTTCATCGACGGCGGCTACGACATCCAGGAAGAAGTGCAGAAAATGCTCTGGGCCGACGTCATCGTCTACCAGATGCCCGGCTGGTGGATGGGCGCGCCCTGGACCGTGAAACAGTACATCGACGAAGTCTTCACCGCCGGCCACGGCAGCCTCTACGCCAACGACGGCCGCACCCGCTCCGACGCCTCGCAGAAGTACGGCAGCGGCGGCCTGCTGCAGGGCAAGCAGTACATGATCTCCGCTACCTGGAACGCGCCGCAGCAAGCCTTCGACGACCCGACCGACTTCTTCGAGGGCAAGGGCGTGGATGCGGTGTATTTCCCCTTCCACAAGGCCAACCAGTTCCTGGGCATGACCGCACTGCCGACCTTCCTCTGCGTGGACGTGATGAAGCGCCCGAACATCGAAGGCGACGTGGAGCGCTACCAGCAGCACTTGAGCGAAGTGTTCGGCGCCTGAGGCGGGGATTTGCGCAGGAGCGGACTCCGTCCGCGATGTCTTCCCGGCTGCTCCGGCGATGGGCGGTTCGCGAGCAAGCTCGCTCCTACAAGGAACACTGGCAAAGTGTTCGGCGCCTGAGGCAGACACTTGCGTAGGAGCGGACTTCGTCCGCGATGACTCCCCGGCTGCTCCGGCGTCGGGCGGTTCGCGAGCAAGCTCGCTCCTACGAAGGGCAAGCCACCCGCCGCCTGGCATTGGGTTCATCCGCGGAATCGGCTAGGCTTCGCTTTTTCCTACTGCCTGTTCAGGAGTTATCCCATGGCCCGTGCATCCGCCCGTCACATCCTGGTTTCCAGCGAAGACAAGTGCAACGAACTCAAGACCCAGATCGAGAACGGCGCGGACTTCGCTGCCGTCGCCCGCGACAACTCCACCTGCCCGTCCGGCCGCAGCGGCGGTGACCTGGGCAGCTTCCGCCCGGGCCAGATGGTTCGCGAATTCGACCAGGTCGTGTTCAGCGCCCCGCTGAACGTCGTCCAGGGTCCGGTGAAGACCCAGTTCGGCTACCACCTGGTGGAAGTGACCAGCCGCGAGGACTGATCCGCTTCGCCCGCGCCGCACCCGACTCAGGGAGCGGCGCGCCCCTTCTCCCCCCGCTTCACACCGGCCCGCCGCGGGCCACCAGCATCACCCCCAGCCCCACCAGAATCGAACCGCACACCCGCGGCATCACCCGCTGCCCGCGCCCCTGCCCCAGCGCGCCCAGCAGCAGCGAGGCGAACAGCACGGCGAGCACGTCGGCGGTGGAGAACACCAGGTTGACGATCATCCCCAGGATGAAGAACTGCAGGCCCACCGGCAGGCTGGCGGCCGGGTCGACGAACTGCGGCAGGAAGGTGAGGAAGAACAGCGCCGTCTTGGGGTTGAGTATCTCCACCACCATGCTGTCGCGCAGCACCTTCGGCCGGGTTTCGATGCCCTCGCCATGCTCGGACCGGCGACGGCCGAAGATCATCGAGCCGCCGAGCCAGATCAGGTAAGCGGCCCCCGCCAGTTTCAGCGCAAGGTAGAGATTGGGCGCGTGGTGCAGCAGCGCGGCGAGCCCGGCGCTGGCGGCGAAGATGTGTACATAGCAGCCCAGGTGGATACCCAGCGCGGCGTGCAGTCCGGCACGGCGGCCGTGGGCGAGGGTCTGCGAGGTCATGTAGAGGATGGCCGGGCCGGGCATGCAGGCGAAGGCCAGCGTCGCCACGGCGAACGAGGCCCAATAGGCAGGCAGTGTCATGGTGTGATCCTTCCCTTGATCGGGTATCGGCCGACGCGCATCGATGTGGCGCCTGGTCCGTTTCGCAAGGTTAGGGAGTGAGGCGGGGCCGGCACATACGGCAGTTGCCGTATTTTTCCCCGGCCTGCGGGACGCTAGTCTCTGCCGAACCCTCCACCGACAGGACGCGCAGCATGCGCATGCAGGCAAGGCACTGCTTCGACTCAGGCGCTGGGAATGCCCAGGCGCACCGCATAGGCCGCGAGCTCGGCAGTGCTGTGCAGGTCGAGCTTGCGCATCAGGTTCTCGCGGTGCTTGCGCACGGTCAGCGGGCTGATGCTGAAGTGTTCGGCGATCTCCCGCGCGCTGCGGCCCTGGGCGGCCAGGGAGAGAATCTGCCGCTCGCGCCGGGTCAGCTCCACGGCCGAGAGCAGATCGGCATCGCCCTGCGGGCGCGCGGTCGGACTTTCCAGCTGGAAGCGCAGGGCGCGCGCCAGGTAGTGCTGGCCGCTGCGCAGGGCGACTATGGCTTCGAGCAGCTCGGCAGTGTCCTCGCCCTTGCTCAGGTAGCCGTGGACGCCGGCATCGAGCACCGAGCGCACGGTCGCCAGTTCGGTGTTGGCGGTGAGCACCAGGATTCTCAGCCGGGGATGGCGCTGGCGCAGTTCATGGATGAACTGCAGCCGGTTGAGGCCGGGCATGTTCAGGTCGAGCAGGAGGAGGTCCGCACGCTGCTCCTCCAGCAGAGCCTGCAGGCGCAGGCCGTCCGCCGCCTCGCCGACGATGCGGATGTCGTCCAGGGTCGACAGCAGCAGGCGCAGGCCGTCTCGTACGATGCCGTGGTCATCGGCGATGAGCACCCGCAGTTCGCGCTTCCCTTCCATCACTCGTCTCCCTGAGGCACTACGGACATGCATAACAGCCTGCAACAGCGCGACCTGGTCGATCTCTTGTTCCGCCAGTCGTATGCCGTGCTCTTCGCCAACCTGGTGATCCCTCTGCCGGTGCTGTACATCTTCCGTAATGCCATGGCGCCGACGGCGATGGTCTTCTGGCTGGCCGTGCTCTACTCGCTCACGCTGGCGCGGATTGTCCTGGCACGTGCGTACTTCCGGCAAGCCCCTGCGCGCACGCTGGGCAAAAGTTGGCTGTGGACCAATACGCTGCTGTCCTGGGCGAGCAGCCTGCTGTGGGGCTGGCTGGGCTGGGTCGGCTTCGTCCACGGCGATCCGCAGCTGTTCGCCTTCACCTGCATCGTGCTCACCGGTCTGGTGTGCGGCGCGGTGCCGTCGCTGTCGGCCCATCCGCCGGCCTATGTCGGCTCGCTGGTCGCGATGCTGCTGCCCGTGCTGGTGCTGTGCCTGAGCGTAGCCGACGAGCAGCACACCACTTACAGCTTCTTCATCCTGTGCCTGGCCGGCGTCAACCTGTACTACAGCCGGGTGACCTACCGCAGCCTGTGCGAAACCATCCGCCTGCGCCAGGAAAACTCCGACCTCGTGCAGGACCTGCGCGAACAGCGCGACCGCGCCCGCGCCGCCGACCAGGCCAAGTCGCGCTTCCTCGCCGCCGCCAGCCACGACCTGCGCCAACCGATCCATGCCCTCGGGCTGTTCGTCGGCGCCCTCGCCGCCCTCGCCGAACGCGGCCCGGTCGACGCCCGCCAGGCCCGTGAAATCGCCGGGCGCCTGCGCGCCATGCTCGGCAACCTCGGCGGCCTGCTCAATGGCTTGCTGGACATCTCGCGCCTCGACGCCGGGGTGGTGCCGGTGGCACGCGAACCGATCTCGCTGCAAAAGCTGTTCGGCGACCTGCAGGGCGAGTTCGCTGGCACTGCGAGCGAGCGCAATCTTCGCTGGCGCGTGCGCGAGAGCCGATTGTGGGTGGACAGCGATCCCCTGCTGCTCAAGCGCGTGCTCGACAACCTGCTCAGCAACGCCTTCCGCTACACCCGCAGCGGCAGTGTGCTGCTGGGCTGCCGCCGGCGCGGCCGGGAGCTGGAGATCCAGGTGATCGACACCGGCGTGGGTATCCATTCCAGCCAGCAGGAGGTCATCTTCGACGAGTTCGTCCAACTGCATAACGCCGAGCGCGATCGCAAGCAGGGGCTCGGCCTGGGCCTGGCCATCGTGCGCCACACGGCGCGCCTGCTCGGTCATCGCCTGACACTGCACTCCCTGCCCGGCCGCGGCTCGGTGTTCAGCCTGCGCGTACCGCTGGCCGAGGCGCCTCTGCAGATCGCCCCGCCGCCGGAGCCAAGCGAACGCGGCCCCGGCCTGGGCATCATGGTGGTGGAGGATCAGTACGACGTGTTGCACGCACTGTGCAACCTGCTGGAGGTCTGGGGGCATCGCGTCTACCCCGGCACCAGTGCCCTGCTCGCCTGCCAGCGGCACATCGAGGCCAGCCATCTTGGCCATGCGCCGGTAGACCTGATCCTCACCGACTACCGCCTGGGCGAAGGCCAGACCGGGGCCGATGCCATCCGGCGCATCCGCAGCTACCTGTCGTGCCGGGTACCGGCGTTGATCGTCACCGGCGACACCTCGCCCGAGCGCCTACGCGAAGCCGCCACCAGCGGCAGCCAGTTGCTGCACAAGCCATTGGATACCGACCAGTTGCGCGCCGCGATCGACGTCAGCCAGGAGCTTTCGATGACCGTCTGAAAACTGGCGCCAGCCCTTGCTGCATGCGGGATGCGCCAAGTGATTCGGGGCTAAAGTCGCGGCGCGATCAGCCGATGCAATGGGTGAAACGAATCGGCAGCAGCCTTCGTGCCTCACCACTAGAGAAAGCCCACGAATGTTCAACTCGCGTCTGAAGCAGGAACTGGCCGCCCTGCGTGAAGAACTCGCCTCCGTCGAAGAGATCCGCGCCAGCCTCGACGAGGAAATGCTCGTGCTGTTCCTCGACCCGCGGGGCCGCATCGAGTCGGTGAACGCCAACTTCGAGAAGGAAATGCTCCACCGCGGCGACCAGCTCAAGGGCCGCCCGCTGCTGGACCTGATCCCCGACCACGTGCGCGGGCTGGACTTCCACCTCAAGGTGAAGCACGCCATCGAGCGCGGCGAGCACCTGGCCGGGGTGATCCGCCTGCTGCGCGGCAACGGCGAGGAGGCCTGGCTGCGTTCGATCCTGCAGCCGGTGCACAACGCCTCCGGGGTGATCCAGCGCTTCTCGATCTACGCCAGCGACCTCACCCGCACCATCGAGAATTCCCGCGAGCACGAGAACCTGATCGAGGCGCTGCAACGCTCCACCGCGGTGATCGAATTCAACCTGCAGGGCGAAGTGATTACCGCCAACGACCGCTTCCTCAACGCCATGGGCTACAGCCTGGCGCAGATCCAGGGCAAGCATCACCGGATGTTCTGCGAACCCGCCGAATACAACTCCTCGCAGTACGAAGCCTTCTGGGCCAAGCTGCGCCGCGGCGAGTTCGTCGCCGACCGCTTCAAGCGCGTCGACAGCCGTGGCCATGAAGTGTGGCTGGAGGCCTCCTACAACCCGATCATCGACGCCCACGATCGCCTCTACAAGGTGGTCAAGTTCGCCACCGTGATTACCGAGCAGGTGCACCGCGAGCGGGCCGTGGCCGAGGCCGCGACCATCGCCTTCGACACCTCGCAGACCACCGACGACAGCGCCACCAAGGGCGCCTCCGTGGTGCAGCAGACCGTGGATGTGATGCGCGAACTGGCCGGACGCATGCAGGAAGCCGCCGAGGGGATCGAGGCGCTGGATCGCCAGTCCCAGGCCATCGGCGCGCTGGTGCAGAGCATCCGCAGCATCGCCGACCAGACCAACCTGCTGGCGCTCAACGCCGCCATCGAAGCCGCCCGCGCGGGCGACCAGGGGCGCGGCTTCGCGGTGGTCGCCGACGAAGTGCGCCAGCTCGCCTCGCGCACCAGCGCCGCCACCGAGGAAATCACCCGCGTGGTGGAGCAGAACCAGCAACTGGCCGGCCAGGCCGTGGCCATGATCGACCGCGGCAAGCAGCAGGCCGAACTGGGCCTGGAGCTGTCCGGCCAGGCCGGCACGGTGATCATCGAGATCCAGGACAGCGCCCAGCGCGTGGTCAACGCCGTGGGCCAGTTCGCCAACCAGCTGTCGACCTGATGCGCTTGCCTGCGGCACGTCAACACGGCGTGCCGCAGCCTCCCCTAGTCTCCCGTCCGGCATTGCAGCTAGGCTCAATGCAGATGCGCATTCTCGCCATCCAAGGACGAACCCATGAGCGACACTCCCCTCCCCGACGTCATCCAGTATCTGCGCCTGCTGCCCGAGCGCGGTGGCTCCGACATGTTCTTCAGCGTCGGCGCGCCGCCGCACCTGAAGGCCGAAGGCCACAGCCAGCCGGCGGACGATCGCGTGCTGCAACCCGGTGAAGTGAAGACCCTGGCCTGGCAGCTGATGTCACCGGCCCAGGCACAGGACTTCGAACGCGACCTGGAGATGAACCTGGCACTGAGCGTGCCGGACGTCGGGCGTTTCCGCGCGAACATCTACTACCAGCGCGGCGAAGTGGCGATGGTGGTGCGCCTGATCAAGCAGGTGATTCCCGACGTCACCTCCCTGGGCCTGCCGTCGATCCTCGACAAGCTGGCGATGCAGGATCGCGGATTGCTGCTGGTGATCGGTGCGGCGGGCGCGGGCAAGTCGACGACCCTGGCGAGCATGCTGGACTTCCGCAATCGCCATCGCTCCGGCCATATCGTCTGCATCGAGGACCCCATCGAGTTCCTCCACACGCACAAGAAGTCGATCATCGACCAGCGCGAGGTCGGCCTGGACACCCACAGTTACGAGGACGCCCTGCGCAACGTGCTGCGCGAGGCGCCGGACGTGATCATGCTCGGCGAGATCCGCGATGCCGCCACCATGCAGCACGCACTGCACTACGCCGAAACCGGCCACCTGTGCGTCGCCACCCTGCACGGCACCAGTTGCCGCCACGCCATCGAGCGCATCACCCGCTTCTTCCCCGACGAGGCCCGCCCGCAGGTGCTGGCCGACCTGTCGCAGAACATCCTGGCCCTCGTCGGCCAGCGCCTGGTGCCCGGCACACACCAGCGCCGCGCGGTAGCGGTGGAGCTGGTGCTCGGTACGCCGCACATCCGCGGCATCATCCAGCGCGACGAACTGCCCGAGCTCAAGGGCGCGGTGGAACGCGCGCTGGAGAGCGGCATGCAGAGCTTCGACCAGAGCCTCTACAAGCTCCTGGAGGAAGGCCGCGTGAGCGTGGCCGATGCGCTGAAGTTTGCCGATTCGCGCACCGACCTGGCGCTGAAGATCAAGCTGGAGCGCGGGATGGATGCCGACAGCGTGGGGACGGTGTTCGGTAGCTGAACGCGCCGATTCCGGATGTGTACAAGCGTGGCCAATCGCGGACAGAGTCCGCTCCTACGTAACCGGTCAGGACGTGCGTAGGAGCGGACTCCGTCCGCGATCGCTTCCCGGCCACTCCCATCCTCGCAGAAGACCTCACATCCCCTTCAGCAACACATCGATATCCACGCTCTCCGCCATCGCCCGGTTTCCCGCATCGCCGGGGTGCAGGTGGTCGCCGCTGTCGTAAGCCGGCAGCAGGCGCTGCGGGTGGGCGGGGTCGCGCAGGTGCGCGTCCAGGTCCACCACCGCATCGAATTCCCCGCTCTGGCGAATCCACTGGTTCACCCGCTGGCGCAGCGTTTCCTTGTTGGCCGCGTGGTAATTCTCTATCGGCGAGCCGCTGAGGGCGCGCTCGAACGGCAGGATGGTCGCGCCGACGATACGCACACCGCGCACATGGGCCTGTGCAATGAGCTGCCGGTATCCGGCGACCAGGTCCTCGTACTGCACCAGCGGGTTGTTCGGCGCGAAGGTACTGCCGGGCCAGGAGATATCGTTGATGCCCAGCAACACGATGGCCGCCTGCACGCCCGGCTTGCCCAGTGCGTCGCGCTGGAAGCGCGCCAGGGCGCTCTGCCCCATGCCGTCGGAGAGCAGCCGCCCGCCGGAAATGCCGGCATTGATCACCCCCACGCCGCGCGCTGCCAGCCGCTGCGCCAGCAGGTCCGGCCAGCGCTGGTTGCCGTCCAGGCTGGCGCCACGGCCGTCGGTGATCGAGTCTCCCAGCACCGCCACCACCGGCCGTGGCTCGGGGTTTTCCACCAGCACATCGGTGAGGAACAGCCGCCCTTCCATCTTGCCGTCCACCGGCAGGAGCGTTGCGTCGAGTCGTTCGCCAGGCCCGCCATGGACGCGCTGCTTGCCGTCCCAGTGGAAGGTTTCGATGGCGGTCGGCTGCGGCAGGTAGATCGACACCGCCAGTTCACCCAGCGCCGGGACGACAAGGTCCAGCGGATCGCTCAGCAGTTCGGCACCCGGTGCGATATACGCCGTGGGCTGGCCCGCGAAAGTCAGCCGATGGCTGGGGCCGCCAAGCCGCCCGGCCGGTGCAGCCAATGCCACGGCCGCCCCGCCGATCGCCACCGGCTGGCTGCCATAGGCGTTGGATAGCGCGATACGCACACGCTGGCCGCCGAGGCTGACCTTCACGGTCTGCCGCAGTGTCTGGTTGCCGATCTGCGTCGGTACGCCCAGCGGCAGCGGCACCTCCTTGCCCCAGGTGCGTTGCGGGCTGGCGCTCCAGGTGGCCTGCCAATGTCCTTCATCCGCCTGCGCCAGCGGCAGGACAAGGGCGATCAGGGCGGCGAGCAACAATCTGTTCATGGCATTCCTCGAAATCGGTGAAGGGGTTGGCCACAGGCTCTGCCATTCCCATTCACGGCGGTAGACGGCATATTTGCAGACCCGTCATTCGATAAACGAATAGGACATGGATACTCTCAAGGCGTTGCACTGTTTCGTTCGCGCCGTGGAGCTGGGCAGCCTTTCCGCCGTCGCCCGCGAGTCCGGCAGCAGCCAGCCGACGGTGAGCAAGACCATGGTGGCGCTGGAGCGCCAGGTCGGAGCGCAATTGCTGATCCGCAGCACCACGCGCGTACAGCCCACCGAGCAGGGCCGGCGCTTCTACGAGCACGCGCGGCAGACACTGGAAAGCTATACCGAGGGCGTCAGCCAGGCCCGTGGCGAGACCGAACAGGTGCGCGGCCGCCTGCGGGTCAGCGCGCCGGTGAGCCTGGGCGTGCTGCGGCTGAACGCGCTGTTGCTGGAGTTCATGCAGCTGCACCCGGACGTAGAGGTGGAATTGCTGCTCAACGACCGCTTCGTCGACCTCACCGAAGAAGGCATCGACCTCGCCCTGCGCCTGGGCGGCGAACTGCCGGAACAGCTGATCGCTCGTCCGCTGGCCCGCTCGCCACGCTATCTGGTCGCGGCGCCGGCCTGGATTTCACGCAGGCCAGCACTGAACAGCCCCGAAGATCTGCCGCCAGCCGATTACCTGCGCTTCGCCTGGCTGGATGCCGGACAGAACCTGCTGCTGCGCCATGCCGATGGCCGAGAGCTGAGCCTCGCCACGCGCAGCCGCTACACGGCGAACAGCTCCCTGGCGATCCGCGAGAGCTACTGCCTGGGCGCCGGCTTCGGCCTGACGCCGGCCTGGCTGGTGGCCGACCTGCTGGCCGACGGCAGCCTGCAGCGCCTCCTTGCGGATTGGCGCGGGCCTGCCCAGGAGGCCAGCCTGCTGTATCCTTCGCGCCGTTTTCTGCCGGCCCGGACCCGCGCGCTGATCGACTTCCTCATCGAGCGCCTGCCGCACCTGCCCGGCTTCGAAGCCCTGTGAGCGCCCTGCGCGGTTCCCCGTGTAGCGCAGCGACTATGCTTTTCGCCATTGAACCGAACCGGCACGCCCGCCGGCCGGTCGAACCCTGACACTCGCCCCCGAGGGACTTGAATGGGCAAGCCACACACACCTTATCTGCTGGCCGCCCTGGCCCTGCCTGTGCTGCTGGCCGGCTGCTCCACGCCCGCCAGCAACCCTTGCGACGAGCCGCTGAGCGGCGAGGCCTGCCGCCAGGAACGCCTGCTCTACCAGAACGACATGCTGCAGGCGAAGCTGCTGATCGCCACCGGCGACCTGGCCAACTACGAGCTGGCCGAGGCCCTGCTGACGCGCTCCCTGGAGAAGGACGAGCGCGGCGAGGCGAGCTTCTACATGGCGCTGCTGAAGATCAAGGAAGGCCCGCAGGTCGACGAAGTGCTGTCGCTGCTCGGCAAGGCCGCCGACGCCGGCCAACCGTACGCGGTGGCGCTGCTGTACAAGATCTGGTCCGAGCCCTTCCTGGTCGAGCAGGCCGACCCGCAGAAGGCCCAGCAGTACCTGGAGGACTACGCCAACCTCGACGTCGCCAAGAGCGGCTACCCGTCCTTCGAGAAGGCCAGCGCGCTGGTCGATGCCCTGCTCAGCGAACCGCCTGCCGTCGCCGGCCAGCCCGCCCAGCCCTAGCCCTCGTCCGGTGTCGGCTCGGCCTGGGCGAAGGTGCGCTCGCCGTCACCCTTGCCGTGAGGCAGGTGGTGCTCGATCACCGCGTTCAGCTCTGCTCCCAGCAGCAGCACCGCCGACGAGATATAGAAATACAGCAGCAGCACGATGATCGCGCCGACGCTGCCGTACATGGCGTTGTAGTCGGCGAAGTTCTTCACGTAGTAGCCGAATCCCAGTGACGCAGATATCCACAGCACCACGGCGAGCACCGACCCGGGCGTGATGAAGCGGAACTTCTGCTGCACGTTGGGCGTGACGTAGTAGATGATCGCCACCGCCATCATCATCAGCAGCACGATCACCGGCCAGCGCAGGATATTCCAGAGGATCACCACGAAGTCCTCCAGGCCCACCTGGGCGGCGATCCAGCCCATCACCTGGGGCCCGAGGATCATCAGCGCGGCGATCAGCATCAGCATGGCCACCAGGCCGAAGGTGTAGAACAGCGACAGCGGGATGCGCTTCCAGGCCGGCCGCGCTTCACGCACGTCGTAGGCTGCATTGAGCGCGATCATCAGCGAGCGCACCGCCGCCGAGGACGACCACAGCGCCACCACGATACCGATGGACAGCAGGCCGCCCTGGCGCTGTTGCAGTTGGTCGATGACCGGGTTGACCTGGTCCAGCGCCTGGGCGGGCAGCACGTAGTTGGCCTGTTGGCGGAGGAAGTCGAAGAACTCGGGCAGGTGCAGGAAGCCCAGCAGCGCAATGAGGAACAGCAGGAAGGGAAACAGCGAGAACAGCCCCTGGTAAGCCAGCGCAGCGGCGTAGGTGGGCATCTCGTCTTCGAGGAATTCCTTCAGCGTCAGACTGACCAGCTTCCAGGGCCCCAGACTGAGCCCGCGCATATCCATGAATCGCATCCCGCACCGTCCTCCCGATGAGCGCTCCACCTGCCGGCAACTGCAGGGTGGACCTGCGCAACGCCGGCAAAGTTGCAAGAAATGCGCGACGCAGAGCGCCCGCCAGCACAGACCATAGCCGCTGGCAGGGCCGCGATGCCAGAGCGGAAGGGTTTCAGTCGGCCAGCCGATAGACCTTGGCGAAGCGCTCTGCCTTCACCACGCCGTAGTCGCCGGGGGCGTATTGCATGACCCAGTCACCCGCGGCGCCGGTGAGGCGGTCGCCACCTGCCGAGCGCAGCAGGGTGAAGGGCTGGTCCATGCGCCGGGCCAGCACCACGCTGGGACGGTTGCGGTAGGCACCGGGGTGCCCGTGCGTGAGTGTCGCGTCGGCGGGCAGGTATTTCGGGTCGAAACGCACGCGGGAAACGACCCAACTCTCCCCGGTCGCGCTGCTGATGATCGCGTCACCGATAGCGTAGCGGTTGGGGCCCTCGAGGCTCATCAACTCGCCCGGCGCGACGGCGAATTCGACGGTGACGGTTTCATCCTTCACCACGCGTTGCGCGGCGGGATCGGTACGGAGGTCGAGTTGGGTGAGTTCGATCATGGCGGGACTGCAGACCTGCGGAAATGGTGGGGAACGACCGGTCGCAAGCCTACCTGCAAAAGAATCGTCCCGCGAGCGGCCAGCGGCTGGCGGTGCTCTACACTCACAGGCCATGAGCGTGCAGCCACTGCACACTCGATCGAACCCGGCCATACCCTGGCTGTCGCACCTACTGAGCCTGCACCTCCGCCCCCATCAGCCGTACAGGAATCTCCCATGCCGTTTGCCCGTCTCGCCCTGCCCTTGCTGTTGCTCACCAGCCTTGCCGTCCACGCCGATGACTCTGCCGACGAGGCGAAATTCCTCAAGGAATCGGCGGACTATTTCGATCAGGTGACCAAGGCCAACCTGCCGCGCCAGGTGGACAAGGTGACTACCCTCAACAGCGTGCAGCTCGACCCGGCGAAGAAGATGCTGTATTACCGCTACGCCATCTCCAACCTGCGCCTGGACGCCATGGACCTGGGCGCCCGCGCCAAGTTCGAGAACGGCCTGAAGAAGCAGCTCGAAGGCACTACCTGCGAACAGCCGGACCTGCTGCAGCGCTTCCGCGAACATCACCTGAGCGTCACCCACGAATACGCCGGCAGCGACGCCAAGCCGCTGGCCAGCATCACCATCGACCCGCAGACCCTGAGCTGCGCGAAGACCTGACGCTGCACCCAAGAGCCACCGATGAGCCGTGCCGACTACCACCAGCAACACGCCCAGCGCGCCGAGGCCGAAGCCCGGCGCCTGCTGGCAGAGCGCGACAACCTCGGCGCCCGCTGGCTGCCCTGGGTGGCCGGCGAGCTGTACCGCCTGAGCCCGGCGCCTTACGCCAACATGGTACGCCGCGAACTGGAACGCCTGACCGCCGGCTGAGCGACCGCCTGCCACGGGACTATGCTGAAGCTGTCAGCTCTCGGCCCGAGGGCGTCCCCTGGAGGACAGGCTCGTGAAAGGTCTCGACGCGAAGAAACAAGCGAAGAAGAAGCCGCTGAAAACCGCGCATGAAAAGCGCATGGCCAAGCGGCAGAAGAAAACCGGCAAGTCGCTGCTGGGTACTCCGCAACAACCGTCCTGAGGGTAATCCCCTCGTCTTGCGGATGGCCTCGGTGAGGGGCCGTCCGCTCACCTCGCCTGACCGTTGCTTTTCGTAGGAGCGAGGCTTGGCCAACCGTTGAAATCAGTCGGTCAGACCAGCCCGGCGCGCAGGTTCAGCAGCATGCGCTCGCCCTGGGCGAGGATCAGCCCGCCCGCGCGATAACCGGCAGCGCCAATGCACAGGAAGCGCTCCGCTTCGCCCGGTTCCACCTGCTCCACCGCGCGGCTTCCCGGATGCCAGATGACACTGCCGGCGCTGGTGTTCTTGTCGATGCGCAGGCGACGCTGCCAGCCGGCATCTTCCAGCACCAGGGAACCGGTGTTGTAGAGGACCTGCTTGACCGCGCCACGGGGTGCCCAGGTGTTGGGCAGGCCGCTGGCCTTGCCGTCCAGCTCCATGCCGTGGACCACCGAGCGACGCAGCGAACCCACGCGCCAGTAAGGCTGCAGGGCGAAGCTGAAGAGGCAGTCGCTGTCATCCTCGTGGTAGCTGGAAAGTTCGATGTCCAGGTCCTGGCCCAGGCGGGCTTCCAGGCGCACGTGCCAGTCCTCGATATCCAGCTGCCAGCTGACGACCGCCTTCTGGTCATCGGCCCAGGCATCGAGCATGCGCCACTCGCGCTGGCGCGCCCAGCCATGCTGGGGCCAGTCGGCCTCGGTGGGATGGCTGCCGAACCACGGCCAGCAGACCGGGATACCGCCACGGATCGGTGCCGTGCTCAGGCTCGGCCACTGGCTGGAGCACCACAGCAGCGGGCGTGCGCCGCGCGGTTGGAAGTGCAGCAGTTGCGCGCCCTGGCGGCTGAATACCGCCTGGCACTGCGGGTGATCGATGAGCAGCAGGTCGCGACGCTGGAAGCGCACCCAGTCGAAGGGCCGCTTGGCCCGCATGGAATGAAAAAAGCGCTGCAGCGGATGCTCGAGCATTGTCCGGATGTCCTGATCCAATCCCTGCCCGGACATTCCGGGGCGTGAAATTCTCTGTAGTTTCACTACATCTTACAGAAAAGGCCGCGATTCTAACCGCAAAGCCTAGTCACGCGCAGCGCTTGCGCCAATGAAAAACGGTTGCTCAGCCGCTCCGGGTCCGCCCGCTTCTGGCCCCTGTAGGAGCGAGCTTGCTCGCGAATTGCCTGGCGCCGGTGTTCCGGGCGGTTCGCGAGCAAGCTCGCTCCTACAAAAAGCGGTTGGCTCATGCACCCCATTCACCCTGAGAGCAGACAAAAAAGGCCCGTCACAAGGACGGGCCAGGTTCGCACCAGGGAGCAATCAGAAGCTGGACTGGATCTTCAGGCCGGCCACCACGGCGTTGTTGACCTCGTCCACACCGCCCGGATGGCGGATGTACTGCAGGTTCGGGCGCACGGTGAGCCAATTGGTCACATGCACGCCGTAGTACAGCTCGGCGTTGTACTCGGTGTCCTGGATGGGCTGGTACAGCGGGTTGTCGTAGTCGTCGATGCCGTTGACCTGGTTCACCAGGCGCTGGCGATCCTGCACGTCGTCGTTGACGTGGATGCGCGCCACGCCGAAGCCGATGTCGTCCTTGGGCCGCGCGTCGAACGGGCCTTTGTAGACGACACCGAGCTGCTGGTAGTTGTCGACGGTGTTGGTGGCCTTGTCGTGCACGGTGAAGTTGGCGAACAGGCTCAGGCCGCGGGAAGCGTCGCCGTTGTGCGCGGTGACCTGCTGCTGCGCCACCACCCACCAGCCGTGCTTGCCGCTGTGGGTCTTGGCCGGCTCGCCGGTGAGCGCCTGCGGGTTGCCGTTGACGTCGTCGTACACGTCGTCGGCTTCGGCGGTGCTGTAGTAGTAGCCCAGGCGGTACTCACCCGGCAGTTGCGCGGCGCCGACTTTCGGCATCCACACCAGCTCCACCGGCAGGATGGTGCCCTGGGTGCCGCTGCCGTTGAGCTTGAAGCCGTTGCCAGTTTCCAGGTTCGACGGGTTCTGGTTGTAGGCGCCGACCTGCGCGTACCACTCATCGTTGAAGTTCCACTTCACGCGGGCGGCCCACTGGCTGACCGGCCAGTTGTACCAGATGCCGCCCACCCAGTTGCCCACCTGCGAGCCGCAGAAGGCCAGGTTCTGGAAGTCGCAGGGGAAGCTGTTGAAGTCCTCGCCCTCGCCGAAGCGGCCGACCTTCACGTCCAGCGCGCCGTCGAAGTACTGCTGCTTGATCCACATCTGCGTCAGGCGCCAGGTCTGGCCCCGGCCCCAGACTTCCTGCACGGAGCTGAACTGCCCGGCGCGCGGGTCGCTGATGCGGTCGTTGGAGAGGTTGCGGCCGCTACGCTCGGTGACGGTCAGCTGGAACTCGGTGGCGTCCCAGCCGAGGATCTTCTGCAGGTCCAGATGGGTGCCGAGGGCGAACTGGTCGGAGTAGCGTGCGGTGGTGTGCTGGTCGTAGCCCCCGCCAAGGTTGCTGGCAACCTCGCCGACGTAGTCGAGCTTGAAGTCGTAGCCTTTCTCCAGCAGTTCGGTGCGCTTGCCGCCCCAGTCACCCAGGCCCCACTTGGACTCCGATGAGAAGGCGTCGGCGGCATGGGCGACGTTGCCCACACAGCCCAGTGCGAGCAGGCAGCCCAGGGTCCTTGCTGCCGGCAGGTTCTTGTTGTTCTTGTGCATCTCCAGCGTCCTCGTTGTCTTGGTTTGAAGCGTAGTTTCAGGCAGTAAATTTCAGGGCAGTGGTCGTATTAATCAGGAATGTTTCTGGCGTGCCAGCGGTGTGACCTTGTTGGCGCCGTCGCCGCGCGGCTCTGCGCGCAGGCGCTCGCCGCTCTGCGCGTCGAACAGCAGCGCACGGGAAGGATCGAAGCGCAGCTGCAGGGACGAGCCCGCTTGCGGCGACTGGTCCGGCGCGAGGCGGCAGCAGACCTTGGCACCGTTGAGCGTGACGAAGACCAGGGTGTCCGGCCCGGTGGGCTCGACCACTTCGACCTCGGCACGCAGGTCGCTCGGCCCGTTGGCGCCATCGGTGGCCAACTGCACCTGTTCCGGGCGCACGCCGAGGATCAGCTCGCGCCCCTCGGCCAGCCCGGCGTCCAGTTGCAGCGGCAGCTCGCAGCGGTCCTGGCCGCTGTCCAGCAGGCCGACCAGGCGGCCGCCCTGCTGCTGCACCTTGAGCGGAATGAAATTCATCGGCGGCGAGCCGATGAAGCTGGCGACGAACAGGTTCGCCGGATCGTTGTAGATCTGCTGCGGCGTGCCGAACTGCTGGACGATGCCGTCCTTCATCACCGCCACCTTGTCGCCCAGGGTCATGGCCTCGATCTGGTCGTGGGTCACGTAGACCGTGGTGGTCTTCAGGCGCTGGTGCATCAGCTTGATCTCGGTACGCATCTCCACGCGCAGCTTGGCGTCGAGGTTCGACAGCGGTTCGTCGAACAGATATATCTTCGGCCGCCGCGCCAGCGCCCGGCCCATGGCCACGCGCTGCTGCTGGCCGCCGGAGAGCTGCGAGGGCTTGCGTTCGAGCAGGTGTTCGATCTGCAGCAGCTTGGCCACGCGCGCTACTTCGGCGTCGATCTCGGCCCTGGGCAGCTTGCGGATCTTCAGGCCGAAGGCGATGTTCTCGCGCACGCTCATGGTCGGGTACAGCGCATAGGACTGGAACACCATGGCGATGTCGCGATCCTTCGGGCTCATCCCGCTGATGTCCTGGCCATCGACCAGGATGGCGCCGCCGGTGAGGTTTTCCAGGCCGGCGATGCAGTTCATCAGGGTGGATTTGCCGCAGCCGGAGGGGCCGACCAGGATCAGGAATTCGCCCGAGTCGATCGACAGGTTGATCGATTTCAGCGTGTCGGCCAGGCCGCTGCCGTAGGACTTGTGCAGGTTGCGCAGTTCGAGTGTGGACATCTTGGGCTTACCTCAACCTTTGACCGCGCCGGCAGTCAGCCCGCGCACGAAGTACTTGCCGGCCAGTACGTAGACCACCAGCGTGGGCAGCGCCGCGATCATCGCGGCGGCCATGTCGACGTTGTATTCCTTGACCCCGGTGCTGATGTTCACCAGGTTGTTCAGCGCCACGGTGATGGGCTGCGCGTCGCCGCTGGCGAACACCACGCCGAACAGGAAGTCGTTCCAGATCTGGGTGAACTGCCAGATCAGGCAGACCATCACGATGGGCGTGGACATGGGCATCAGAATGCGCAGGAAGATGGTGAAGAACCCCGCGCCGTCCAGGCGTGCGGCCTTCACCAGGGCATCGGGAATCGCCACGAAGTAATTGCGGAAGAACAGCGTGGTGAAGGCCAGCCCGTAGATGCAGTGGACCATCACCAGCCCGGTGGTGGTGTTGGCCAGGCCGAGCTTGCCGAGGGTGAAGGACATCGGCAGGAGGATCACCTGGAACGGCAGGAAGCAGCCGAACAGCAGCGCGCCGAAGAACAGCTGCGAGCCGCGGAAGCGCCACATCGACAGCACGTAGCCGTTCATGGCGCCGATGAAGGTGGAGATCAGCACGCCCGGCACGGTGATCTTCACCGAGTTCCAGAAGTAATCGCCCACCGCGCCCCAGGCTTTTACCCAACCGATTGCGGTGAATACGTCCGGCAGCGCCAGCAGGTTGCTGTTACGGATATCTTCAGGCGATTTGAAGCTGGTCAGCAGCATCACCAGCAGCGGGATCACGTACAGCGCCACAGCGCCCCAGAGGGTCGCATGCACCGCCAGGCGGCTCAGGCTGAACGACGGTTTCAGGGTCGAGTCATGCATGGCGCTTGCCCCGCAGTTCGGAATACAAGTACGGCACGACAATGGCCAGCACGGCGCCCAGCATCAGCATCGCGCTGGCCGCGCCCAGGCCCATCTGGCCGCGGGTGAAGGTGTGGGCATACATGAACATCGCCGGCAGGTCGGAGGAGTAGCCGGGGCCGCCGGCGGTCATCGCGGCGACCAGGTCGAAGCTCTTGATGGCGATGTGCGCGAGGATCATCAGCGCGCTGAAGAACACTGGCCGCAGGCTCGGCAGGACGATGCGCAGGTAGATGGTCGGAAGGCTCGCGCCGTCCACCTGGGCCGCGCGCACAATGGCCGGGTCGACCCCGCGCAGGCCGGCGAGGAACAGCGCCATGACGAAGCCCGAGGCCTGCCACACGGCGGCGATCACCAGGCAGTAGACGACCCGCTCCGGGTCCACCAGCCAGTCGAAGCGAAAGCCGGTCCAGCCCCAGTCGCGCAGCAGCTTGTCCAGGCCCAGGCCGGGGTTGAGCAGCCACTTCCAGGCGGTGCCGGTGACGATCATCGACAGCGCCATGGGGTACAGGTACACGGTGCGGATGAAGCCTTCGCGGCGGATACGCTGGTCCAGCAGCACGGCGAGGAAGACGCCAAGTACCAGGCAGATACCGATGAACAGGCCACCGAACAGCAGCAGGTTCTTGCTCGCCACCCACCAGCGGTCGTTGTCCCACAGGCGCAGGTACTGGCTCAGGCCCGCCCAGCTGTACGCCGGCATGAAGCGCGAATTGGTGAAGGACAGCAGCAGCGTCCAGCCGATGTAGCCGTACACGCAGACCAGCACCACGAGCATGCTCGGGGCCAGCACCAGCTTCGGCAGCCAGGCCTGCAGGCCGTCGAGCAGCGAAGCCCGAGGCGCGGCGGCGGGAGTGAAAGTCGGGGATCGGGTCGCCATCTGCTTTCTCGAGGATGAGTGAGCCCACCCAGGCTGCCGTGGCGGCCCGGAGTCGTTCTGGGGAATCAGAAAACCGGCTCCGTCACGGAGCCGGCGAGCGCGTTACTGCGCGGCAGCCTGGATGGCGGCACCCAGTTGTTGCGCGGCCTTCTGCGGATCGGCGGCGGGGTCGTTGAAGAAGTTGGTGACCACGTCGAAGATCGCGCCCTGCACGTAGCTGGAGGCGGCCATGCTGTGAGCCATGCTCGGCACCAGGTTGCCGTCGGCGGAGGCGGCCTTGAAGTCCTTCATGGACTGCTGGGCGCAGGCGTCGAAGGGCGTCATGTCGACGTCCAGGCGCACCGGGATCGAGCCCTTGTTCAGGCTGAAGTCCTTCTGGAACGCCGGGTCGAGCACCGCGCGGGCCAGGTCTTCCTGGGCCTTGCGGTTCTCGGCGTTGCTCAGCTTGAACATCACCAGGGAGTCGATGTTGTAGTCGAACGCCTTCTGCGTGCCGGGGAACGGCAGGCACTGGTAGTCCTTGCCCGCCACCTTGCCGGCGGCGGTGAACTCGCTCTTGGCCCAGTCGCCCATGATCTGCATGCCGGCCTTGCCGTTGATCACCATGCCGGTGGCGACGTTCCACTCGCGGCCGGCGGCGTCGGCATCGACGTAGCTGTGCAGCTTCTTCAGCGCGGCGAAGACGTCGGCCATCTGCGCGCCGGTCAGCGTCGCCTTGTCCTGCTCGACGAAGGCCTTGCGGTAACCTTCGGGGCCCATCTTGCTCAGGACCAGGTTCTCGAACAGCGTGCCGTCCTGCCAGGGCTGGCTACCATGGGCGAGCGGCGTGAAGCCGGCGGCCTTGAGCTTGTCAGCGGCGGCGAAGAGCTCGTCCAGGGTGGTCGGCGGCGTGGCGCCGGCCTTCTTGAAGACTTCCGGGTTGATGTACAGCCAGTTGACCCGGTGCACGTTGACCGGCACGGCCACGTAGTCGCCCTTGTACTTCATGATCTGCGCCACCTGCGGCGGCAGCAGCTGGTCCCACTTGCCTTCGGCAGCGACATCGTTGAGGTCGGCGAGCAGGCCGAGTTCGCCCCATTCCTGGATGTCCGGCCCCTTGATCTGCGCGGCAGCCGGCGGGTTGCCGGAGACGGCGCGGGTCTTCAGCACGGTCATGGCGGCTTCACCACCACCACCGGCGACGGCGAAGTCCTTCCAGGTGTGGCCCTTGGCCTCGACAAGCTTCTTCAGGGTTTCGGCGGCGCGCTTCTCGCCAGGGGAAGTCCACCAGTGCAGCACTTCGACTTCACCGGCGTGGGCCAGCATCGGGGAGAGACAGAAAGAGGAAAGACAGATGGCGGCCGACAGGCGACGGATCGCATTCATGGAGAGCACCTTGTTCTTGTTATTGGAGGCAAGTCTGCGCTTGCGATGGTCCGAGTCTATCCAAGGCATTCCGCTCTCCGGGTAACGAAGCGATCTTTGATTGTCACCGCTCGGTGACATTTGGGCTTGCTGTGAAGCGCTGTACTGGGTGAGCGTTTTCGAATGTGTCCTGGAGCACTGAATTCCGGCCCACTACCCTCTCCCCCGCCCTCTCCCTGAAGGGAGAGGGAGCTGTCCTCTGCCGTGCCAGGTATGCAGTTCGCCTGATGCCGTCGCAGCTTTCAACTATCAATGGGGAGCCGGCTGACGCCGAGGCCTCGCCTCGCTCCGAGCGGCCCCCTCTCCCTTCAGGGAGAGGGTTGGGGAGAGGGCAAAGCGTCCGCATCAAGCATCAGGCGTACCGTCTCCAGCACCGAATCCATCTTCAACAGCACATCATGATTCCAGAAGCGCAGCACTTTGAAACCCCTGGTTTTGAGCCACGCGTCGCGCTCCCGGTCCCGACCAGAGTCCAGATGCTGCCCACCATCCAGTTCGATGATCAGCATGCGCTCGTGACAAATGAAATCGATGATGTACGGGCCGATGACTTTCTGTCGGCGGAATTTGAGACCGAGGAAACGGTGGGCGCGCAAATGGTGCCAGAGGGCGAGTTCGGCTTCGGTCTGGTCATGGCGTAGCTGCTTGGAGAACTGGGTCAGTCGGGAGGTCATTCTTTGGCGTCCAGGGAGGGCGGTTCTCCGGAGCCTAGTGCCACCGCCCATCCCCCTCTCCCCAGCCCTCTCCCTGAAGGGAGAGAGAGCTTTCCGAGCTGCCTGTAGGTTCCTGCACTTACTCATATCGCGGTACCAGGCGAGCTCTGGTGTCGCCGCTCGCGCCGAACGGTCCCCTCTCCCTTCGGAGCGGGGCGCGTAGCCAGGGTTAGGGAGAGGGCAGCGATAACCAAGCGTTCCGAAACAACCGGCAGGAACGAATTCCCTACTCCACCTCCAACCGCGGCAACCTCAACGTCACCCGCAGTCCACCCTCACGGCGATTCTGCAAGGTCACTTCCCCGCCATGGGTATGCGCAATGTTGCGCGCGATGCCCAACCCGAGGCCGTAACCCTGCCCCCGTTCGGACAGTCGGAAGCGCGGCTCGAAGACCTTCTCCAGGCGCTGTTCCGGCACTCCAGGGCCCTGGTCGTCGACGTGCAGGACCACGGCATCGGCGTCGTCCTCGATGCTCAGTTGCGCGCGCTCGCCGTACTTCAACGCGTTGTCCAGCAGGTTGCCGATGCAGCGCTTGAGCGCCAGCGGCTTGCCGGGATAGGGCTCGCGCGCCGCGCCGATGACCTGGACCCGGCCATCGGCGAGGTAGGGGCCGGCGATGTACTGCAGCAGTTGGTTGAGGTCCACCGGCTCGATGTTCTCGTGGATGTCGGTGTCCTTCACGCATTGCAGCGCGCCCTTCACCAGCAGTTCCAGTTCGTCGAGGTCGTGGCTGAACTTGTCCCGCGCCTGCTCGTCGTCCAGCAATTCGGCACGCAGGCGCAGGCGGGTGATCGGTGTGCGCAGGTCGTGGGAGATACCGCTGAACAACTGGCCCCGCTCGTTGACGTAGCGGTCGATGCGCTCGCGCATGGTGTTGAAGGCCCGTGAGACTTCCACCAGTTCGCTCGCCCCGTTCTCCTCCAGCGGCTGGTCCTGGCCGCCCAGGGCAATGTCGCGGGCGGCGCGGGCGAGGCGCTTGAGCGGGCGGCTCTGCCAGTGCACCAGCAAGCCGGTGAACAGCAGCAACAGGAGGCTGGTGAAGGCGATGGAAATGATCTGCTGCGGCGGCAGGCCTTCGGGCTCCAGGGTGACGTAGGGCGCCGGCATCAGGCTGGCGATGTATAGCCATTCGCTCTCGCCGATGCGGATCTGCGTGACCAGCACCGGCGGGTTCACCGGTTCCAGGGTCAATGCGTAGTGCGCCCAGGAGCGCGGCAGCTCCTCCAGCTTCAGCTCGCCATTGAACAGCCGCAGATCGTCGGGGCTGACGAACTCCACCTGCAGCTCCACGTCCTTGCCCAGCTTCTGGTGCAGCACGTCCTGCACGATATCGATCACCGCCTGCTTGTTCGTCGTATCGGGCAGCGCGCGCAGGTTCAGCGGGCGTTCGTTGAGCGAGACGAAGAAGCGCGTGCCGCCCATGCTGCGCAACTGGTCCAGCACCAGCGGGCGATAACCAATGGGTAACGAGCGGAAGTAGCTGACGCTGGCGGCCATGGAATAGGCCAGGCTGCGCGAGCTGGTGAGCAGGCCGTCGCGCTGGCTGGAACGCAGGTGGGATATCCAGAACAGGCTCGACAACCCCTGTGCGAGCAGTACCGCCAGCAGGGTGAGCAACAGCATGCGGCCGAGCAGCGAGCGCGGTACCAGGGTCCAGCGACGGCGTTCACTCATGGCCGGCGAGGTGCGGGCGAACCTGGGCAGCCAGCAGGTAACCGCTGCCGCGCACGGTCTGGATCAGCCGCGCCGGTTTCTCGGTATCACGCAGACGCTGGCGCAGGCGCGACACGGCCATGTCGACGATGCGCTCCAGCGGCATCACCTCGCGGCCACGGGTGGCGCTGGCGATGGTGTCGCGATCGAGAATCTGCCGGGGATTATCGAGGAACAGCTTGAGCAGGGCGAAGTCGGCACCACTGAGGAAATGCTCCTCGCCGTCCTCGTGGAACAACCGGTGGCTGATGGTATCCAGCCGCCAATCGTCGAAAGCGATGACCTCGCCGCCGCGCACCTGGGTGAACTGCGCACGACGCAGCAGCGCCTTGATCCGCGCCAGCAACTCGCGGGGGCTGAAGGGTTTGCCGAGGTAATCGTCGGCACCCAGCTCCAGGCCCACCACGCGGTCGGCCTCGTCGGAACTGGCGGTGAGCATGATCACCGGCATGCAGGCGTGGCGCTGGTGCGAGCGAATCCAGCGGCACAGGCTGAAGCCGTCTTCATCGGGCAGCATCACGTCGAGGA
Organism: Pseudomonas multiresinivorans; assembly: GCF_012971725.1. Classification (NCBI taxonomy): domain Bacteria; kingdom Pseudomonadati; phylum Pseudomonadota; class Gammaproteobacteria; order Pseudomonadales; family Pseudomonadaceae; genus Pseudomonas; species Pseudomonas multiresinivorans. The sequence goes on from NZ_CP048833.1 coordinate 5,180,301, forward strand.
TCGCCAGGGCGGACTCCTCGTCGCACAGCGCGCGGCGGAAATCCTCACCGTTGGCGACGGCGCGCACCTGGAAACCGGCGCGGCTCAGGTAGGTGTCCAGCAGCTCGCGGATTTCCTGGTCGTCGTCCACCAGCAGGATGGATTTGGCAGGCTGGTTCACTTCGGGCGTCCTTTCTTGTTGTTTTCAACGGTGGCGCGGTGAATCAGCCTTCGTTGCGCAGTGCCTGTTCCAGGGCCACGCCGGCGCCGAACAGCCCCGGATGATCCGCGGTCATGACCCACACCGGCACCGGATCGAGATACGGCCCACTGGTCTTGCCGCGGGCGCGGAACGCCTCGGCGAAGCCGCTACGCTGGAAGCGTTCGAGGAAGCGCGGGACGATGCCGCCGGTGATGTACACGCCGCCCAGCGCGCCAACCGTCAGCACGGCGTTGCCGGCAACCCGCGCCAGCCAGACGAAGAAGTGCTCCAGCACCGCGTCGGCGTAGGCGTCGCCGGCCATGGCGCGCTCGCCGATCTCGGCGGCAGTGGCGCATTTGGGTTCCACGCCATCGAGCTGGCAGCTCATGCGATAGAGGTTTTCCAGGCCGCTGCCGGAGAGCACGCGCTCGGCCGAGACGTGGCCATATTTCTCGCGCAGCAGTTGCCAGAGGGCGAAGTCGCGCTCGGAGGTCACCGGCAGGTCGACGTGGCCGCCTTCGCAGGGCAGCACTTCCCAGCCACCGTTCGGCAGCGGCATCAGGCTGCCCACGCCCAGGCCGGTGCCGGGGCCGATGATCAGCCTGGCGCGGCCCTCCAGCGCCCTGCCGGGCCGTACCTGCACCAGGTGTTCTTCCGACAGCCGCGAGGCCGCCCAGGCCATGGTGCTGAAGTCGTTCACCAGCAGCAGGTGGCTCAGGCCCAATTCGGTGCGGAAGGCATCGCGCTGGATGACCCAGTGGTTGTTGGTGAACTTGAAGTCGCCGGCGCCAACCGGACCGGCACAGGCCAGGCAGACATTCTCGACGACGGAGAGCGGCTGGCCGACACGCTGCAGGTAATCGCGCACGGCGTCTTCCGGGCGCGGATAGTCCGCGCAGGCCAGGACTTCGATGGATTCGAGGACTTCACCGCGCCACAGGGCGAAGCGGGCATTGGTGCCACCGATGTCGCCGACCAGGGCGAAACCGTTCGAGGCGGAGTGAGCTTTGTTGGAGTTCATTGCGGGCTCGGGCCTGGAAGTTGGGTGAAAGGGTGCGGCGCGGAATCATGCCAGCATAGGTCAGCGCCGAAAACGCCCCGCGCGATGGACAGGCAGTCCCTTCGCGCGGGGCGCTGCGACAGTCAGCTCGGACCGTTCAGTTCAGCCGTGAAGCTGCAGGCGCCCTGCTCCGCCGGGCTGAAGGCATTACGCATGAAGGCGAACAGCTCGCGGCCCATGCCCAGGTTATCAATGGCCGGAGTCTCGACGAGCGGACGCGCCTCCCATTCCGCCGCATCCACCAGCACGCGCAGTTCGCCGGTGGTGCCGTCGACGCGTACCACATCGCCGTCGCGCAGCTTCGCCAGCGGGCCGCCATTGAGTGCTTCGGGGGATACATGGATGGCCGCCGGCACCTTGCCGGACGCGCCGGACATGCGCCCATCGGTGACCAGCGCGACCTTGAAGCCGCGGTCCTGCAGCACGCCGAGGAACGGTGTGAGCTTGTGCAGCTCTGGCATACCGTTGGCGCGCGGGCCCTGGAAACGCACCACGGCCACCAGGTCGCGCTCCAGCTCGCCGGCCTTGAAGGCGGCGGCCAGGCTCGACTGGTCATGGAAGATGCGCACCGGCGCCTCGACGATCTGGTGTTCCACCGCTACGGCAGAGACCTTCATCACGCCGCGGCCCAGGTTGCCCTCCATCAGGCGCAGGCCGCCTTCCGGGGAGAAGGGTTTGTCGATGGGGCGCAGGATGTTCTCGTCCAGGCTCGCCGCCGGGCCTTCGCGCCAGACCAGCTTGCCCTCGTCGAAGAAGGGCTCCTGGATATAACGACGCAGGCCCTTGCCGACCACGGTCTGCACGTCTTCGTGCAGCAGGCCGCCGTCGAGCAGCTGGCGGATCAGGAAGGACATGCCGCCCGCCGCCTGGAAGTGGTTGATGTCGGCCTGACCGTTGGGATAGATGCGCGCCAGGGTCGGCACGATCTCGGAGAGGTCGGCCATGTCCTGCCAGGTCAGCTGGATGCCGGCGGCCTGGGCGATGGCAAGCAGGTGCAGGGTGTGGTTGGTCGAGCCGCCGGTGGCCAGCAGCGCTACCACCGAGTTGACCATGGCCTTCTCGTCGACGATCTCCGCCATGGGCACGAACTGGCCGTTCTCCGGGGTCAGGCGCGCGGCCTGGCGAGCGGCTTCGCGGGTCAGCTCGTCGCGCAGCGGGGTATTCGGGTTGACGAAGGAAGCGCCCGGCAGGTGCAGGCCCATCACTTCCACCAGCAACTGGTTGGTGTTGGCGGTGCCATAGAAGGTGCAGGTGCCCGGCGCGTGGTAGGAGGCCATTTCCGAAGCCAGCAGCTCCTCGCGGGTGGCCTTGCCTTCGGCGAACAGCTGGCGCACCGCAGCCTTCTCCTTGTTGGAGATACCGGTAGGCATGGGGCCGGCGGGCACGAACACCACCGGCAGGTGGCCGAAGCGCAGCGAGCCGATCAGCAGGCCGGGAACGATCTTGTCGCACACGCCCAGGCACAGCGCGGCATCGAACATGTTGTGCGACAGCGCGATGGCGGTGCCCATGGCGATCACGTCGCGGCTGGCCAGGGACAGTTCCATGCCCGGTTCGCCCTGGGTGACGCCATCGCACATGGCCGGCACGCCGCCGGCGAACTGGCCGACCGAACCGATCTGCCGCAGGGCGTCCTTGATCAGCTCGGGGAAGCGCTCCAGCGGCTGGTGCGCGGAGAGCATGTCGTTGTAGGCGGAGACGATGGCGACGTTGGCCTGGTTCATCAGCCGCAGCGCCTGTTTGTCGGAATCACCACAGGCCGCAACGCCGTGGGCGAGGTTGCCGCAGGGCAGCGTGCCGCGGTGTGGGCCCTTGGTGGCAGCAGCCTTGACCAGGTCGAGGTAGCGCTGTCGCGTGGCCGCGCTGCGGGCCTGGATACGCTGGGTGACTTCAAGCACACGGGGGTGCATGGCAGCATTCTCCTACAGACTATCAGTTGTTGTTTTTACAACATAATTGTTTATTCCAAGGCGTTTACTTTTCAACGGCGTGGAAATTTAATGGTTTTTACCACAACAAAAGAAAAGAGACGACCTCAATGACTATACGCCTGGCAATCAACGGATTTGGCCGCATCGGTCGGAACGTACTCCGCGCGCTCTACTCGGGCGGCTATCGCCAGCACCTGCAAGTGGTGGCGATAAACGACCTCGGCGACGCCGCGATCAACGCCCATCTGCTGCAGTTCGACAGCGTGCATGGACGTTTTCCCGGCCAGGTCGAGCATGACGCCGAAAGTCTCAGGGTAGAGGGCGACGTGATTGCCGTCACGGCCATCCGCGATCCGGCGCAGCTGCCGTGGAAGGCGCTGGCGGTGGATATCGTGCTGGAATGCACCGGCCACTTCACCTCCCGCGACAAGGCTGCCGCGCACCTGCAGGCCGGCGCGCGCCAGGTGCTGATTTCGGCTCCGGGCCAGGGCGTCGACGCCACGGTGGTCTTCGGCGTCAACGAAGGCATCCTGCGCGCCGAACACCAGATAGTCTCCAACGCCTCCTGCACCACCAACTGCCTGGCGCCGGTGGCCCAGGTACTGCACCGCGAACTGGGCATCGAGCACGGGCTGATGACCACCATCCACGCCTATACCAACGACCAGAGCCTCTCCGACGTCTACCACAGCGACCCCTACCGGGCACGCTCGGCGACCCAATCGATGATCCCGACCAAAACCGGCGCCGCCGAAGCGGTGGGCCTGGTGCTGCCGGGGCTGGCCGGCAAGCTGACGGGGCTGGCGGTGCGGGTTCCAGTTATTAACGTCTCGCTGGTGGACCTCACGGTGCAGGTCGGCCGCGATACCAGCGCGCAGGAAATCAACGAGCTGATGGAGCGTGCCAGCGAGCTTTCGCCGATCCTCGGCTTCAACCACCTGCCGCTGGTCTCGGTGGATTTCAACCACGACCCTCGCTCGGCCATCTTCGATGCCAGCCATACACGGGTGAATGGGCGACTGGTGAAGGCGATGGCGTGGTATGACAACGAGTGGGGGTTTTCCAATCGGATGCTGGATACGGCGCGGGTGATGTATCTGGCGCGGGGGTGAGGCGAAGTTCGCGAGCAATCTCGCTCCTACAGGTTTGGAACGCATGCTCTTCGTAGGAGCGAGCTTGCTCGCGAACGGCGGACATGCCGAACTCTCGCTCAGCGATACAGCCGCTTCCCCTGCGCCTCCAGCACCAGCAGGCGCATGTCGGCCTCGGCCCGGATCGCCTCCTGGCCGAGATGATCGACGCGCTTCCACGCCTTGATTTCCTCGCGGCTGCGGCCACAGCCCAGGCAGATACCTTCTTCGAACTCGCAGACCTTGATGCACGGACTCTTCACGGACTTCCTCGTGGTTTCGGCTGGATGAATGTCAGTGGGTCTCTACTAATGGACACCCGTGCAGCGCCAAGGTCCAACTCGATTTCCCCATCGGCGCCATCGACCCTGGCAATCGAAGGGTGCGCGCCTTGCTAGAATCCGCCGTCCACGCTGCCCAACCTCGCCCATGCTCACCCTCAAGCTCACCCTCGTTCCGCTGTTCCTGTTGCTGATCTCGCTCTCCGGGCGCTGGTGGGGCCCGGCCGTGGCCGGCTGCCTGGCCGCCCTGCCCGCCATCGCCGGGCCAATCCTCTATCTGATCACCGTGGAACATGGCCGCGACTTCGGCGCTCACGCCGCGCTGCTCGCGCTGGCCGCGATCTTCGCCGCTGAGGCGTTCAACTTCGCCTATGCCTGGATCTGTCGGCGCCACGGATGGCCGCTGGCATTGACCGGCGCCATGCTCGCCTGGCTGGTGGCCGGCTGGGCACTGACCCAACTGCCCGCCTCGCCCGTCTGGGCGTTGCTCGCTGCGGCCGTGGGCGCGTTGACCAGTCAGCTGTTCATGCCCCGTGCCGAGCTGAGCGCCGCCATCGCTCCACTGGGCCGCTTCGAACTGGGCCTGCGCATGCTCGCCGGCGCGCTGCTGACGCTGGCCGTCACCGCCCTCGCCGGCTGGGCCGGCCCCAGCTGGAGTGGCTTGCTGGCGGTGTTTCCGCTGCTCTCCATCGTGCTTTGCGTATCGTCCCAGCGGCTGCACGGACCGGGTTTCGTCATCGCCCTGCTGCGCGGCATGGTCACGGGGCGGCCGGCTTTCGCGGCTTTCTGCCTGTGTCTGGCGCTGCGTTTGCCTGGCAATGACATCCTGCCCAGCTTTGCCGAAGCGGCACTGCTGGCCGTTCTGGTACAGGGCGCAACGCGCTGGCTGATCGGCGTGCGATCGCGATGGCTCGCCAAAGCCGCCTGACAAGGAAAAACGCCACGGCTGAACCAGCCGTGGCGTCTTCGTCTGCAGCAGCGGGTAACGCTTAGAGCAGCGTGAAGCTCTGCTCCTTCACGTTGTCCGAATCCAGGCCGACGTAGACCTTGAACTCGCCCGGCTCCGAGGCGTAGCGCAGCTGGCTGTCGTAGAAGCGCAGGTCCTCCTCGCGGATCGGGAACTGCACCACCTTCGACTCACCAGGCTGCAGCAGGATCTTCTCGAAGCCCTTGAGCTCCTTGACCGGACGGCTGATGGACGCGGCAACGTCGCGCAGGTAGAGCTGCACGGTGGTTTCGCCGGCGACCTTGCCGATGTTCTTCACGGTGACGCTGGCGGTCAGCTGGTCGCCCTTCTTCAGCTTGCTGCCCGACAGCTTCACGTCGGAGACGCTGAAGTCGGTGTAGCTCAGGCCATAGCCGAACGGGTACAGCGGGCCGTTCTCCGAGTCGAAGTAGCGCGAGGTGTACTTGTTCGGGTGCTCGTGGTCGAACGGGCGGCCGGTGTTCAGGTGGTTGTAGTAGATCGGCACCTGGCCCACGGAGCGCGGGAAGGTCATGGTCAGCTTGCCCGACGGGTTGTAGTCGCCGAACAGCACGTCGGCGATGGCGTTGCCACCTTCGGTGCCGCTGAACCAGGTTTCCAGCACAGCGTCGGCGTTGGCACTTTCCCAGCGCAGGTCCATCGGCCGGCCGTTCATCAGCACCAGCACCAGCGGCTTGCCGGTGGCCTTGAGGGCCTTGAGCAGCTCGATCTGGCTTTGCGCGATGTGCAGGTTGGTCTTGCTCGACGCCTCGTGGGCCATGCCCTGGGATTCGCCGACCACGGCCACCACCACGTCAGCCTGCTTGGCCTTCTCGACGGCTTCGTCGATCATGGCTTTCGGGCTGCGCGAGTCGACCTTCACGTCTTCGCTGTACTCGTTGAGGTATTTGACGATCTCCGGATCGTCGGTGACGTTGGCGCCCTTGGCGTAGAGCAGCGCGGCGTGGCCACGGGTGGCGGTGCCCATGCCTTCGAGCACGGTCACGGCCTGGAAGGCCTTGCCGGCGGCGGACCAGCTACCCATCACGTCGCGCTTGCTGTCAGCCAGCGGGCCGATCAGGGCAATCACGCCGTCACGCTTGAGCGGCAGCACGCCGCCTTCGTTCTTCAGCAGGACCATGCCCTTGCGCGCGATCTCGCGGGCGTCGGCGCGGTGCAGACGCTCTTCGGCGTCGGTATCCACCGGGTCCTTGCCCTGCAGGTAGCGGTACGGGTCCTGGAACAGGCCCATGTCCCACTTGGCGGCGAGCACGTCGCGGCAGGCACGGTCGATCTCGTCCTGGCTGATCAGCCCGGCCTTGAGCAGCTCGGGCATGTGCTTGCCGTAGAGGTCGTCGTTCATGTTCATTTCGACGCCGGCGTTGATCGCTGCCTGGGTGGCGTCGCGCTCAGTGGCGGCCACGCCGTGCTTGATCAGCTCCAGCACCGCACCGTGGTCGCTCAGGGTCAGGCCCTTGTAGCCCCACTGCTTGCGCAGCAGGTCCTGCAGCAGCCACTTGTTGGCGGTGGCGGGCACGCCGTTGATGCTGTTGAGCGAGACCATCACCGCACCAGCGCCGGCATCGATGGCCGCGCGGTACGGCGGCAGGTAGTCCTGGAACATGCGCTGCGGGCTCATGTCCACAGTGTTGTAGTCGCGGCCGCCTTCACCGGCGCCGTACAGGGCGAAGTGCTTGACCCCGGCCATGATGGTTTCCGGCTGGTTCAGGCCCTTGCCCTGGTAGCCCTTGACCACGGCGGCGGCAACCTTGCTGGTCAGCCAGGCGTCTTCGCCGAAGCCTTCGGAGACACGGCCCCAGCGCGGATCGCGGGCGATGTCGACGGTGGGCGAATAGGTCAGGTTGAGGCCGTCGGCGCTGGCCTCGATGGCCGCGACACGGGCACTGCGCTCGATGGATTCCATGTCCCAGCTCGCCGCCAGGCCCAGGCCGATGGGGAATACGGTGCGATGGCCGTGGACCACATCGTAGGCGAAGAACAGCGGAATCTTCAGCCGGCTCTTCATCGCCGCGTCCTGCAGGTCACGGATGCCCGGACGAACCACGGTATTGAACACCGCGCCAGTGGTGCCCTCGGCGATTTCCTTCAGCAGTACCGGCTTGGGATGGTCCGGCCCGACGCTGACCAGGCGCAGTTGGCCGATCTTCTCTTCCAGCGTCATGCGCTGCATCAGGCTGTCGATGAAGGCGTCCTTGGACTGGCCGGCCAACGGCACGGCGGGAGCTACGACAGCAGATTCGGCGGCGGATAGCGAAGCGCTGCTCAGGCCCAGCAGGAGGCCGAGCCAGCAGATACGGCTGATTGGAGTTCTTTTCATATGGGTACTCAGCAGCCTGCGCGATGCGCCGGGCCACTGTGGAATGTTGTTAGAGGGGCATCGAACAGGTGGGATTCCGGCGACTCCCCCGGGTGTAGTCGCCAGCGCCTTTCGAACGCGGCACATAAGGTCGTCGCGCCGAAGGCGGAAGTCAATCACCGAACGGCTGGAAAACGCCGGTGAATGGGTCTCAATGGTCGCGATTGAGCCGGTTGAATTCCATTTCCTCGCGCATGGCTTCACGCAGTGCGCGTTCCTCGTCCCACTCTTCTTCCGGCGCGGGGGCCGGCGGCCGGGGCGCCGGTTCGGGCTGCGCTGATGCATCGGTTTCGCTCGTGCCAGCATCCTCGGTGTCGGACGAGACTTCGGGCAAGCCATGGACGCCGCTGAAATCCGCATCCACACCGGTGTCTTCATCGTCGCTTGGCGGGCGGTCGATCAGGTCGTCGAAGTCGGTCTTCAGGCCCTGCTCCATCTCGTCCAGCTCGACGAGCAGGCTGCGGAAGCTGGTCTCTTCCTTCGGTTCTTCCGGCGGCGCGGGCTCCGGCTCTTCGCCGGCATCGCGCACGGCCTGGTCGGCCAGCGCCTGCAGGGACGGTGGAACGTAGTCCTCGTCGTACTCCTCGGGGCCGGGCAGGCTGGCAGTGGGCGCCATGTCCTCGAAGATCGGCTGCGGTTCGGGCTCCATCAGCTTCAGCGCGGCCAGCGGCGGCAACTCTTCCAGGCTCTTCAGGTTGAAATAGTCGAGGAAGGTCCGGGTGGTGGCGAGCATGGCCGGGCGGCCGGGAACTTCGCGGTAACCGACGATGCGGATCCACTCGCGCTCCATCAGCGTTTTGACGATCTGCGTGTTCACCGCGACGCCACGGATTTCCTCGATCTCGCCACGGGTGATGGGCTGGCGGTAGGCGATCAGCGCCAGGGTCTCCAGCAGCGCGCGGGAATAGCGCTGCGGGCGCTCCTCCCACAAACGGCCCACCCAGGAAGCGAACTTCTCGCGCACCTGCAGGCGGTAACCGGTGGCGACCTCCTTCAGCTCGAAGGCGCGCCCGGAGCAGGACAGGCTCAGTATCGCCAGCGCATCACGGAACTGCTGCGGCTCTGGGCGCTCGGCCTCCTCGAACAGCTCGCCGAGGCGCTCCAGCGACATGGGCTTGCCGGCAGCCAGGAGGATGCCTTCGAGCAGGGTCGCCAGTTCTTGCGGGTCGGAGAGATTCATCGGGAAGCTCGGGTCAGGGTAGATAGATTGGCCGTTCAGGCGGGAAAGCTACTCAAAGCGCGCCGTCAGGGCAACGCCAGTGGATCAGAGCGGCTCTTCTTCCGGCTCGCCATCCAGCGCCTGGTCGAGCGCTGCCTCGCCTTCCGGGCCGTCGAAATGGCCATCCTCGAAGGTCAGCTCGGCCAGCGGTTCTTCGCGCGGCTCGAAGACGTCTTCGTCGCCCTCTTCCAGCACTTCTTCCGGCGCTTCGCCGAAGCGTGCGGCGCCTTCCTGTACTTCGCTGCGGGCGCGGACGTGGATCGGCGCGAAGGCCTCGTTCTGCACCAGCTCCACCAGTTGCTCCTTCACCAACTCCAGCACCGCCATGAAGGTCACCACCACGCCCAGCTTGCCTTCCTCGACACGGAACAGCGTAATGAAGGGCACGAAACCCTCGCCCTTCAGGCGCTCGAGGATCTCGCTCATGCGCTCGCGGGTGGAAAGCATCTCGCGGGTGACCTGGTGGCTTTCGAACAGGTCGGCGCGGCGCAGCACCTCGGCCATGCACAGCATCAGCTCCTGCATGTCCACATCCGGCAGCAGCCGGCGCGCCCGCGCATCCGGCGCGGCGATGGTCGGCACCACGTAGTCACGGCCCAGGCGCGGCAGTTCGTCGAGGTCCTCGGCGGCCTTCTTGAAGCGCTCATACTCCTGCAGGCGGCGGATCAGTTCGGCGCGCGGGTCGTCCTCTTCTTCCTCGGCCTCGGCCGAGCGCGGCAGCAGCATGCGCGACTTGATCTCGGCGAGCATGGCGGCCATTACCAGGTACTCGGCGGCCAGTTCCAGGCGCACCGACTTCATCAGCTCGACGTAGCCCATGTACTGGCGGGTGATCTCCGCCACGGGGATGTCGAGGATGTTGATGTTCTGCTTGCGGATCAGATAGAGCAGCAGGTCGAGCGGGCCCTCGAAGGCTTCGAGGAAGACCTCCAGGGCGTCCGGCGGGATGTACAGGTCCTGCGGCATCTCCGTCAGGGCCTCGCCGTAGACGAGCGCCAGCTGCACTGGCACCTGGTATTCAGGGGCGGCGGCAGGGGTTTGCGGCTCGGTCAGGTCACTCATCGGCCACTCGTCAGGCTCAGGGTTCGAAGGCGGCATTATCCCTGCTTTTGCCAGCGGCGCGAGGGGCTTTTGGCGGATTCACATGGTGCGGCGGCAAGCTTGTGGGGTGGGAGCGGACTTTGTCCGCGATAGGTCCGCATCGCGCCGGTGGCCGATCGCGGACAGAGTCCGCTCCCACACAGCCGGCAAGGCCGCGTGCTCAGCGGTACGACAACCCCATCGCATGCCGCACCTCCACCAGCGTCTCTCGTGCCACCTCGCGGGCACGCTCGGCGCCTTCGGCGAGGATACTGCGCACCAGCTCGGGGTTGTCTTCGTAGTCCAGTGCGCGCGCCTGGATTGGCGCCAGTTCGTGGAGGATCGACTCGATCAGCGGTCGCTTGCAGTCCAGGCAACCAATCCCGGCGCTGCGGCAGCCTTCCTGCACCCACTGGCGACAGCCGTCGTCGGAGTAGATCAGATGCCACTGCCACACCGGGCAACGCTCCGGGTCGCCCGGATCACCGCGGTGCACGCGCGCAGGATCGGTGGGCATGCGCGCGACCTTCTCTTCTATCACCTCCGGGCTGTCGCGCAGGGCGATGGTGTTGTGGTGCGACTTGGACATTTTCTGCCCATCCAGCCCCGGCATTCTCGGCGCATGGCTGGTGAGGGTCTGCGGCTCGGGCAGCAGCATGCGGCTGGTGCCTTCGAGGTAGCCGAACAGCCGATCGCGGTCGCCCAGGGTCAGGCTCTGCTGCTCCATGAGCAGCGCGCGAGCGGTTTCCAGGGCCTCGGCGTCGCCCTGCTCCTGCCAGGCCTTGCGCAGGCTGCTGTAGAGCTTGCCGGTCTTCTTGCCCAGGCGGGCGATAGCGGTCTGGGCACGGTCTTCGAAATCCACCTCGCCGCCGTACAGGTGATTGAAGCGGCGGGCGATCTCGCGGGTGAATTCGACGTGGGCGAACTGGTCCGAGCCCACCGGCACCAGGCCTGCACGGTAGATCAGGATGTCCGCGGCCTGCAGCAGCGGGTAGCCGAGGAAGCCGAAGGTGGAGAGGTCCTTGTGGACCAGTTTTTCCTGCAGTTCCTTGTAGGTCGGTACACGCTCCAGCCACGACAGCGGGCAGATCATCGACAGCAGCAGGTGCAACTCGGCGTGCTCGGGGACCTGGGATTGCACGAACAGCGTCGCGGCGCTGGGGCTGACGCCCACCGCCAGCCAGTCGATGGCCATGTCGCGCACGTGCTGGCGGATGCTGGCGGTCTCGTCGTACTCGGTGGTCAGGGCGTGCCAGTCGACGATGGAGAAGTAGCATTCGTACTCGTGCTGCAGTTTCACCCAGTTCTGCAGCACACCGTGGTAGTGCCCCAGGTGCAGGCGCCCGGTGGGGCGCATGCCGGACAGCACACGGCGCAGGGATTCGACGCTGGTCAAGCGGTCAACCTCGCGGGTTCAGCGATGGAACGGGGAGTATAGTCAGCGCGCCGGGCGTGTTCAGGCGTTGACCATGAAAGGTTCCGGGTCGCCGCAGCCGACTCGCACTACCACCGGGTCTTCGTCGGTGAGGGCGATCACGGTGGAAGCTTCGCCGCCGCCGAAGCCGCCGTCGATGATCAGGTCGACCAGGTGTTCCAGTTGGTCGCGCATCTCGTAGGGGTCGTTCAGTGGCTCTGCCTCCCCCGGCAGGATCAGGCTGACGCTCATCAGCGGCTCACCCAGTTCCTCCAGCAGCGCCAGGGCGATCGGGCAGGCCGGCACGCGCAGGCCGATGGTGCGGCGCTTGGGGTGCAGCAACATGCGCGGCACTTCGCGAGTGGCATTGAGGATGAAGGTATAGGGGCCGGGTGTATGCGCCTTGAGCAACCGGAACAGGCGCGTGTCGACCTTGGCGTAGAGGCCGAGCTCGGACAGGTCACGGCAGACCAGGGTGAAGTTGTGCTTGTCGTCCAGCCGGCGGATGTGGCGGATGCGCTCCACCGCAGATTTTTCGCCAATGCGACAACCCAGCGCATAGGACGAGTCGGTGGGATAGGCGATCACTCCCCCCTGGCGGACGATCTCCACGGCCTGCTTGATCAGGCGCGCCTGGGGATTTTCCGGGTGGATCTGAAAGAACTGGCTCATGGAGTCTCCTTGATCCCGATGGCGTTCTCGGCGCTGGCGAAGCGCGGCCAGAGCGGCGGAAGGTCTTCCGGCACGCTGCGGTAAAGCCCCAGCTCGGACCAGTCGCTGGGACCGTGGAAGTCGCTGCCGGCAGTGACCATCAGCCCGAACTCGCGGACCAGGATGCTCAGCACGCCAACCTGCTCGGCCGGCTGCGGGCCGTTGCAGACTTCCAGCGCATGGCCGCCGGCGGCGATGAAGTCGGCCACCAGCTTGCGCCGCTTGGTGCGGGTGAAATCGTACTGGTAGGGGTGCGCGAGGCTGATCCAGGCGCCGGCCTCGCGCAGGGTGCCGACGGCGTCGGCGAGGCTCGGCCAGTGCTGCTTGACGTCGCCCAGCTTGCCGGCGCCCAGCCATTTGCGGAAGGCTTCGGCGCGATCCTTGACATGGCCCTGGCGCAACAGGAACTCGGCGAAGTGCGGACGCGCCGGGGCATTCTCGCTGTCGCCCAGTTCCGCCTGGATCGCCCGCGCGCCCTCGAAGGCACCGGGCATGCCCTTGGCCTCCAGGCGCCGGCCGATCTCCTCGGCGCGGGTCCAGCGGGCGCGGTGCAGGTCGCCCAGCGCCTTTACCAGGGGTTCGGCCATCACGTCGAAACCGTAGCCCAGCACATGAATGGTCGCCCCGCCCCAGGTGCATGACACTTCGACGCCGTCCACCAGTTCCATGCCCAGCGCCTGCGCGGCACGGCGCGCCTCGGGCAGACCGTCGAGGGTGTCGTGGTCGGTCAGCGCCAGCACGCGCACGCCGCGCCCGTGGGCACGCTCGACCAGGGCGGTCGGGCTGAGCTGTCCGTCGGACGCGGTGCTGTGGCAGTGCAGGTCGACTCGCATGCGGTTTCCTGGGGACGAGGGGATAACTTTCTGTATAGACGCTTTGCTGCCAACACGATCACGGCAATCGCTTGAAACCATGATCTGGCACAGCGTTGGGCGGATGGCCCTTTCAGTTCACCCGCAGCTTGGTATTATGCCGGCTCTACTGGGCTCTGGCTGCCGTAATGAAGCAATTCATCGATTTCATTCCCCTCATTCTCTTCTTCATCGTCTACAAGCTCGACCCGCGCAACGTCGAACTCGCCGGCCAGAGCTTCTCTGTCGGGGGGATCTACAGCGCCACGGCCGTGCTGATCGCCACTTCCGTGGTGGTCTACGGCGCCCTGCTGATCAAGCAGCGCAAGCTGGACAAGGGCCAGTGGGTGACGCTCGCCGCCTGCCTGGTTTTCGGCGGCATGACCCTGGCCTTCCACAGCGAAACCTTCCTCAAGTGGAAGGCGCCAGTGGTGAACTGGCTCTTCGCCCTGGCTTTCGCCGGCAGCCACTTCATCGGCGGCCAGCCGCTGATCCAGCGCATCATGGGCCACGCGGTGCACCTGAGCGATTCCCTCTGGGCGAAGCTGAACATCGCCTGGGTGCTGTTCTTCCTGATCTGCGGCTGTGTCCAGCTGTTCGTCGCCTTTACCTTCCAGGACTACTGGGTGGACTTCAAGGTGTTCGGCAGCCTGGGCATGACCCTGCTGTTCCTGATCGGCCAGGGCGTGTTCCTGGCCCGCCACATGCACGATGAACCTACCGGCGAAAAACCCAAGGACTGACATGCTCTACGCGATCATTGCCCGTGACATCACCGCCTCCCAAGAACGTCGCCTGGCCACCCGCCCCGCGCACATCGCCCGCCTGGAGCAACTGAAGGAAGAGGGCCGCCTGGTCCTGGCCGGCCCGCACCCGGCCATCGACAGCAACGACCCGGGCGCCGCCGGCTTCACCGGCAGCCTGATCGTCGCCGAATTCGACTCCCTGGCCGCCGCGCAAGCCTGGGCCGACGCCGACCCTTACCGTGCCGCGGGTGTCTACGCTGAAGTCGTGGTCAAGCCGTTCAAGAAAGTCCTGCCGTAACGACCCCCATCGTTGCAGCCCCAGGGCAGGGACGCCGGGGATGCGCAGTCGTATCCGCCGGCCCGTCCGGGCTGGCGCCGTATCATCGAACAAGGAGTCCCGATGTATCGTCTGCCCTTGCTGCTGTGCCTCGCCCTGCCCGCCGCCGCCCTGGCCGAAGAGCCCGCCACGGAACCCCTGACGCCGGCGCTGTCCAATACCCGCCCCATCCCCCTGCCCGACAATGCCTCGAGCAATGCAACGGACAGCGGACAGGAAAACGCCGACCGCATCGCCACGCTGGAAAGCCGCCTCGCCGAAAGCGAACAGCAGCGCCAGTCCTTGAGCGAGCAGTTGGCCAACCCCGACAACAGCCAGGACGAAGCCCAGATCACCGGTCTGCGCCAGGAAAACCAGCGCCTCAAGCTGCAACTGCGCGAAGCCCAGGCCAACCAGCCGCCGCGCCTGCTCAGCGAGCAACAGACCTGGTACGTGACCGGCGCCGGCACGGCCCTGCTGGCCTTCATCTTCGGCGCACTGGCCCGCGGCAGGCGCCGCCAGCGCCGCGAATGGATCAATTGAAAGAAGCCTCTTCATGAGTGAACTGCTGCTGATCGACGACGATGTCGAACTCTGCGAGCTGCTGAGCACCTGGCTGACCCAGGAAGGCTTCAGCATCCGCGCCGCCCATGATGGCGCGCAGGCCCGTGCTGCCCTCGGCAGCCGAGCGCCGGACGCGGTCGTGCTCGATGTCATGCTGCCCGACGGCAGCGGCCTGGAACTGCTCAAGTCGCTGCGCAGCGACCACCCGGACCTGCCGGTGCTGATGCTCTCCGCCCGAGGCGAGCCGCTGGACCGTATCCTCGGCCTGGAACTGGGCGCCGACGACTACCTGGCCAAGCCCTGCGACCCGCGCGAGCTGACTGCCCGCCTGCGCGCCGTGCTGCGCCGCAGCCACCCGGCGCAACCCGCCGCGCAACTGGAACTGGGCGACCTGGCGCTGAACCTGTCGCGCGGCGTGGTCAGCATCGGCACCGAAGAGATCAGCCTGACCCTCTCCGAGAGCCGCATCCTCGAAGCCCTGCTGCGCCAACCGGGCGAGCCACTGGACAAGCAGGCCCTGGCCCAGCTCGCGCTGGGCCGCAAGCTGACGCTGTACGACCGCAGCCTGGACATGCACGTCAGCAACCTGCGCAAGAAGCTCGGCGGCCACCCCGACGGCCGCCCGCGCATCCTCGCCCTGCGCGGGCGCGGCTACTTCTACGCGCCCTGAACCCTCCGCACTCCCGGCCCGGGCCGCTCTGGCCCGGGCTTTCGTAAAGATTCCAGCAGGGCCTCACCTAATCTTTACCGAAGCTTTACGTGGGCCTGACCGCCCTTGACCTTGCCGACCCTAGACTGGGCTCATCCGGTAACGACCGGCCCCTGAAAGGAGAAACACCATGCGCAAGACCCTGACCGCCCTGCTGATCGCCGCCGCCCTGCCGACCGTCGCGCTGGCGGCCACTCCCGCGCCGACCGACGCCCCGCCGCCGGCCCCGTTCATGAAAGACCATGGCCCCGGCAAGCACGGTGGCGAACGCGGCGGTGCGTTCCGCGAACTGAACCTGACCCAGGACCAGCGCCAGCAAGTCGGCAAGGTGATGGGCGACTCGATGAAGGATCGCCGCGCGATCACCGAGAAATACTGGAACAAGCTGCCCGAAGCCGATCGCAAGGCCATGCAGGAAGAGCTCAAGGCCAACCACGACAAGGCCGACGCCAGCATTCGCGGCATCCTCACTCCCGAGCAGCAGAAGAAGTTCGACGAGCTGAAGAAGCAGCGTGAACAGCGCAAGGCCGAATGGGCGGAATTCCAGACCTGGAAGGCCCAGAAGGACGGCGCCAAGACCAACTGATCGCTCCACGATGTGCAGGCGCCGGGTTCATTCCCGGCGTCTTGCCGTGAGCCCTGACAACGGATAGACCATGCGGCTGAACAGGAAGACCATGCGTTCACTCTTCTGGCGGATCCTCGCCGCCTTCTGGCTCGCCCTGTTGCTGGTGGCCGGACTGTCGATCCTGCTGGGCCGCGCGCTGAACCAGGACACCTGGGTCATTGCCCGCTATCCGGGGCTGCACGACATCGCCAAGCAATGGACCCTGCTCTACGAGACGAAAGGCCCCGACGCCGCACAGCAATTGCTGGAAAGCCGCCGGCAGCAGTACGAGCTTTCAGTGCAGGTGCTTGACGAAACCGGCCAGCGCCTGGTCAACGGCACCTACCTGCCGCGCCCGCCACGTCCGCGCGACAACAATTTCGACCGCGGGAACCTGCCGCGCTTCCCCTGGCGTCAGCTGAGCCAGGAATACACCAGCAGCCGCACCGACCAGACTTACCTGTTCATCTACCGCATTCCGCATCCGACACTGCAGGCCTGGCACCGCAGCAGCCTGCTCTGGCCGCTGAGCGCCCTGGGCATCGCCCTGGTAGTGCTGACCGTGTTCAGCCTGCTGCTGACCCTGTCGATCACCCGCCCGCTGAACCGCCTGCGCCGCGCCGTACACGACCTCGGCCAGACCAGTTATCAACAGGACAGCCTCGCCCGCCTCTCCCGTCGCGGCGACGAACTGGGCGTGCTGGCCCGCGACTTCAACCGCATGGGCGCCCGCCTGCAGGGGCTGATCGGCAGCCAGCGCCAGCTGCTGCGCGATGTGTCCCATGAACTGCGTTCGCCGCTGGCGCGCCTGCGCATTGCCCTGGCCCTGGCCGAACGCGCCGGCCCCGAGCAGCGCGCTGCCATGTGGCCACGACTGGAACAGGAATGCGATCGCCTGGAAGCGCTGATCGGCGAAATCCTCGCCCTCGCCCGACTCGACGCCGAACCCGGCCCGACCAGCCGCATCGAACTGCTTCCGCTGTTCGAACGCCTGAGCAACGATGCGCAACTGCTCTACCCGGAACAGGACATCCAGCTCGACGTCGCTGCGCAACTGGCCCTGGATGGCTGGCCGGACATGCTCGAACGCGCCCTCGACAACCTGCTGCGCAATGCCCTGCGCTTCAACCCGCCCCAGCAGCCGCTCGAAGTTCAGGCACGGATCGACGGCGAGCGCCTGCACATCAGCATTCGAGACCACGGCCCTGGCGCCAGCGAGGAACACCTGGCGCAACTGGGCGAACCCTTCTTCCGCGCTCCCAACCAGAGCAGCCCCGGCCATGGGCTGGGCCTGGCCATCGCCCGCCGCGCCATCGAGCGCCACCACGGTCGGTTGCGCCTGAGCAACCATCCCGACGGCGGTTTCCTGGCCAGCATCGACCTGCCGTTGCGTCGGCAGGCCGCCTGAATCGAGCGCACTTTCGGAGAGCCACCATGAGCCTTGCCGCCTTCGCTACCCCGACTCCCGCGCTGCATCAGGCGCTGCCGCCGGCAGCCCTGCTGCGCAGCGAGCCCTGCGACGACCCGCAGTACCTGGTGCTGGCTGTAGAGCTGGCACGTCACGCCGCGCAGTGGCGCGCACGCTGGCCCGGCCTGCGCCTGAGCCTGCCGCAGAGCGGCACCTGGCCGCTGGAGAGCTGGCCGGACGCGCTGGGCGAGGCCCTGGATTCGTTGCTGGAAGCGGCGCTGACGCGCCAACCGCTCGCAGCGCTGAAACTCTCGCTCAGCTCAGCCCACGGTGAACTGCGCCTGGACCTGCACGGTCACGACCCGCAAGCGCGGGCCTGGCTGCCGGAGGCCCTGCCCCCGGCGCGGCGCCTGGCCGCCTGGCAGGGTGGCCACCTGTTCTGGCGCGCGCGCGACGGCGGCTGGAAGGTTCGCCTGGAACTGCCGCTCAGCCCCGCCAGGCGCTGACAAAGCCGGCCGGGTCCAGCGGCGCCGGGCGGCGCAGCTCACCAACCGGCGTGCCGAGGTAGATGAAGCCGACGATGCGCTCATTCTCGGTCAGGCCAAGGCCCTCGCGCACCAGCGGGTCGAATGCCATGGCACCAGTGCGCCACATCGCCCCCAGTCCCTCGACATAGGCTGCCTGAACGATACCGTGAGCAGCACAGCCTGCGGCCAGCCACTGCTCGATTTCCGGCACCTTGGGATGATCCTGCAAGCGTGCCACGGCCACCACCAGCAAGGGCGCGCGCAGCGGCATTGCACGGGCCTTGTCCAGCGCCTCTGGCTTGCCGTCCGGCTCATTGGCCGCCACAGCGCGGGCGAACAGCTCGCCCAGTTCCTTGCGCGCCTCGCCTTCCACGGTGATGAAACGCCAGGGGCGTAGTTGCCCGTGGTCCGGCGCGCGCAACGCCGAGCGGAACAGGCGATCCAGTTGCTCGGCGGACGGTGCCGGCTCGCTCAGGCGGGCGTGGGACACACGGTTGAGCAACGCGTCGAGAGCCTCCATGGGCTGCCTCCAGTCAAACTCGAAAGCCGCCATTGTAGACGCAAAGGGTTCGCATTTGCCCGCGAAAGACAGCGCCTTCATTCTCTGCACAACTTGTAAAGGAGACCGGCGTCACGCGGTTTACTCTCGGCAGACGGCAGGTAAAATGGCCGATTCCCATTGGATTCAGACCTCAGCGCATGGCCCTGCCGACACTACGCACCCTCGGATTCATCATCGGCATCTTCGTGATCACGCTGGCGGTCGCCATGCTGGTCCCCATGGCCACGCTGCTCTACTACGGCCGCGCGAACGAACTGCACCCGTTCATCTGGTCGGCGATCATCACCTTCACCTGCGGGCTCGGCCTGGTCATCCCCGGCCGCCCGGAGCAGGTGCACCTGCGCCCGCGGGACATGTACATGCTCACCGTGTCGAGCTGGGTGATCGTCTGCTTCTTCTCCTCCCTGCCCTTCATGTTCGCCCGGCACATCAGCTTCACCGACGCGATCTTCGAGAGCATGTCCGGCATCACCGCCACCGGTTCGACCGTGCTGTCGGGGCTGGACAAGATGTCGCCCGGCATCCTCATCTGGCGCTCGCTGCTGCACTGGCTGGGCGGTATCGGCTTCATCGCCATGGCGGTGGCGATCCTGCCGATGCTGCGCATCGGTGGCATGCGCCTGTTCCAGACCGAATCCTCCGACCGCTCCGACAAGGTCATGCCGCGCTCGCACATGGTGGCCAAGTACATAGTCGGGGTTTACGTGGCGATCACCATCGCCGGCACGCTGGCGTTCTGGTGGGCCGGGATGGGCCTGTTCGACTCGCTCAACCACGCCATGTCGGCGATCTCCACCGGCGGTTTCTCCACCTCCGACCAATCGCTGGCCAAGTGGCACCAGCCAGCGGTGCACTGGGTCGCGGTGGCGGTGATGATCCTGGGCAGCATCCCCTTCGTGCTCTACGTCGCTACCCTGCGCGGCAACCGCAAGGCGCTGATCCGCGACCACCAGGTCCATGGCTTCCTCGGCCTGCTGGTATTCACCTGGCTGGTGATGGGCACCTGGTACTCGGTGAACTCCGACCTGCCCTGGCTCGACGCCTTCCGCATCGTCGCGGTGAACGTGACCTCGGTGGTCACCACCACCGGCTTCGCCCTGGGCGACTACAGCCTGTGGGGCCACTTCTCGATCATGCTGTTCTTCTACCTGGGCTTCATCGGCGGCTGCTCCGGCTCCACTGCCGGCGGCATCAAGATCTTCCGCTTCCAGGTGGCCTTCACCCTGCTGCGCGCCAGCCTGTACCAGCTGATCCACCCGCGCGCGGTGATCAAGCAGAGCTATAACGGCCACCGCCTGGACGAGGAGATCGTGCGGTCGATCCTGACCTTCTCGTTCTTCTTCGGCGCCACCGTCGGCGCCCTGGCGCTGGGCCTGTCGTTCCTCGGCCTGGACTGGATGACCTCGCTGACCGGCGCGGCCAGTACCGTGGCCGGCGTCGGCCCGGGCATGGGCCCGATCATCGGCCCTTCGGGCAACTTCGCCTCACTGCCGGACGCCGCCAAGTGGCTGCTCTGCGGCGGCATGCTGGCGGGTCGCCTGGAGATCATCACCGTGCTGGTGCTGTTCACCCCGGCGTTCTGGCGGCACTGATCGTCCCTGCCACCAAATTTGCAGGATGAACACGCCGTAGGATGGTGTGGAGCGCAGCGATACCCATCAATCCCAGGCGCCGTCTACGCTAGCCGGCTGCAGCAGGCTTCTGTAGGAGCGAGCTTGCTCGCGAACGGCTGGGCACCGCCATCAAGCGGTTCGCGAGCAAGCTCGCTCCTACAACCAGACGCTTGGCGCCGGAGGCATCACAACTCCTCGCGGTACTCCCCCGGTGTCTTGCCGAACCAGCGGCGGAAGGCTCGGAAGAAGTTGCTCGGCTCCGAGAACCCCAGCAGGTAGGCAATCTCCAGCAGCGTCATGCGCGGCGTGGCGAGGTACTGCTGGGCCAGCTCGCGGCGGGTGTCGTCGAGCAGTTGCTGGTAGCTGGTGCCCTCTTCCTGCAGGCGACGCTGCAGGGTGCGCTCGGACAGGTGCAGCGCCTGCGCCACGCTCTCGCGCTTCGGCTCGCCCTGGGGCAGCAGGCGGCACAGTACCTGCCGCGTCTGGTGGCTGAAGCGGCTGCTGACGAAGCGCGCCAGGTATTCCCCGGCAAAGCGGTCGTGCAGGCGCGCCAGTTCCTCGTTGGCAGTGGGTAGCGGCGCGGCCATGTCCTCGTGGGAAAACAGCATCGCGCAGTCGGCGTGGCCAAAGCTCAGCGGCGCCTGGAAGAGTTCCCGGTAGGGCTCGATGTCCTGCGGCGGCTCCCCCGCCAGGCGCACTTCCAGCGGTTTGATCGCTCGCCCGGTAATCCAGCGCAGCATGGCGGTCAGGCTGGCCAGCGAGCACTCCGCGCTCTGCCGCGGCACCGGCAGGCGGTCGCCATGGACCACGATGCGGTAGAGGCAGCCTTCGGGGAGACGGCGGAAGGTCAGGTCGGCGCCCTCGGCAATGATCCGCTGGTAGCGTTCGAGCCGCTCGAAGCCCTCGCCCAGGTTGCGGCTGGACATCAGCGCGTAGCCCACCACCGGGAACGCCGGAGTGTGCACGCGGGCAATGTTCAGGCCGATGGCCGGATTGCCGGACAGCTCCACGGCGCGGTTCCACAGACGGCTCATGGCGTCCTGCGGGAAGCGCGCATCGGGGTCGTCGAGGGCAGCGAAATCCAATCCCAGTTCGGCGAACAGCGCTCGGCTGTCCAGGCCTTCCAGTTCCAGGGACTGGACGATTCCCCGCACCCAACTGGACAGGGTCGTACGCTCAGGCATGCGTTTTCTTCTGGTTATGATGGTCAACGGCGCCACCGCCAGACAGCTGGCGGCGCAGGGGGATACTAAACTGGTCCCCTATGCCATCCGCAAGTCCGACAGCTCCAGCCTACACTGGGCCACCACAACAACAGGAGGTGCGCCATGAGCACCCAGACCGCCGATCGGTTCCAGAGCTTCGCCGAGTTCTACCCGTATTACCTGCAGGAACACAGCAACGCCGTGTGCCGCCGCCTGCATTACGTGGGCAGCCTGCTGGTGCTGTCGATCCTCGCCTACGCCATCGTCAGCGGGCACTGGTTGTGGCTTCTGGCCATGCCATTGGCCGGCTACGGCTTCGCCTGGGTCGGCCATTTCGTGTTCGAGAAGAACCGCCCCGCCACCTTCAAGTACCCGCTGTGGTCGCTGATGGGCGACTGGGTGATGCTCAAGGACGCCTTTACCGGGCGCATCCGCTTCTAAGCCTTCAACGCAACCCTTGCCCTCAGCGCGCAGCGTTACGCTGCGCCGTGCGCTCGAAGAGAATCGCCTGCACCTCCCCGCCGGCATGCTGCGCCACCCGTTTCCAGGTGGCCGGCACGTCGGGAATCTCCTGGTCGTTGTAGCGGCTCATCACCAGCCAGATGCGCCCCTGGTCCTGCGGCAGGTCCGCCAGGCGGTCGACGAAGGCATGCTGGCGGTCGTCGATCAGCGAACCGAAGCCATATCGCCCCGGCCGCCCCGAACTGCCGTCCGCCGCTGGCGCGGTGTAGAGCAATGGTTCGTGGCCGGTCTGGTTGTAGTAGCGGAAGGTCAGGTACCAGAGGATGTCATCGACCACCACCCGGTCGCCGGCGCGGTAGTGGGCGTTGACGTAGGCCGCCATGCCGTCGAACTGCTCGTCCGGGTCGATGGCGATCGCGCGCCCCACCCCGATGCCCTGCACCCCTAGCAGGGTCACCAGCAGCATCGCTCCCAGCGCACGGCGCTTATCCAGCAGGCGATCCAGTGCCAGCGCCAGCAGCAGCGGCAAGCCCATGGCGAAAGCCGTGAGGTAGCGCTCAACGAACACCGGGGAAATGAACGAAATGCCATACAGCAGGAGCAAGGGCACGCCGCAATAGAGTGCCACCAGCACCCCGCCACGCTGGGGACTGCGGTCGGCGCGCAGCACCAGTGCAGCCGCCGCGACCAGCAGCAGCGGCACGCCGAGCAGCACGGGCCAGGGCAACTCGTTGCCATCGGATTGCGCCAGCCACTGCCAGAGCATCGAGGGTAGCGAGCGTGCATCCACCGGCGGCTGCCAGCCCACGTCGCCACCCGCTTCCAGCACCGCCATGTGGCGGATCAGGTCGAACAGCCCCGGCAACCAGGGCAGGAACAGCGCAGCGATGGCCAGGTTGGCCAGCCACCAGTCACGTCGGCGCAGCGGGCTGTTCGGCAGCATCGCCAGCCAGAGCCACTGCACCAGTGCGCCGAACAGGCTGAAGTAATGGGTGTAGAAGGCCGCGGTCATCAGCGCGACATACACCAGCAGATAGCGCCGCCGCTGCGCCTGCCGCCAATACAGCAACGCCAGGGTCGCTGCCAGCAACCAGCAGCCGAGCAGCGAATACATGCGCACTTCCTGGCTGTAACGCACCGCCGTGGGCAACAGCGCCAGCAACAGCACGGCGATGAAAGTGGCCCGCGGCGAAGCCAGGCGCCAGACCAGCCAGCCGCCGAGAAACACCGCAAGCGTGCCGAACACGGAGCTGAACGATCGCAGCGAAAGAACGCCCTCGCCCGCCACTCCAACCCAGGCATGCAGAAGGAAGAAGTACAGCGGCGGATGCACGTCGTGGGCCGCGTGCTGCCAGAGCTGGACCGGCGAATAGCGGGCGAGGAACAGGCTGGAGGTCTCGTCCCCCCACAGTGCCGAATCCGACAGACCATAAAGGCGCAGGCACAGGGCGAGCACCAGCAGCGGCAGGAGCCACCACTGGCGCAGCAGGACAGGCAGAGTCGGCGGCTCGCGGGACAGCATTACACCCTCGCAGGAAAGACTTGCGTGCCGCTGAGTGTAAGCCAGGCGAGGCCGGGATCAGCGACGAATCAGCAGTTCCCGGGCACGGGTCTGATCCTCGGGGGCCAGTTCCGCCAGCAGTTCCACCTCGCCCGCGATCAGCGCGCCCACCGGCACGCCGTCGCGGTAGAGCAGCCGGTTGCCGCTGACCGCCGGTATCTTGCGCCCCGGCAGCAGCGTGCCGGCAAGGTTCAGCGGATCCACCGCTGAGACCACCACCCATTCCCCGTTCGCCTCCCGGCGACGGACTTCGCGCAACAGGCCGACCGCTTCAGGGAGGGCGAACTGCTCGCCGGTCAGCCCCGCGACGAAGCGCCCGCCGCGGATTTCCCCGCGCGCCTCCAGGCGGTGATAGACCCGCAACAGGTCGCGCCACGGCGGCAGCCAGTCGGCCTCGCGGTCGAGCAGGCGCCAGCAGACCACGCCGTAGCGGCGCAGCAGGGTCATGGCGACGTGTTCGAGGGCTTCCGCCGGCAACCGTGCTCTTGGCTCCAGCGTGGAGCGCCGCAGCAACGCCCAGCGCCCGGCATCGGCCATGCCGAACAGTGGCGTGCGCGAACGGCGCTGAGGATGGCGCCGCGCCGCCGGCATCAGCAGGGCGCGCAGGCCGGCGAAGCTGTCGGCATTCACCCGCCCAGCCGCCACCAGCTCGCCCAGCACGGTTTCCAGCTCGGTGCGCAGCAGGTGGCTGTCGCTGGCCAGTTCCTCGAAGAATGACGCGCCGTGCTCCTTGAGCACGGCGAGCACCTTGCCGGCCTTGGCCGACAGCTCGGTGTCCGCCTGCCCCACAGCCAGCACGCTCCACTGCGCCATCTGCGCGCGCGGCAACAACACGATGGGCGTGCTCTTCAGCGGGCCACCACGGCCCTTTGCGGCGCTGCGGCCCGGCAAGCGCGCCCAGACGATGCGGCCGGCACGGCAGAGGTCGTCCAGCCAATTGATCCCGTAGTCAGCCACGCGGCTGGGAAGAATGTCGCTCTCCCAGGCGCTCGCAGCGGCCTGGAACCCTTCCAGCTGACTGAGCACGCCGGCCAGGGACTCGGCCCCGCGCACCCGCGTGCCACTGGCGACGCGCTGCCAGTCGAAGAGGAAGCGCATGAAATCGGCACGTTGCACCGGTTCGATTTCCCGGCGCAGGCGCTTCACCGTGTAACGATGGATACGCGCCAGCAAGTGACGCTCGCACCACTCCTCTTCCTGCGCGCCCGGCGTGAAGCGGCCGCGCAGTACATAGCCCTCGCGCTCCAGGCTGGCCAGGGCGAAACCGGCATCGCCGGTGGATATCCCCAGGTCGTCGGCCAGCTCGCGCAACAGCCGCGGGCCGAAACCGGTCAGGCGCGCCCGTATCAGTTCGACCTGCGCCTCATCGGTCGTGCAGGGTTGAAGCAGTGACGGCGGCAAGTCCAGCAGCGGCTTCCGCGTGACCTGCGGATGCAGTGCCAGCCACTGGCTGAGCCGCTCCGCCGCCACCCAGACATCGCCCACCGGCAGTTCCAGGCGCGTCGCCCGGCCCGCCCTGGCCAGCGACTTGAGCAGGAAGGGCCAGCCCTCGTTGGCCTGTGCCTCGCTCTCGCGAATACCGCCCAGGCCCGTCAGCGCCTCATGCATCTCGTCGGCGTCGCGGGCTTCCGGCCAGGCCTCGGCGCGCACCGCGTCGATGGCGTCGGCATCCAGCGCGCCGAGGTCGTCGGCGCTTTCCGGATCGGTCCAGCGACGGCTCTGCACGGCCTGGGTACGGCGCTCTTCCAGTGGCGCATCGTCGAGGAAGGCATAGGGGCTGGCCGACAATACTTCCGCCGCCAATGGCGAAGGTGCTGGCAGGTCGCGCGCCAGCAAGGTCACCTCGCCGCGCTCCATGCGCCGCAGCAATGCCAGCCAGCCTTCGCAGTCCATGGCCTCGTGCAGGCAGTCGTCGAGGGTCTGCGCTACCAGCGGGTGATCGGGAATCTCGCGCTCGCCGACGATATTCTCCAGGCACGCCACCTGGTCGGGGAACACCGAGGCCAACAGGTCTTCGCTGCGCATGCGCTGCAACTGCGGGGCGACCTTGCGGCCGCCGCTGTAGCGCGGCAGCGCCAGCGCCGTGGTGGCGTTCCAGCGCCAGCGCACGCCGAACAGCGGCGCGTCGAGCAGCGCCTGGATCAGCACGTGCTCGGCGCTGTTGGAGTGCAGGTAGCGCCAGACCTCGTCCAGCGGGAAGCTGTGGCTGGTAGACAGCGACAGGATGATCGCGTCCTCGGTGGCGGCTGCCTGCAGCTCGAAGTTGAAGGTGCGACAGAAGCGCTTGCGCAGCGCCAGGCCCCAGGCGCGGTTGAGACGGCTGCCGTAGGGCGAATGGATGACCAGTTGCATGCCGCCGGATTCATCGAAGAAACGTTCCAGTATCAGGGTCTTCTGCGTCGGCAGTGCACCGAGGGCGTGGCGCGCACGGGCCAGGTATTCCACCAGTTGCCGCGCTGCCGCATCGTTCAGGCCGAGCTGTTCCTGCAGCCAGTCGATGGCCCGCGCCAGCGGTTCGGGATCGTTCTCGCCCTGGGCCAGCAACTCGTCCAGCAGGCCGCGCAGACGAGCGACACTGGTGGACAGCTCGTCACTGCGCCCCGGTGCCTCGCCGAGCCAGAACGGAATGTTCGGCGGTTGGCCCTGGGCATCCTCGACGCGCACGCGGCCCGGTTCGACGCGCAGGATGCGGTAGGAAATGTTGCCCAGCTGGAAGACATCGCCGGCCAGGCTTTCCACCGCGAAGTCCTCATTCACCGTGCCCACGGTCAGGCCTTGCGGCTCCAGCAGTACGGCGTAGTCGCCGGTGTCGGGGATGGTGCCGCCGGAGGTCACGGCGGTCAGCTTGGCGCCGCGTCGGCCACGCAGGCGCTGGTGCACGGCATCACGGTGAAGGTAGGCGCCGCGCTGGCCGTTGCGGCTGGTGTAGCCCTCGGCGAGGGTGCGCAACATGCCGTCGAAGTGCTCGCGGCTCAGTTCGGCGTAGGGCTGCGCGCCGGTGAACAGGTCGAACAGCGCGTCCTCGCGCCATTCCTGGCAAGCCACTTCAGCGACGATCTGCTGGGCCAGGACGTCCAGCGGTGCGCGGGGAATTTCCAGCGCGTCCAGCTCTCCCAGGCGCACGCTGTCGAGCAGCGCTACGCATTCGATCAGGTCGTCCCGCGAGGTCGGGAACAGCCGCCCCTTGGGCGTGCCGCCAACGCGGTGACCGGAGCGCCCCACGCGCTGCAGGAAGGCGGCGATGGAGCGCGGCGAGCCGAGCTGGCAGACCAGCTCCACGTCGCCGATATCGATCCCCAGCTCCAGCGAGGCCGTGGCTACCAGCACCTTCAGCTGCCCGGCCTTGAGCCGCTGTTCGGCGCCCAGCCGCAGTTCCTTGGACAGGCTGCCATGGTGCGCCGCCACCCAGCCGGCGCCGATGCGCTCGGCGAGATGCCGGGTCACGCGCTCAGCCAACCGCCGGGTGTTGACGAACACCAGCGTGGTGCAGTGTTCGCCGGCCAGCTCAGCGAGGCGGTCGTAGACCTTGTCCCAGACGTCGTGGGACATCACCGCTTCCAGGGGCGCGGACGGCACCTCCAGGTTCAGGTCGCGCTGGCGGCTGTAGCCGATGTCGACGATACGACAGGCCGGGTGGCGGCCGACCAGGAAACGCGCCACCGCTTCGATGGGTTTCTGCGTGGCGGACAGGCCGATGCGCACCAGCGGCGCCTCGCACAACGCCTGCAAACGCTCCAGCGACAGCGCCAGGTGGCTGCCGCGCTTGCTCGCCGCCAGAGCATGGATTTCATCGACGATCACGCTGCGCGCCCCGGCCAGCATCGCGCGGCCGGAGTCCGAGCCAAGCAGCACGTAGAGCGATTCGGGCGTGGTCACCAGGATATGCGGCACCTGCTTGCGCATCGCCTCACGTTCCTTGGTTGTGGTATCGCCGGTGCGCACGGCGGTGCGGATGTCCACTTCCGGCAGGCCCATCTCGCCCAGCGCGGCGCGGATACCGGCCAGCGGCTCCTCGAGGTTGATACGGATGTCGTTGGACAGCGCCTTGAGCGGCGAGACGTAGACCACTGTGGTGCGGTCCGGCAGCACGCCGCCGTTATCCAGCCCCTCGCGGACCAATGCATCGATGGCCGAGAGGAAAGCCGTGAGCGTCTTGCCCGAACCGGTGGGTGCGGCCACCAGCGTCGATTCCCCTGCCTGGATCGCAGGCCAGGCCTGTACCTGCGCCTGGGTCGGCGCCTTGAAATGCGCACGGAACCAGCCGGCCACCGCCGGGTGGAAGGCCGACAGCACATCGGCGCGCTTGCCGCGGGTGGAGGTTCGAGGGGCAGTCATGCAGACCAATATGGTGGTGCGCGAAGCCCGTCACAAGGACCGCTGATCGCGCCTCGCCGCAAGCTGCGCCAGCCGTTACGCTGCACCCCTCCAGCCGGCGGAATGACACTCGATGAGCGACCGTGATCGCGACTACTACTGGGAACAGGTCAGGCAACAGAACCGGCAGAAGCCGCCCGATGCGCCAAAGCGCAAGTGGCGAATGCTGGTGAAGGGGTTGCTGTGGTTCCTCATTCCCTTGCTGATCGTGGCGGCAGGCGCAGCCCTGTGGCGCAACCCCGCCAGCCAGCTCTGGCTCCAGGAACGCTGGGTGCTGCTGCAGACACGCCTGGGCATTTCCCCGAGCGGCCTGCAGGCCACTCCGCCAGCTTCGCCCTACAGCGACAGTCCGCGCAGGCTGTCGGACTGCATCAAGCCGGGCAACGTGATCGACGACGAAGTGCGAGCCTGCGTCAAAGGGTACCGGCCGAAGACCTGGTGACGGGCAACCTGCGGATCATGGCCATGGCCCGCGCACGGCGCGACGAGAACCCCGCCCGCTCGGGCGGGGTATCGGCCGATCACTTGGCCTTGTAGATGATGCCCGGGCTGCACTGGACCATCTGGTAGTGATCCGGCAGTGCGTTGAGCGCCTCGGAAGCGCCGAGGAACAGGTAGCCGCCGGGCTTGAGGGTGGCATGGATGCGCAGCAGGATGTCGCGCTTCACCTCGGCCGAGAAATAGATCAGTACGTTGCGGCAGAACACCATGTCGAACTTGCCCAGCGTCGCGTAGCTGTCCAGCAGGTTCAGCGCGCGGAACTCCACGCGGCTCTTGATCGCCGGCTTCACCGTCCAGCGCCCCGGGGTCTTCTGGTCGAAGTAGCGCGCCAGGCGCTCCTGCGACAGGCCGCGGCCGATCGCCAGGCTGTCGTACTCGCCGGCCTTGCAGGCACTGAGCATCGAGCCGGAGAGATCCGTGGCGACGATCTGCACGCCCGCCTTCAACTGGCCGAGGTTGGTGCGCTCGAACTCGTCGATGGCCATCGACAGCGAATAAGGCTCCTGCCCCGAGGAACAGGCCGCCGACCAGATGCGCAGGCGCTGGCCGGGCGCCGCCTTGATCATCTCCGGCAGCACGCGGTTCTTCAGTACTTCGAAGGGGTAGGTATCGCGAAACCACAGGGTCTCGTTGGTGGTCATCGCGTCGACCACCTGCTCGCGCAGCTGGCTGCGCATCTGGATCTTCTGCACCAGCTCGCCCAGGGACTTGATGCCCTGCTGTTCCATCAACTTGTTCAAGCGGCTGGAGACCAGGTACTGCTTGTTGGCGCCCAGGAGGATGCCGCAGGTCTTCTCCAGGAAATCCCGGAACAGCTCGAATTCAGAATTGGTGGATGTCACAGATAAACCTCTTTGCTCGTGGACGGCTGCCGACGGTGCGGCGGCAACTGCCTGACCGGTGCTCAAAAAAACATAGACGATGCGGGCGGCACCGGCGCCACCCGCATCTCGTCACTGCCCTTCAGGCCGACGCGCCATCCACCGCCTTGATCCGGTCCGACACGCGGGCCGCCAGGTCATCGGGACGGAACTTGGCGAGGAAGTCGTCAGCGCCGACCTTCTTCACCATGGCCTGGTTGAACACCCCGGACAACGAAGTATGCAGGAGAATGTGCAGATCCTGCATGCGCGGGTCGTGACGGATTTCCGCCGTGAGCGTGTAGCCGTCCATCTCCGGCATCTCGATATCCGAGATCACCATCAACAGATCGCTGCCCGGATGCCCGCCGGCCTCCACCATCTGGTGCAGGTAATCCAGCGCCTGGCGACCATCGTTGAGCGCCAGTACCTCGACGCCGACGGTTTCCAGGCAACGCACCAGCTGCTTGCGCGCCACCGAGGAGTCGTCCACCACCAGCACGCGCTTGCTCACCGCGCGGGCCTGGGTGTCGGCATCCAGCACGCCTTCGGAGATGTCCTCCGAGGTCGGCGCCACTTCGGCGAGGATCTTCTCCACGTCGATGATTTCCACCAGCTGGTTGTCCACCCGCGTCACCGCCGTCAGGTAGTGATCGCGACCGGTCCCCTTGGGTGGCGGATGGATCGACTCCCAGTTCATGTTGACGATGCGCTCCACCGAGTGCACCAGGAAGCCCTGCACCTTGGTGTTGTATTCGGTGATGATCACGAAACTGTTGGCGACATCCCGCAGGGCGTGACGCCCCGTGGCCAGCGCCAGATCGAGGATCGGGATGGTACCGCCGCGGATGTTCGCCACCCCGCGCACCACCTGGCTGGACTTGGGCATCACGGTCAGGCGGGGGCACTGCAGCACCTCCTTCACCTTGAACACGTTGATCCCGTACAGCTGGCTGCCGTTCAAGCGGAACAGCAGCAGTTCGAGACGATTCTGGCCAACCAGCTGCGTACGCTGGTTGACCGAATCCATGACTCCGGCCATTGAGCCTCCTGTGCACGCAACGCCGCCCTGCTGGCAGAGACGGCATGACCATTGCTTAAACCGTTGCATGAAACAGGCAACGACATTTTTCCGACATCCGAGACCCGCGCGCGCCCTGGTGGCTGCGCTACTCGGCATGGCGGGTGCGCTGACCCTCTCCCCGGCTGGGGCGGAAGGCCTCACCGCGCCTGAGATCCTTATCGGCTCCACCCAGGGCTTTCTTGAGTTCAAGGTGGAAGATTATCTGCAGACTTCCGGCATAGACGCCCGCTACGAGATCGAAGTCGCCCGCATCGACCCCCGGCTGCGCCTGGCGCAGTGCGACAAGGACCTGACGCAGAAGCTGGAAAGCCCGGCGCAACCCGTTGGTCGGGTCACCGTGCGGGTCATCTGCGAAGGCAGCTCTCCCTGGACGGTATTCGTTCCGGCGACGGTCAGGCTGTACCGTCAAGTTGTCGTCACCACCCTGCCCCTGCAGCGCAACCGGGTCATCGAGCCAGGTGATATCAGCGTCGTCGAGCGCGACGTCGGCCAACTGAACCAGGGCTACCTGACCGATCCGCAGCAGGTGGTCGGCATGAAGCTCAAGCGCCCGACGGTCAACGACCAGGTACTGGCGCCGGTGTTCCTCGAACAGGCAGCGGCCGTGCGCAAGGGCGACCAGGTGGTGATTCGCGCCAAGACCAATGCGATCAACGTGTTCATGCCCGGCGAAGCGCTCTCGGACGGGGTGCCCGGCGAGCAGATCCGCGTGCGCAACCTGCGCTCCCAGCGTATCGTCAGGGCTCGCGTGGTCGAGCCGGGGACCGTGGAAGTCAGCCTGTAGCGCTCGGCCCCGGCGATTTTCTGGCATGATGAACGCAGCCCTCTGCAAAATGTGCTCGGGCGCACGAAAATTCGGCCTAAAGTTTCTCTCAGGACGGCCGAAAAGCTTGGCAAGCGTCCAATACCTCCAGAGGTTTCCACCATGGTCATCGACTTCAACCGGCTGAACCCAGCCTCTACGACAGCCAGCACTGGCCGTAGCAGTGCTGCCCAGAGCGGTCGCAGCGAAGCCGCCGCAGAGAATGCCTCCGTCAACGCCCCGGTCAAGAGCGGCGAGTCGGTACAGCTGAGCGATACCGCGCAGCAACTACAGAAAGTAAGCGATCAACTGAAGGACCAGCCCGTGGTCGACAACGAGAAAGTGGCTCGCATCAAAGCGGCCATCGCTGACGGCAGCTACCAGGTCGACAGCCAGAAAGTCGCCAGCAAGCTGCTCGATTTCGAATCCCAGCGCTGAGATTACTCAGCGCCTGGTCAACCGCTAGAACGCCGAGCCCAAGATGTCCGACGCCCTGCTTTCCCTGATCAACGGCGACATCGAAGCAGCCAGCACCCTGCTGCAACTGATCGACGACGAGTACCAGGCGCTGCAAGCGCGGGATCTCGATCAGCTGCAGAAACTGCTCGACGGCAAGCTGCCGCTTCTGCAGCAGCTTGAGCAGAATGGCCGCATCCGCGCCCAGGCGCTGCTGCAGGCCGGGGTCAGCGTGGATCGCGAAGGGCTCGCGCAGATCGCCCAGGCCACCGGCAATCCCCTGCTCCCCGCACGCGCGGAGGAACTGGGTGCGCTGCTGGAACGCTGCCAGGAAGCCAACCAGCGCAACGGCCGAATCATCCGCTCCGGCCAGGCCAGCACCGAGCGCACGCTCGACATCCTGCGCGGCCAGGACACCCCACGCCTCTATGACCGCTACGGCGGTTCGACCCAGGGCAACCGCCAGCGTCCGCTGAGCCAGGCCTGAGCGTTCGTCGGAAAGCTGGCCTGGCAGCCAGCCTTTGGGCAAAATGCCACTATCGATCCTGCCCCGTGCCCTACTCATAACAAACACAATGGAGATTCGCGGACCGTGTCCAATCCGTTCGTCGAGGAAAATGGCCCTCAACCACCGAAGGTCCTGAAAGCTCCGGTGGAGATCCACGCCAGCCTGAAATTACTGATGGACAGTCACGATCCCCTGGTCATCACCTTCGAAGGGCGCGGCCAGCGCTTCCAGAGCTTTGTCGTCGAGGTCAACCGCGAACGCAACATCGTCGCCCTGGACGAACTGATCCCCAACGATGGCGAGCGCTTCCTGCAGAACGGCGAGCAGTTCCGTATCGAAGCCTTCCATGAAGGCGTGCGCATCGCCTGGGAGAACACCCAGAACGCCTTCTTCTCCGAGATCGACGGTGCCCGCTGCTACTGGCTGCCGGTGCCGACCGAGATGCTCTATCACCAGCGCCGCAACGCCTTCCGCGCCCCCGTGGGCCAGGGCCAGCCGGTGGCTGTGGAAATTGCCGGCAGCAAGCTCAAGGCGCCGCTCAAGGGCAACCTGATCGATATCTCCGCCACCGGCTGCAAGATCCGCCTGGAAGGCAACGCCGCCGAGCGCCTGCAGCCCGGCCAGATCTACGAGGAATTCACCGCGCGCCTGCCCTTTGGCGCCCTGACCATGGAAGTCGAACTGCGCCACGTGCATTTCGAGGAAAAGGTCGGCTACAGCTTCGCTGGCGTACGCTTCCACCAGATGAGCGGCCTGGCCCAGCGCAACATCGAGCGCTTCGTCTACCAGCTGCAGCGCGAAGCCCGGCGCTTCGAGAAGGACGAACTGTTCTAGTCCCTGCGGGGCGGCAAGCACCTGCCGCCCTTCCCTCTCGGCCTCACGCGGGCCGGCTTTCTTCCTCTGCTTCCGTGCCCTTCTCGGGTACCGGCGCGCTGTTGTCGTTGCCCTTCATCTGCTCTTCCACGGCGGCCTCGTCGACCCGCGGGTCGAGCGCGGCGGACAATGGCGAGGACGCCAGGCTGTCCGGCGTGGCGACGTGCTTGACCGGCGCCTCGTCGACCCGGTGTACGCCGCTGACTTTTTCCGGGTGCACGCGCCAGATCAGGATCAACGAACAGGCGCAGACGAACGCGTAGAGCATGTTGGCGCCAAAAGCTTTCATCAGCGCGCCGGCCGCCAGCGGGCCGATACAGGCGCCGACACCGAAGGTCACCAGCAACATGGCGGTGAGGGAGACGCGATGCTCACCTTCGACGTGGTCATTGGAGAACGCCACCGCCAGCGGATAGAGAGTGAACTGCACCAGGCAGACCACGAAGCCCAGCGGCAACAGCCAGGCCAGCGTCATCGGCGGCAGCGGCAGCACCGGCAGCAGGGCCAGCGGCAGGGCGACCACCAGCAGGAGTATCGCGGCATTGCGGATCAACGCCGCGCGGTCGTAACGATCCGACAGCCAGCCCAGCGGCCACTGCACAACCAAACCGGCGAAGATGCAGCCGCCCATGAACAGGCCGATTTCCTCGGTGCTCAAGCCCTGGCGCACCGCGTAGAGCGGCGCCAGGCCGTAGAACGAACCGATCACCAGCCCCGACACCAGCACCGTGGTCAGCGACTGCGGCACCCGCTGGATGAAGAAGCGCGGCTCCAATGGCGCCGGACGCAGCGGCGCGGGGTGGACCTTGTGGGTGATCGCCACCGGAATCAGTGACAGCGCAAAGCACAGCGCAATCAGCATCGGCAGCTCCGGGCCCAGGCCCGGATGCACCACCAGCACCAGTTGGCCAAGTACCAGCCCCAGGTACGACGCGACCATGTAGCCGGCGAACACCAGCCCGCGCTGGCGCGCCTCGGCCTGCTCGTTGAGCCAGCTCTCGATGACCATGTACTGGCACATCATCCCCAGGCCGATGGCGACCCGCAGCACCAGCCAGAAGCCGATCCACGGCAGCAGGCCGATGCCCAGCACCGCGGCGGTAACCAGCCCGCCACAGGCGACGTAGGCGCGGATATGGCCGACGCGGGCGATCAGCCGGTGGCCGATCTTGCCGCCGAGGACGAGGCCGAGGTAGTAGGCGGCCATCATGGCGCCGATCCATAGCCCGTCGACCTTCTCGGCGCCCAGGCGCAGGGCGAGATAGGTACTGAGCAGACCGGAACCGGTCAGGAGCATGACGGCGGCGAAGTACAGAGCGCGGAAGGCAGTGACGATCCGAAGCATTGGACCTCCTGGTCCAGAACAACCCCGGCACAGTGTCCGGGCAGCGGAAAGCGGGACTTGCCGTGACACATTAGAGGCTGCCAATCGGCTCGTCGAGAGCCCTGCCGGGCCCGGAATAGCGAGTGTCGCGCCCGGTGATGCGGGCCAGTTCGAAGGATACCGGCGGGATGAACGAGGATGGCTTGAAGATCGCCTGGAGATAGGCGCCGATCACAGCTGCATCAGACTTTCGCCGCAGCTGTGTCGGCGGGCACGCGCGTCAGCGCTTTTTACATCAGGCCTGGGCAGCGAGTACGCGGCGCTCCCACGGGCTGATCTCGTCGAAGAAGCTGGTCAGCTCCATGGACTTGGTCGCGCAGTAGCCGTCGATGAACTCGTTGCCGAACACCTCGCGGGCCAGTTCGCTGCGTTTGAGACGCTGCATCGCGTCGTACATCGTGCACGGCAGCAGCAGTTCATCCGGCACCTCGAACTCACCCTGGATCGGCGCGGTGGGCTCCAGCGCCTGCTCGATGCCATGCAGGCCGGCGGCCAGGCTGGCGGCAATAGCCAGATAGGGGTTGGCGTCGGCGCCGGCCAGGCGGTTTTCCACCCGCCGGGCCACCGGTGCGCTGGCCGGAATGCGCAGGCCGGCCGCA
The DNA here is from genome assembly GCF_012971725.1 of Pseudomonas multiresinivorans. Lineage (NCBI taxonomy): Bacteria > Pseudomonadati > Pseudomonadota > Gammaproteobacteria > Pseudomonadales > Pseudomonadaceae > Pseudomonas > Pseudomonas multiresinivorans. Next base: position 5,215,221 of record NZ_CP048833.1, read on the forward strand.
CGGTTGTCATGGGACCAGCAGGCGTTGTTCGGCGACGCGTAGGGATGGCACAGGCGCTGGAAGGAGTTCACGTTCGGCGCGAACAGCAGGGTGAAGTCCGCCAGGCACGCCTGTTGGCCACCGATGAAATGCCGGAAGGCCGGCGTGGCCTCGCCATTGGCATCGGTGAAGATGTTGCGGCCTTCGCCATCGACGACGCTCTGGTGGATGTGCATCGAACTGCCCGGCGTGTGCGCCAGCGGCTTGGCCATGCACACCACGATCAGCCCGTGCTTGAGTGCGACTTCCTTGAGCAGGTGCTTGAACAGGAAGGTCTGGTCGGCCAGCAGCACCGGGTCGCCATGCAGGAAGTTGATCTCGAACTGGGTGGTGCCCATCTCGTGCATGAAGGTGTCGCGTTCCAGCCCCACCGCTTCCATGCAGCGGTAGACGTCCTGGAAGAACGGCCGCAGGCCGTTGTTGGAGGACACGCTGAAAGCCGAGTGGCCGATCTCGCGGCGGCCGTCGAGGCCGAGCGGCGCCTGGAAGGGCTCGTTGGCGTCGGGATTGGGCGCGAACACGAAGAACTCCAGCTCGGTCGCCACCACCGGGCTCCAGCCGCGCTCGGCGTAGCGCGCCACGACCTGCTTGAGCAGGCCACGGGTGGACAGGCCGGAAGGCTGGCCGTCGAGCTCCACCGCATCGCAGATGGCGAAGGCGCGGGGTTCGTCGCTCCAGGGCAGGCGGTGGATCTGGGTGGGCTCGGCGATCAGGGCGAGGTCGCCGTCGTCGCTGCCGTAATACTTGGCCGGCGGGTAACCGCCCATGATGCATTGCAGCAGGACGCCGCGCGCCAGTTGCAGCCGGCGCCCGGTGAGGAAGCCCTCGCCGGTCATCACCTTGCCACGCGGCACCCCGTTGAGGTCGGGGGTGACGCACTCGATCTCTTCCACTCCAGCCAGGCGTTCGGCGAGCGGGATTCCTAGATCGTTACTCATGACTTCTTATCCTTGTTCTTCTTGTCCGTGTCACAGGACGCCGCGCGAGGTACGCGAGCCCGTACAAAATACGCACCACGCGTTCGATATTTCAAGCGGGCCGAAGATCGGATTTTCCTTGCCGGATCGCAGGCAGGACACGTGTAGGAGCGAGCTTGCTCGCGAACCCGCCCAGCTTCCAAGTCGCCGGATGATTTGTTCGCGAGCAAGCTCGCTCCTACAAGGTGAATGCACGCCAATGAAAACGCCGCTCCGGGGAGCGGCGTTTTCATTGAGCCACCCGCCCTCAGAACAGGTGGGTGAACAGCCAGTACAGCGAAGCGGAGAGCACGATGGCCGCCGGCAGGGTCAGCACCCAGGCCATCAGCAGGTTGCGGATGGTGCGCATCTGCAGGCCCGAGCCGTTGGCGGCCATGGTGCCGGCGACGCCGGAAGACAGCACGTGGGTCGTCGATACCGGCAACCCGTACATGTCCGCCGCGCCGATGGTCATCATCGCCACCAGCTCCGCCGAGGCGCCCTGGGCGTAGGTCAGGTGGGTCTTGCCGATCTTCTCGCCTACGGTCACGACGATGCGCTTCCAGCCGACCATGGTGCCCAGGCCGAGGGCGATGGCCACGGCGACCTTCACCCACAGCGGGATGAAGCGGGTCGATTCGTCGATCTTGCCCTTGAACGCGGCCAGCTTGCTGGTGGTGTCCGCGTCGAAGTTGCCGACCTTGTCCTTGTCCATCAGGCGGATCGCTTCGCTGGTCAGGTACATGTCGTTGCGCACGTTGCCCATGGCTTCGGCCGGCACGCGAGCGAGGCTGCCGTAGCCCTTCACTTCCGCGCCGATGGCGCCGGTCAGCGCCGCCAACGCCGGGATCAGTTCCGGCTTGGCTTCCTTGGTCCGCACGTATTCCGAGAGCACCGCGCGCGGGTCGGCCGGGGCCGGCTGCGGCGCGGCGCGGACCAGCGCCTGCTGGGTGACTTCGGCGATGGCGACGAACTGTACGGTCTGGTCCGCCGGCATGGTGCGGTTCAGCGCGTAGGCCATCGGCAGAGTGCCGACCAGGATCAGCATGATCAGGCCCATGCCCTTCTGCCCGTCGTTGGAGCCGTGGGCGAAGGACACGCCGGTGCAGGTGAGAATCAGCAGACCACGAATCCACCACGGCGGCGGCGTCTTGCCCTTGGGCGCCTTGTACAGCGCGCGGTTCCTCACCAGCAGGCGCAGCGCCAGCAGCAGGAGCGCGGCGCAGACGAAACCGATCAGCGGCGAGAGCAGCAGCGAGTAGCCGACCTTGGTCGCCTGCGCCCAGTCGACGCCACTGGTGCCATCGCGGCCGTGCATCAGCGCATTGGCGATGCCCACGCCGATGATCGAGCCAATCAGCGTGTGCGAGGACGACGCCGGCAAGCCCAGCCACCAGGTGCCGAGGTTCCACAGTATGGCCGCAATCAGCAGGGCGAAGACCATGGCGAAACCGGCCGAAGAACCGACCTGCAGAATCAGCTCCACCGGCAGCAGGGCGATGATGCCGAAGGCCACCGCGCCGCTGGAGAGCAGCACGCCCAGGAAGTTGAAGCAGCCCGACCAGACCACCGCGAAGTGCGGCGGCAGCGAGTGCGTATAGATGACGGTGGCCACTGCGTTGGCGGTGTCGTGGAAGCCGTTGACGAACTCGAAGCCCAGGGCGATGAACAGGGCGACCCCGAGCAGCAGGAACGGCGTCCAGGTGGTGACCGCAGTGGTGACGTCGTCGACGTCACGAACCAGGCTCCAGGCCGAGAACAGCAGGCCGACGGCAAGCACTGCGAAGAAGATGAAGACGGTAATGCGGCCGGGCTTGCGTTCCAGATGGGGCCGTTCTTCGGCGACGGGAACGGCCAGGGTATCGGTGGTCATGCTGGGAACCCGGTGGGGGGATGTCCCGGTCATGATCGGCGGGGAATGTTACAGGTCATGTCTCAATGCCAGGCACCGGACGCTGTAGGAGCGAGCTTGCTCGCGAACCGCCTGACACCGCAGCAATCGGCCGGGTTCGCGAGCAAGCTCGCTCCTACGAAAAGCTCTGCCCAACCAGTCTCAGTAAACCTCCGGCACCACGATTTCCCGTGGGGTCGGCGTGCGCGAGTAATCCTCGTTGCGCTGCCGCGCGGGCAGGATCACCGACGGATGCTCCACGTCCTCATAGGGGATCAGCTTCAACAGGTGGCTGATGCAGTTCAGCCGCGCGCGCTTCTTGTCGTCGGCCTGCACCACCCACCAGGGCGCCTCGGCAATATGGGTGCGGTCCAGCATGATTTCCTTGGCCTTGGTGTAGGCCTCCCAACGCCGGCGCGACTCCAGATCCATGGGGCTGAGCTTCCACTGCTTGAGCGGGTCGTGGATGCGGCTGAGGAAGCGCAGGTGCTGTTCGTCGTCGGAGATGGAGAACCAGTACTTGATCAGCTGGATGCCCGAGCGCGCCAGCATGCGCTCGAACTCCGGCACGCTGCGGAAGAACTCCTCGTACTGCTCGTCGTTGCAGAACCCCATGACCCGCTCGACTCCGGCGCGGTTGTACCAGCTGCGGTCGAACAGGACGATCTCCCCCGCCGCCGGCAGGTGCGAGACGTAGCGCTGGAAGTACCACTGGGTCTGCTCGCGGTCGTTCGGCGCGGGCAGCGCGGCGACCCGGCACACGCGCGGATTGAGGCGTTGGGTGATGCGCTTGATCACGCCGCCCTTGCCCGCCGCGTCACGGCCCTCGAAAAGAATCACCACCTTGTGGCCGGTCTTCACCACCCAGCTCTGCAGTTTCACCAGCTCGCCCTGCAGGCGGAACAGTTCGCTGAAGTAGCGACGGCGGGCGAGCTTCTCCTCGTCGACGTCAGCGTGCTCGTCGAACAGCTCGTCGAGGTTGCGCACGTCTTCCAGCAGTTCCAGCTCCAGCTCTTCGTCGCTGTGGTCGAGCAGTTCGCGGTGGATGCGGCGGATCACGGATTCATTGGTCAGGGGCATGGCGGCGGCCTACGCGTCGGGGCTTTGCCGCCAGACTAGGCCCCGACGGTGTCAGGCTGGTGACAGCGGTCGCCGTGCCAGTGATCGGCCTGTAGGAGCGAGCTTGCTCGCGAACCGCACAGCTCCGAGCTGCCGGAGAGCACCGTTCGCGAGCAAGCTCGCTCCTACAAGATCCGTGAGCTCAGCTCACCGCTCGCGCAACTCCATCACCTTCAGCTCCGGATCGGCCTTGATCTGCTCGTCGGTAAACGGCAGCTCCGGCCATTGCTGCCGGGCGAACAGCTCCGTCTGGTCCCGATGGTGCGGCGAGCCGGGTTCGCTGGACTGCGAGAACGCCAGCAGCCCGCGCGCCTTCGGCCCGTCGGCGGTGAAGTCGACCAGCTGGATATAGCTGCTGCCGCTGAGCACACGGTAATGGTCGCCCTGCCACTGCGAAGTGATGGCGTTGTACACGCCCTCGTTGCCGGTGCCACCGGGAATGCCCTGGGGATTGGCCTGGTCGCCGGTCAGTTGCAGCTCTCCCCACTTCTCATCCGCCTGGATCTTGCGGGCGTCGATCTCCTGCCCGGCGGCTACCAGGGCCTGCTGCGCCTGCTCACGGACCTCCGGTTTGTCCAGGGCGATTCCCGAGGGCGTGGCCAGCGGCAGCTTGGGATCGAAGGGCAGGCGCCAGCCGCCGTCGATCTTCAGGAAGCGCGCGACGAAGGCCTGGAAGTAGGCGAAGCCGGGATTGCTGTCGAGGTTGACGTGGCGGTCCCAAGAGCCCAGCGCGGCGCAGGCCGCCTCCGCGCCCGCCGGGGCCGGCTTGCAGAGTTGCAGCAGGTCGTCGAGGAGCATGTCGGCCACGTAGACGCGGTTGTCGGTGACCATCTTCTGCAGATCGTCCGGACCGATCTTGCCGTCGCCCTTCAGGCGCTCCAGGGCGAAACGTGCACGGGCACTGACCGGAATCGAATCGCGGCTCACCAGCGGCGAGAAGCCGGTCAGCGGCTGCGCCGGGTTGCTCAGCCAGGCGCTGTCGTTGGAGTTCTGCACGAAGTCCTGGCGCTCCAGCGCCGGCATCTGCTCCGGCGGCGTAAGGCCGGCGTGGCGCGCCCCCGGTGCGCTGGACCAGTTGCAGGCGCGGCGTCCGCCCTGCAGCACCGGCAGGCCCTGCTTCTGGAACTCGGGGATCGCGCAGTCGGCCAATTGCTGCTGGCTCAGGTAAGGCACCACCGATTGATTGAGGTAGAGCACCTTGCCTTCTGCGTCAGTGGCCAGGGTGTTGACCCACGGAATGCCCTGCACGCGCTCGACGCTATCGCGCAGCTCATCCAGGCTGCGCGCGTGATCGATGGCGTACCACTGCTGCAGCACGCGGTCGTTGCCCAGGTTGGCGTCGCGCACCGCGAAGGCTTCGTTGGCGTTCCAGGGGAATTTGCCGGGCACGCTGAGCAGCGGGCCGTACTCGGACTCGTACAGCGTATGACTACGCGTACCCACTCGGCCATTGGGCTCCAGCACGCGAACGCGCAGGGTGATTTCCTTCAACGGCCGCGACTGGCCATCGACGAGGTAGCTGTGCGGGTCCTGCGGGTCGAGGTCCAGTCGATACAAGGTGAAGTGGCTGGAGGTGTCCACCGTGTGGCTCCAGGCGAGGTCCTTGCTGAAGCCGATGTTCACCAGCGGCATGCCCGGCAGCGAAGCGCCCATCACATCGAGCTGGCCGGGAATGGTCAGGTGCATCTGGTAGAAGCGCAGCGCGCCGAACCAGGGGAAATGCGGGTTGGCCAGCAGCAGGCCGTTGCCGTCCGCAGAACGCTCGCTGCCCACGGCGACGGCGTTGCTGCCGTGGTTCTGGTGGAAGTTCTCGCGGCGATCCATCGCCGCCAGCACCTCGCCGTCGCTGACGATGGAGGACGTCGCCTGGCCCGGCGGCGTCGCTGCCATCATCGCCTCGGCGAACTGCCCGGCACCGGATTGCACCAGCAGCCGGCGGGTCAGGCGCAGCAGGTCGTCAGCCTCCAGCGGGCGCAGCCAGGCCTTGCCCGCGCACTGCGTGCCGGCCGCCTGGGTATCCCAAAGCCAGCGGTTGTAGCCGGCCGCGTAGCCATCGAGCAGATCACGGATCGGCTGCGGCTGGGCGCTGCGCAGGCGACGCAGGGATTCGTTGTCGTTGAGCCAGGTGTAGAAGAAGTCGGAGGGCAGGTTGCCGACGCCGGCGGAGGACTTGCCGTCCACGCCGAAGTAGCGCGAGCGTTCGCCCCGCGCGGTGAGGACTTCCTCGGCCAGCAGGCAGGCGTTGTCGCGGGCATAGGCGTAGCCGATGCCGTAGCCCAGGCCCAGTTCGTCCCTGGCCTGGATGTGCGGGATGCCGTAGCGGGTCCAGCGGATCTGCGCCTCGAGTTCGGCGCCATAGGCCAGCGCGGGCAGTCCGGAAGCCAGCAGGCTGCCGGCCACGGCGGCCAGTCGGAAGGTCTTGCTCATTGATTCCCTCAATGCTCGGATGACGGCCGGATGCCCGGCCAGGGGCACGCGGCCGCGCCGCTCGCGCGGTGCCGGTGCAAGGGTTGGAGGGCGGCTCACGCCGGCCAATGCAGTGCGCTGAAGGTCATCGCGCCGCGCCTTCCGAGGCACGCGCGCAGGCAGGTTGCTGAGGACATGGGTTCTCCTTTTTCTTGTCGGGGGCCTCGCGAAAAAGCGACGCGCCTCTTCAGGGGAACGGATGGGCCGCGCGCGAAATTAACCCGTGGCCGATGGCAATCGGCCACACGAAAAGGCTCTATCTCGCGACTTTCGACCGTTCCAGAGGCGTCGCGGGCGGTTCGACTTCAGGGCGCCGGGAGGGTTCCGGACTGACGCTTCCAACGACCGGGCGACTGCCCCGTCCAGCGCTGGAAAGCGCGGGAGAAACTCGCCGCCTCGGCATAGCCCAAGCACTGCGCGATGCCATGCAGATCCATCCGCGATTCGCATAGCAGGCGCTCGGCCAGACGCCGTTTGATGCCGTCATTCAGCCCCTGCAAGCTCTGCCCCTCCTGCGCCAGGCGCCGTTGCAGCGTGCGCTCGGAAAGACCCAGTCGCTCGGCCACTGCGGCAGCGCCGAGCAGGCTGGCGGAATCACGCAACAACAATTGCTGGACCTGCCGCGCGGTAGGCGTGGCAGCCAGGGTCAGCGCCAACTCTCCACAGAGGCGCTCGCAGAGCTGCTCGCCGCTGTCCCGCGCGCTGATCTGCGCTTGCGGCAACGGCGCCTGCAGGTCTTCCAGGGCAAAGAGCATGGCGTTGCGTGGCGCCTCGAACAGCGGCTCGATGCCGAAGATGTCGCGGAACACGCTGGCATCGGCTGGCGCCGGGCAGCGCAGTTCGATGGCCAGGGGCTGCAGCGGCCGCTGCAGCAATTCGCCGGACAGTTGCCAGCAACCGGCGATGCCGCGCTCCACCACGAAGGCACGGGCATCCTCGGGCAGTACGCGGTCGTCGTACACCAGCCACACCCCGCGCGCCTCCGCCTCGCTGCTCACGGGGCAAAGGGTCAGGGCCAGGCTCTGGTAACGGCCGAAGGTTTCGAAGGCTTCCTGCAGGGTGCGGCTGGCGAGCATGGTGAAACCCAGCAGCCCCAGCGACGTCAGGTGATAGCGCCGCCCGGTGGCCAAACCCAGGCCCGGCCTGTCCCTGCGCTGCAACAGGTTGCGGATCACCGCCAGCTCCTGCCACGCCTGGATGCGCCCGGCGCGCGCCTGCAGGTCGGCGGGCGAGATGGCGCTGCCCACCAGGCAATCGTCGGCGTCGATGCCTTCGTCGCGGGCGCTATCGAGCAGGTACTGCACTCCGGTGATTTCGCGGGTCTGGCGCCAGTCCATCACGAATTCCTTGTTGGCCGCTGCATGGCGGGAAAAGTCAATTTTTGGCGGACTTGATCATGGAAGAAAGTGACGGCGCTGACCATGCTTGAGGTGCCAATAACACTCACAAGAGGCTTCCCCATGTTCGAGTTCTTCTACGCGTTGCCGAGCCAGAATCGCGCCGCCGAGTACAAGCACTTCCGCATCGTCCCGGCCACCGGCGCCATCGGTGCGGACGTCAGCGACCTTGATCTGACCACCCTGGGCGACGACGGCTACGCCGAGCTGCGCCAGGCACTGCTGGCGCACAAGGTGCTGTTCATCCGCGGGCAGGACCTGAGCGTGGAAAACCTCGAAGCCGTGACCCTGCGCTTCGGTGAATTCGGCCGCGAACCCTACGTGGTCGGCATGGACGATCATCCGCACGTGGTGCGGGTGGTGAAGGAAGCCAACGAAAAGACCCCGGTGGTGTTCGGCGGCGCCTGGCACAGCGACTGGTCGTTTCAGGAGCGCCCGCCGGCTTTCACCCTGCTCTACGGCCACGACATCCCGCCTTTCGGCGGCGACACCCTCTATGCCAACCTGGCGCTGGCCTACGAATGGCTGTCGCCGAAGCTTCGTGCACAGCTGGAAACCCTCGACGCCATCCATAGCCCGGAGCGCGCCTACGGCGCGGAAGCCAAGCACAACGACCTGATGGAGAACATGGCGGTGCGCTACGGCAACCACGATGGCGAAGTGCGCTCGCACCCGCTGGTGATCAAACACCCGGAGACCGGCAAGAAGGTCCTCTACATCAACCCGGCCTACACCAGCGGCATCAAGGGCATGCGCCCGGCCGAGTCGCAGCCGCTGCTGGACTACCTGTTCGGCATCGCCACCCAGCCGGCCTTCACCTGCCGCATGCGCTGGACCGCCGGCACCCTGGCGATCTGGGACAACCGCAGCACCTGGCACTACCCGGTGTCGGACTACCACGGCATGCGCCGGGAGATGTACCGCACCACCGTGGTGGGCGAAGTGCCGAGCCGCTGAGGAGCCCGACAATGACGACCGACAATCTCCACTCCGCCGCCCACGCCCTGGCCGAGGCGCGGGCCAGCCGAACGCCCATCGCCGCGCCGGCGGCACACTATGAGCTCACCGGGCTGGACGACGCCTATCGCGTGCAGGCGCTGGGCATCGACCTCGCGCTGGCTGGTGGCGAACGCCTGGCGGGCGCCAAGGCCGGGCTGATCTCGCCGGCGATGCAGGCGGCGCTCAAGGTCGGCGAACCGATTCATGGCCGCTTGCTCGCCAGCCTGCGCTGTCGATCCGGCGCGCTTATCGCCCGCGAACGCCTGCTGCAACCGCGAATCGAGGCGGAAGTCGCCCTGCTCATCGGCCGCGACCTGCCGACGGGAGAGCTCGATCTGGCCACTTTTCGCGCCTGCATCGAAGGTGCGGTCCCGGCCATCGAGATCAACGACACCGCCGTGGCCAACTGGCAGATCGGCCTGCTCGACTCGGTGGCCGATAACCTCTGCGCGGGCCTCTACCTGACCGGCGACCAACCGGTGGCGCTGGAAAGACTGGAAGACGCCGCGCTGGCAGTGCAACTGCTCCGCAACGGCGTGCCGGCCTTCCCGCCGACCCGGACGACCCTCGGGGCGATGCTCGACATCGGCCTCTGGCTGGCGCGACGCATGGCACGCCTGGACGCGCCGCTCAAGGCGGGAGACGTCCTGCTGTGCGGAGCCCTGGCGCCGATGTCGCCGGTTGCGCCGGGGGATCTATTCGAGCTGGAAATCGAGGGGCTGGGACGCGTCGGCTGCAGCTTCGAGCAATGACGGAGAGGACGGGCCCGGTCTCTTGCAACTGCGCTCCGCGCTTCTCCCAGCGGCGTAAGGCACATCACCTGGAACCGGTTATCCGCCAGTAACTCGCGGCGGATAACGCCAGGGCGTTATTCGCCCTACGGGTTCTGTGCCCGCACGCCGCTACAACTCCGCTGCGAACCGCCCTGGATGCTCCCCCAGCAGCGTAGGGCGCATAACCTGGAACAGGTTATCCGCCGAAAACTCACGGCGGATAACGCCAAGGCGTTATTCGCCCTAGGGGTTCTGTGCCCACGCGCCGTCAGAGCTCCGCGCCGAACCGCCCTGCATGCTCGCGCAACATCCCCCGCAGCAACTGTGCAGCCGGTGACAGGTAGGCGCCCTCGCGCACGGCCAGCCCTATGGTCCGTGTCAGCGTGGTCTCGGCCAACTGCACCTCGCGCAACTGGTCCATGCCGTGCCCGCCGGCGAGCGCCTCGCGGGCGATGAAGCTGAGCAGGCGGGTACGGGCGATCAGGTTGGGCAGCATGGGAATCGCATTGGTCTCGATCTGCACCTGCGGCATAGGCAGTTGGTGGGCCTGGAAGGTGGCGTCCATCCAGCGCCGCGACGACACCCCGGTCGCCGGCAGTACCCAGCGATAGCGGCACAGGTCGGCCATGGCTACGGGTGCGTCGAAGATCGGATGGTCGCGGCTGGCGACCACTACCACCTGATCCTGCAGTAATGGCTCGCTGCTCAGTTGCGGGTCATCGACGATCCGCGAGCAGATCGCCATGTCCAGCCGCCCGCTGCGCAACGCTTCGCGCAGCACGTCGTCCTGGCCCAGCACCAGGCTCATGGTGACCTCCGGCGCACGGGCCAGAAGGTCCTCGGTGAGGCGCGGCAACAGGTACTCGGCCATGGTCGCCGCGCAGCCCAGGCGGATATTGCCTACGACACCACTGGCGAAATCGCGCACCTCGCGGCGAGTTTCCTCGATGTCCTGACGAAGTTGCCGGGCGCGCTGGAGCATCAGTTCGCCGGCCGGCGTCAGGCGAATCCGTCGGCCATCGCGCTGGAACAAGCGCGCGCCAAGGGATTCCTCCAGGCGCTGGATGCTCTTGGTCAGCGCCGGCTGGCTGCGCCCTAGGCGCTCGGCCGCGCGCCCCAGGTGGCCAAGTTCGGCGATGGTTTCGAAGTAGGCGAGATCACGCAGGTCCATGGCGGCCAACCGATAAATTTCAGGAATGGATTCATGACTATTAGAAAATAGACTTGATCGATCCGGCTACCGATAATTTCTCCGTCTTCCCCGTCCGGAGCCGTCCGTGTCCAGTCGCCCCGCCCTCTTCGTCGCCCGTATCCCCGTCAGTCTGCAATGGCTGACCCTGGCGCTCGGGGCCGCAGGCGCCGGGCAGCTGCTGACCTGGCTCGGCATCCCTGCCGCGCTGTTCCTCGGGCCCATGCTGGTGGCGATCGCCTTCGGCGTCAGCGGCGCGGAAATCCGCCTGCCGCGCAGTGCCTTCCGCCTCAGCCAGGGCTGCATCGGCCTGCTGGTCGCCCACGCCATGAGCTGGTCGGTGCTGCAGGCGATGGTCGACTCCTGGCCGCTGATGCTCAGCGCCACGCTGCTCACCGTGCTGCTGTCCGCTGCCGTCAGCTATGCCATGGTGCGTTTCGGCGGCATCCCCGGCAGCACGGCCGCCTGGGGCACCGCGCCGGGCGGCGCGGCGGCCATGGTGTCGATGGCCGAAGCCAACGGCGCCGACCCGCGCGTGGTCGCCACCATGCAGTACGTGCGGGTGGTCTGCGTGGTCATGGCCGGTGCCCTGGTCGGGCGCTTCCTCGGCATCGAGGGCGGCGGTTCAGTGGCGCACAGCACGCCGATCATCGACACCGCCACCCTGCCCGACCTGATCAACTGCCTGCTGCTGATCTTCGTCTGCACCACTGCCGGCGCGAAGCTGCCGGCCGGTCCGCTGCTGGTGCCGCTGGTGGCCGGAGCGATTCTTCAGCTCACCGGCGTGCTGCACATCACCCTGCCGCACTGGTTGCTGGCCAGCGCCTACGGCGTGATCGGCTGCTACATCGGCCTGCGCTTCGACCGCGAAAGCCTCGCCTACGTCGGGCGCCACCTGCCGGCCATGCTGGTCAGCGCACTGGCGCTGATCGCCAGCTGCGCGCTGTTCGCCTGGGCGTTGGCGGCCATCACCGGGATGGATTTCCTCTCCCTCTACCTCGCCACCAGCCCCGGCGGCCTGGATGCCATGGCGATCATCGCGGTGGACACCCATTCCGACGTCGGCCTGGTGCTGGCGATGCAGACGCTGCGGCTGTTCGTAGTGCTATTTACCGGGGTTTCCGTCGCACGCACGGTGATTCGCCTGAGCCGCGCCTGAGCCTGGGGCTGGGCCTGGGCCTGTAGGAGCAACTGTCTTCTTCGGTCAATTTGCGCCACTGAAATCCCCTCACCCCAGCCCTCTCCCGGAGGGAGAGGGAGCCGTCCGTGCCGGCTGACGCCGAAGTTTCATCCTGCACCGAACGATCCCCTCTCCCCCAGGGAGAGGTTCGGGTGAGGGGGCTCTTGATTTTGTAGGAGCGAGCTTGCTCGCGAACCGCCCAACCCTGGGGCCGCCGGCCGACTCCCTTCGCAAGCAAGCTCGCTCCTACACAACGCGCCCACCCGCGACCTTGTGCCGGCGAACCCACCCCCGCTAAGGTCGTCGCTCCTTCACCGAGCGAGCCCGCCATGGATAGCCTTCGCCACCGCCCCACTGCCTTCCACGTCACCCACTGGAGCGACGACCCATTCAGCCGCGGCGCCTACAGCACCCTGCTGCCCGGCGGCACGCCGGAGCATCGGCGCCGGCTGGGTGAGGTCCTGGGCGGCAAGCTGGTGCTGGCCGGCGAAGCCTGCAATCCCGTTGCTCCCGCCATGACCCACGGCGCCTGGGACGATGGCCTGCGCGCCGCCGAAGCGGCCATCGAAAGCGGCGCTCGCCGGGTACTGGTAATTGGCGCAGGTTTCGCCGGACTTGCTGCAGCACGCCGCCTCCGGGAGGCCGCTATCGAGTGCGTGGTGCTGGAAGCCCGTGGTCGTCTCGGCGGCCGCGTGCACAGTATTTCGCTCGGTTCGATAAAGGCAGACGAAGGCGCCGCCTGGTTGCAGCAGTTCGACGACAACGCACTCGCCGCGCACGCACAGCAACTGGGCCTGCCGTTGCAGGCAACCGATTTCAGCCACCCCCTGGCCGCTGCGGCCGACGGCCCGGTGCCGGACATCGATGCCGCCTGGGAAGCCCTGCGCGCCGGGATCGACCGCCAGTTGCCGCTGGCGGAAGGCGTCACGCGCTATCTGCAGGATCGCGACGAAGAAACCCGTCGCGCCACCCGCTTCGCCCTGGACGCCAACCTGATCCTGGAAGCCTGCCTGCCCCTGGAATCACTGTCGGTGGATGCGCTGGACGAGGAAGGTGTCGGCGCCGGCGACCGCTTCCTGCCGCAAGGCTATTCACAGCTTGTCGCGTACCTCGCCCAAGGGCTAGATATCCGCCTGAACCAGCCAGTGGCAGACATCGACTGGTCGGGGGCAAAAGTGCGGGCAGGCGACGAAAGCTGGGACTTCTGCATCTGTACCGTGCCCATCGGCGTGCTGCGCGATATTCGCTTCAATCCGCCTTTGCCGCCAGCGCAGCAGGATGCGCTGGAGCACCTGGGGATGGGGCAGCTGGAGAAGGTCGTGCTGCAATTCGAGGAGCGCTGGTGGCCGGTGTCGCCGTCGGGGTATCTGCGCTGGTACGACACGCCAGCCAGCTTCGGCGAATGGCTCGATCTCACTGAAGCAGTGGGCACGCCCACGATCGCCGGGTTGATCGCCGCAGATGCACTGGAGCGCGTATTCGCGGGGCGAACGGATGAAGAGGTCGTCGCCGCAGCCTGCTCGGCTCTGCGCGCCTGGGCCAAAGCGGTTCAGCAGAAACACCTGTAGGAGCGAGCTTGCTCGCGAACGAATTTTCCGGCGACTCCAGTGCGGGTCGGTTCGCGAGCAAGAGCTAGGCGCCCCCCTCGGTCCTACAGGGAATCCAAGCGTGGCGCTCAGAGCCCTTCCAGCGTCAGATCGACCAACCGCTCGACATAGCCCGTATCCAGCTCCTCGCCGGAAAACAGGATGCGGTACACCAGCGGCGCCATCAGCCGGTCGACGATGCGGTCGACCTCCGGCAGCTTCTCGCCGCGCCCCTTGGCCCGCAGCAGGATGATGTCGAACTGGCCGCAGGCAATCGCCATGCAGCGCCCGGAGCAGCCGCCGCCAGCGGCCAGCAGGTCGAGCACTACCGCGCGGCCGGGCACCGAGGCGGTCTCCTCCATGTACTGCTCGCCCCAGGCCAGCAGGTCGCCGCGCAGGCTGCCGGTATCGGCCGGCTCGGCATCCGGGCGGATGCGCTCCAGCGCGACATCGCCGAGCAACTCGCTGAGGTCGCCCCAGCGCCGGTAGATGGTCGAGGGCGTGACACCGGCGCGCGCCGCGATCAGCGGCACGGTCAGTTCCGCGCGGTCGCGCTCTTCCAGCAACTCCTGGACAGCCTTGTGCACCGACGCCTGCACCCGCGCGCTGCGGCCGCCCGGACGAACACCCTGATTGATTGCCATAAGCACCTTAACGCAAAGAATTTGCTTTTATCCGAAAACGGGTCCAGCATCTCGCAAAAGCAAAATCTTAGCCTTTGCGAGCTGAATCATGGCACAGACATTACCTAAAAGCGTGCCCGGCTTTTTCCCGGCTCTGCTGCTGACCGCGATCCTCATGGCCTTCCTCGCCGCCGCTGCCGCGCCCACGCCGCTCTATGCGCTGTACCGCGAGTCCTGGCAGTTCTCCCCCGCCCTGCTGACGCTGGCATTCAGCATCTACGCCGGCGGGCTGATGCTGGCGCTGCTGGTGTTCGGTTCGCTGTCGGACTACCTCGGCCGCCGCCCGCTGATCCGTGCGGCGCTGATCATCGAGTTGCTGGCGATGAGCGTGTTCCTCTACGCCAACTCGGTGGAACTGCTGATCGCCGCGCGCCTGCTGCAAGGCTTCGCCACCGGCATCGCGACCGCTGTAGTGGGCGCCGCCATGCTCGACATCGACCGCGAGCGCGGCCCGTTGATCAACAGCGTCGCGCCCATGCTTGGCATGGCGCTGGGCGCACTGGGCAGCAGCGCACTGGTGCAGTTCGGCGGCGACCCGCTGCACCGCGTCTATGTCTGGTTGCTGGCGGTGTTCGCGCTGGCACTGATGCTGCTGCGCTGGTTGCCGGAAAGCGTCAGCCCGCAGCCCGGCGCCTGGGCCTCGCTGAAGCCGCGCATCCGCATTCCCCCGCAGGCGCGCCGGGCGTTCTGGAGCGTGGCGCCGCTGAACGCCAGCCTCTGGGCGCTGGGCGGTTTCTACCTGTCGCTGGGCCCGACCCTGGCGCGCCAGGTGACCAGTCTGCAGGTGCCGATGATCGGCGGTGGGCTGGTGTCGCTGCTGTGCTTCTGCGGCGCCGTGGCGATCGTCGCGCTGCGCAACCGGCCGGCAGCGGTCATCCTGCGCCGCGGCGGACTGGCGCTGATCATTGGCCTGCTGATTACCCTGCTCGGCGTGGACTCCTCCAACCTCTGGCTGTTCTTCCTCGGCACTGCGGTGGCGGGCCTTGGCTTTGGCGGCGCCTTCCTCGGCGCATTGCGCTCGGTGGTGCCGCTGGCCCACGCCCACGAGCGCGGTGCACTGATGGCGAGTTTCTACGTGCTCAGCTACCTGGCCTTCAGCGTGCCGGCGATCCTCGCCGGGCTGGCGATCCAGCGTTATGGACTGGTCGCCACCACCAACGGCTACGCCAGCCTGCAGATTCTTGCGGCGTCGTTGGTCCTGCTGCTGTCCTTGCGCGCGCCCGCCGCGCAGAAGGCGCCGGCCTGAATCAGGCCGCCTCGCGGGCGCGCAGGAAGTCGTAGAGCGCGCGCACCGCCGGCTGCTCCAGCGCCTGGGCGGCGTGGCAAAGGCCGATGCGGCGCACGGGTAGCGGCAGGTTCAAGGTTCCGCTGCGCACGGCCGGGGCGCCGCCCAGCAACGAGGCAGGAAGGATAGCCGAGCCCAGGCCGGCACTGACCAGCCGCAGGGCAAGATTCAGGGTGCTGGCCTGCGCGACCACGGGTGCGCTGCCGTAGGCAGTCATCAAACGCTGGTGCGACGGGTGCGACGGACAGGTGATCCACGCGTCGACTGGCACAGTCTCGGCGCCGGGCGGCAGCGCCAATACGTAGGGATCGTCCCACACCGGAACGAACAGTTCGTCCTCGCAACAGAACTCCTCCGCTGCCAGCCGCGCCTCCCCCACACAGCCTTCCTCCAGGTGCAGTTGCAGGTTGGGGATCGCCTGCCGGGCCAGGCCGACGAAGCGCTCGATCTGCTCGGCGCTGATGTCCCCTTCCACGCCCAGATGCAGCGGCTGCCGCTCCGACGACTGGCGGAACAGCTTGCGCAATCCCTCCGCCTCGGCCAGCAGGGCACGGGCTCGCGGGTACAGAGTGCGCGCCGCTTCGCTGACATCCACGCCGCGCGGTTGGCGCACGAACAGCTCGGTGCCCAGGCTCTCCTCCAACTGGCGCACAGTGGCGGACAACGTGGGTTGGCTGACGAACAGGCGCTGCGCGGCAGCGGTGATGTTGCGCTCTTCGAAAACGGCGACGAAGGCGGCGAGCTGTCGAATATCCATAGGAATTCCCGATACCAGGCACAGGAATAAGCCATTTTTCAGGCAGGTAAGCGCTAAATATACTTCACTGCATCGTCCAGGCATCCAGATTTTCGATTGCAGGAGAACCACCATGAGCAAGCCCCTGATCATCGTCACCGGCGCCAGTTCCGGCATCGGCGAAGCCACCGCCCGCCTCTTTTCCCAGCAAGGTCACCCGCTGCTGCTGCTCGCCCGGCGCATCGAGCGCCTGGAAGCACTCAAGCTGCCGAACGCGCTGTGCCGTGCCGTCGATGTGACCAACCGCGAAGCCCTGCTGGCCGCCGTGGCGGAAGCCGAGAAGCGCTTCGGCCCGGCCGATGCGCTGGTGAACAACGCCGGCGTGATGCTGCTGGGCAACATGGTCGAGCAGGACCCGGCCGAGTGGGAGCGCATGCTCGACGTCAATGTGAAGGGCCTGCTCAATGGCGTGCACGCCGTGCTCAAGGGCATGGTCGAGCGCAACCAGGGCAGCGTGATCAATGTCAGCTCGGTGGCCGGGCGCAAGACCTTCCCCAACCACGTCGCCTATGTCGGCACCAAGTTCGCCGTGCATGCGATCTCCGAAAACCTGCGCGAGGAAGTGGCGGCGCACAACGTCCGCGTGGTGACCATCGCCCCCGGCGCAGTGGAAACCGAACTGCTCAGCCACACCACCGACGAGGCGATCAAGAGCGGCTACCAGGACTGGAAACGCGAGATGGGCGGCAAGGTGCTCAGCGCCGAGGACGTGGCCAACGCCATCGGCTACGCCTACAACCAGCCGCAGGGCGTGTGCATCCGCGAGATCGTCCTGGCGGCGACTCGGCAGCAGGCTTGATCGGCGCCAGGCCCGCCCAGCCCTCCCCTTGAGGGAGAGGCCCAGGAATTTGTAGGAGCGGACTCCGTCCGCGATCGGCTGATCCCATCGCCAGGATCATCCTCAGAGCGGACGATCAGACATCGCGGACGGAGTCCGCCCCTACGCTCCGATCAACCAGGTTGCCGCGCCGCCCAGCGGCGGTGCTGCTTGGCCCGGCGCAGCGTGCGCCACTGCTCCATCACCAACGTGCGCCACGGCGAGGCCTGCGGGTTGGGCGCACGGTGGGCGCCGATGCGGTGCAACTGCAACTTGACCAGCGCCATGTAGGCCAGCGCCGCCAGCGGTTTGGAGCGCCAGCGGATCGGCGGCAACTGCGGCTGGGTCTGGCTGCCGCGCTGCCAGTGCAGCACCAGCTGCGGCTCCAGCGCCAGGGCGGTGCCGATGCCGACCATGTCCAGCCCGCTGTCCAGCACCTGTTCCGCCACCGGCAGGCGCCGAATACCGCCGGTGACCATCAGCGGCATGCGCGCCGCCTCGCGCATCTCACGGGCGAATTCGAGGAAGTAGGCTTCCCGCGCCAGGGTCCGACCGTCACGGGCGTCACCCTGCATCGCCGGCGCCTCGTAGCTGCCGCCGGACAACTCGACCAGGTCGACCTTCTCGTCGTTCAGCCACTCGATCACCTGGCGCGCGTCGCTGGCGTCGAAGCCGCCGCGCTGGAAGTCCGCGGAGTTGATCTTCACCCCCACGCAGAACTCCGGCGACACCTCGGCGCGCACCGCACGCACGACCTCGAGCAACAACCGCGCACGGTTTTCCAGCGAACCGCCCCAGCGATCCTGGCGCTTGTTCGCCAGCGGTGAGAGGAATTGGCTGAGCAGATAACCGTGGGCGGCGTGGATCTGCACGCCGGTGAAGCCGGCCTGTTCGGACAACTGCGCAGCGCGGACGAAGCGCCGGATCACCTCGGCGATATCGGCCTCGGTCATCTCGCGGGCGACGGCGAACAGCTTGGAGAACTTGCCCATCTCCAGCGGCACCACCGACGGCGCGATGGCGCCCTGGCCGAGGTTGGTCTGCACCTGGCGACCGGGGTGGTTCAGCTGCAGCCAGAACTGCGCGCCGCGGGAACGGCCGATGCGTGCCCATTCGCGGAAGCGCTCCAGGTGCCGATCGTTTTCCAGCACCACACCGCCGGGGCCGGTCATGGCGCGGCCGTCGATCATCACGTTGCCGCTGAGGATCAGGCCGACGCCGCCGTCCGCCCAAGCCTGGTAAAGGCGCAGCAGCGCGGCCGAGGGCGATTGGTCGGCGTCGGCCATGTTCTCCTCCATGGCGGCCTTGGCGATACGGTTGGGGACTTCGCCGCCGTTGGGCAGGCGCAGGGGCTGGAAGGGCGACATGGCAAGGCTCCGAGGTTGTCCTGATGGGTTGTGACGGCAGCGAGGTTAAGTTTAAAGTTCACTTCAAGGTCAAGCCCCTTTCGGAGCCCAGCATGAAAATCGGTGAACTGGCCAGCCTCAGCGGCCTCGCCCCCTCGCGCATCCGCTTCTACGAAGCCAGCGGGCTGATCGCCCCGGCCCGCCGCCTGGCCAACGGCTACCGCGAGTACCCGGCAGAAACCCTCGACCTGCTGGAAATCATCCGCAGCGCCCAGCAGACCGGTTTCACCCTGGAGGAAATCCGCAGCCTGCTGCCGCACTCCAACCCCATCGAGAACGGCCACGGCGAACTGGTCGCCGGCCTGCGCCGCAAGGTCGCGGAGATCGAGGCGATGGAGCGGCAGCTGCAGCAGAACCGTTTACGCCTGCTCGAAGTGATCGAGGGTATCGAGAACAAGCCCGAGGGCATGGGTTGCGCGGCGAATGCCGAACGCATGCTGGCGGAGATGCGCGAGCGCAAGGCGCGGCGCTGACGCGGAACCTGTAGGAGCGAGCTTGCTCGCGAACCGCCTGGCCCCGGAGCTGCCTGAGAGCACCGTTCGCCGAGAACCGCAGGGCGCATGACCGGGAACAGGTAATCCGTCCGATTCACCTGTAGGAGCGAGCTTGCTCGCGAACCGTTTCGCGTCGGAGCTGCCTGGAACATCGTTCGCGAGCAAGCTCGCTCCTACAAAAAGGCTCCGCGCAAGGCGGAAGTACCGGCATTGCCGGCGCTATTTCCAACCCTCGAGTCGCAAGGTCGCCCGCACCAGCCGCTGCTCCTCCTGCTCGATCTCCCGCAGGTTGTCGCGCACGCCGTGGATATGTTCGCGGGCGGCGCGCTGGGCCTGTTCCGGCTGGCGCTCGACGATGGCGCGATACAGCCGCGCATGCTGGCGGTCGATCTGGCGCTTCTGCGGCGGGCGGTTGTAGAGGTTGTTCACCGAAGCGAACACGGTGCTGAGCATCAGTTCGTTGAGCGATTGCAGCGTGTGCACCAGAACCGGGTTGTGCGAGGCCTCGCTGATCGCCTGGTGAAAGGCATGGTCGCGCCGGGCGTGTTCGCGTGGGTCCAGCGGTTGCGGCTCGTCGAAAGCCGCATGCATTTCCTCGAAGCGCCGGCCGATCAGCAACAGATCGACCTCCGTGGCGCGCAGGGCGGCCAGCCGGGCGGACTCGCCCTCCAGCAGAGCGCGCACTTCCAGCAGGTCGTAGAGCGTGCGCGGCTGCGAGCGGAACAGGTGCATCAGCGGCGAGACGTCGTCGGCGCCGGTCAGGTCGGCAACGAACGATCCGCGCCCCTGCTCGGTATCGACGATGCCGCGTCCGCGCAACGCGCGCAGCCCTTCACGCAACGCCGAGCGCGAGCAGCCGAGCTTCTCCACCAGGCGCCGCTCCGACGGCAACGCCTGGCCGACCTTGAGCACGCCGTCGACGATCAGGCGCTCGATCTTTTCCGCCACCTGGTCGGCGACGCGCTGCTTGCCCTGCTGGATGCTGGTCATCGAACGGCTCCACAACTGGTAGGACCAGCAGGTATCCACCTGCCTCGTGCCCATCAACCCTAGCCGCCATGACTGGGCCTTTCCAGCGCAGCGGCACGCAACAACTGGTAGGACCAGTACGAAAGCCGATGGACGCCCGCGAAGCGGCGGCCGCATGTTCACGGCGCTGTGGCTCATGAAGCCCGCCTGACGGGCTCGTCCAATAACAAGATCAGAGCACCGTGGCCCATGAATATCCTCTACGACGAGCGCGTCGACGGCGCGCTGCCTGCCGTCGACAAGTCCGCCCTGCTGACCGAGCTGCGCGCGACACTGCCCGACCTCGAACTGCTGCACCGCGCCGAAGACTTGAAGCCCTACGAGTGCGACGGTCTCTCCGCCTACCGAACCGTACCGATGCTGGTGGCGCTACCCGAGCGTATCGAGCAGGTGCAGGCGCTGCTCAAGCTCTGCCATGCGCGCCAGGTGCCGGTGGTGGCGCGCGGCGCGGGCACGGGCCTGTCCGGCGGCGCGCTGCCGCTGGAGAAAGGCATCCTGCTGGTCATGGCGCGCTTCAACCGCATCCTCGAAGTGAACACCGCCGGCCGCTTCGCCCGCGTGCAGCCAGGCGTGCGCAACCTGGCGATCTCCCAGGCCGCCGCGCCGCACGGGCTTTACTACGCGCCCGATCCATCGTCGCAGATTGCCTGTTCCATCGGCGGCAACGTCGCCGAGAACGCCGGCGGCGTGCATTGCCTCAAATACGGCCTGACCGTGCACAACCTGCTGAAGGTGGACATCCTCACCGTCGAAGGCGAGCACCTGACGTTGGGCAGCGACGCCCTCGACAGCCCCGGCTTCGACCTGCTGGCCCTGTTCACCGGCTCCGAAGGCATGCTTGGCATCGTCACCGAGGTCACCGTCAAGCTGCTGCCCCGGCCGCAGGTCGCGCGGGTGCTGCTGGCCAGTTTCGATTCGGTGGAAAAGGCCGGCCGCGCGGTGGCCGACATCATCGCCGCCGGCATCATCCCCGGCGGACTGGAGATGATGGACAACCTGTCGATCCGCGCCGCCGAGGACTTCATCCACGCAGGCTACCCGGTGGACGCGGCGGCCATCCTGCTGTGCGAACTGGACGGCGTGGAAGCCGATGTGCAGGACGACTGCCAACACGTCGACGGCGTGCTGCGCGCGGCCGGCGCCACCGATGTGCGGCTGGCCTGCGACGAGGCCGAGCGCGTGCGCTTCTGGGCCGGGCGCAAGAACGCCTTCCCGGCGGTGGGGCGCATCTCCCCGGACTACTACTGCATGGACGGCACCATCCCGCGCCGCGAGCTGCCGCGCGTGCTGCATGGCATCGCCGAGCTATCAAAGGAGTTCGGCCTGCGCGTGGCCAACGTATTCCATGCCGGCGACGGCAACATGCACCCGCTGATCCTCTTCGACGCCAACGTGCCCGGCGAGCTGGAGCGCGCCGAGGCCATCGGCGGCAAGATCCTCGAACTCTGCGTGGCGGTGGGCGGCAGCATCACCGGCGAGCACGGCGTGGGGCGCGAGAAGATCAACCAGATGTGCGCGCAGTTCAACAGCGACGAACTGACCCTGTTCCATGCGGTGAAGGCGGCCTTCGACCCGGACCGCCTGCTCAACCCCGGCAAGAACATCCCAACCCTGCACCGCTGCGCCGAATTCGGCGCCATGCACGTGCACCACGGCCAGTTGCCCTTTCCCGACCTGGAGCGTTTCTGATGGCCGATGCCAGCGCCGACCTGCTCGAACAGGTGAACCAAGCGCTCCACGCTCGAACGCCGCTGCGCCTTCGCGGCGGTGACAGCAAGGCCTTCCTCGGCCGCCCGGTGAACGGCATGGAGCTGGATACCCGCGCCCATTGCGGCATCGTCAGCTACGACCCGACCGAACTGGTGCTCACCGCCCGCGCCGGCACGCCGCTGGCGGAGATCGAAGCGGCGCTGGAGGCCGCCGGGCAGATGCTGCCCTGCGAGCCACCAAACTATTCCACGGCGACCTTCGGCGGCATGGTCGCGGCCGGGCTCTCCGGCCCGCGCCGGCCCTGGTCCGGCTCGGTGCGTGACTACGTGCTGGGCACGCGGGTGATCACCGGCCACGGCAAGCTGCTGCGCTTTGGCGGCGAGGTGATGAAGAACGTCGCCGGCTATGACCTCTCCCGCTTGCTCGCCGGCAGTTTCGGCTGCCTTGGGCTCATCACCGAAGTGTCGATGAAGGTGCTGCCCAAACCCCGGATGTGCGCCAGCCTGCGCCTGGGAATGGACGTTCACCAGGCGCTGGGAGAACTGGCGGAATGGGGCGCGCAACCGATCCCGATCACCGCCGCCTGCTACGACGGAACGGCGCTGTATTTACGCCTGGAGGGCGGCGAAGGCTCCGTGTGTTCCGCACGCCTGCGCCTGGGTGGCGAGGAGATCGACAGCAGCTACTGGCAGGACCTGCGCGAGCAACGCCTGAGTTTCTTCGCCGGCCCTGGCACGCTGTGGCGGCTGTCACTGCCCAATGCAACGCCGGCGCTGTCCCTGCCGGGCGAACAGTTGATCGACTGGGGCGGCGCGCAACGCTGGCTGAAGTCCGACGCGGACGCCGAGCTGATCCGCCACAGCGTCGCCGAAGTCGGCGGTCATGCCACCTGCTACGCACCGGGTGACGGCGTATTCCACCCGCTGCCCGCCGCCCTGCTGCGCTATCACCGCAACCTCAAGCAGCAGCTCGACCCACAGGGCATCTTCAACCCCGGCCGGATGTACAGGGAGCTCTGATGCAAACCAACCTGAGCGAACAGGCCAGGCACCTGCCGCGCGCCGAGGAAGCCGAGCGTATCCTGCGCTCCTGCGTGCACTGCGGCTTCTGCACCGCCACCTGCCCGACCTACCAGTTGCTGGGCGACGAACTGGACGGCCCGCGCGGGCGCATCTACCTGATCAAGCAGGTGCTCGAAGGCGTTGATCCCAGCGCCAGCACCCGCGAACACCTGGACCGCTGCCTGAGCTGCCGCAATTGCGAAAGCACCTGCCCGTCCGGCGTGGATTACCACAACCTGCTGGACATCGGCCGCGCGGTGGTCGAGGAGCAGGTGCCGCGAACCTTCGGCGAGCGCGCGATGCGTCGCGGCCTGCGCGCCGTGGTGCCGAACGCCGCGCTGTTCGGCGCGCTGGCCAAGGCCGGGCGGACCTTCTACCCATTGTTGCCGGAAAGCCTGCAAAGCAAGCTGCCGCGCCATCCGCATCCGCCCGTGGAGCGCCCGAAACCACGCCACACCCGGCGCATGCTGATGCTCGAAGGTTGCGTGCAACCGGCACTTTCCCCCAATACCAATGCCGCCGCCGCGCGGGTGCTGGATCGCCTGGGTATCAGCGTGATCCCGGCAGCGGATGCCGGTTGCTGCGGCGCCGTTGACTATCACCTGAACGCCCAGGACGACGGGCTGGACCGCGCCCGGCGCAACATCGACGCCTGGTGGCCGTCCATCGAAGCCGGCGCCGAAGCCATCGTGCAGACCGCCAGCGGTTGTGGCGCCTTCGTCCGCGACTACGGCCACCTGCTGGAACGCGACACCGCCTACGCCGCAAAGGCGAAGCGGATCAGCGAGCTGTCCCGCGACCTCTCCGAAGTGCTGCGCGACGAACCGCTGGAAGAACTGCACCTGCAGGGCGATCGCCGTCTGGCCTTCCACTGCCCCTGCACCTTGCAGCATGCGCTGAAGCTTGGTGGTGCTGTGGAAAGCGTGCTCACGCGCCTGGGCTTCAGCCTCACCGGCGTGCCGGACAGCCACCTGTGCTGCGGCTCCGCGGGCACCTATTCGCTGACTCAGCCGGCGCTGTCCAGGCGGCTGCGCGACAACCGGATGCAGGCACTGGAAAGCGGTAACCCCGAGGTCATCGTCACCGCCAACATCGGCTGCCAGACGCATCTCGGCGGCGCGGGACGCACGCCAGTTCGGCACTGGATCGAACTGGTGGAGGAAGCGCTGGCCGACGCGCCGCAACCCCACTCTCAAGGCGAGGTGCAAGCATGCTCAACAAAGCCGTTCTGACCCAGCAGGAGGTCGGCCGCATCCTCGCCGCCGCCCGCGATGAGGCGCAGCGCAATCACTGGGCGGTGTCCATCGTGGTAGTGGACGACGGCGGCCACCCGCTGGCCCTGGAACGCCTCGACGGCTGCGCCCCGGCCAGTGCCTACATCGCCACCGAAAAGGCCCGCAGCGCGGCGCTGGGCCGGCGCGAGACCAAGGGCTACGAGGACATGGTCAACAACGGCCGCGTGGCCTTCGTCAGTGCGCCGCTGATCACTTCGCTCGAAGGCGGCGTGCCGGTTGTCGTCGAAGGCCAGGTGATCGGCGCGGTCGGCGTCTCCGGGGTGAAAGCCGGGGAGGACGCGCAGGTCGCCAGCGCAGGCGTGGCGGCGCTGTGAAGTCGTCCACGCGGCTCTGGCGGCAGGTGCCCAGCGGCCGGGTTGCGGTCGCCGTCGGCTTCGAGCGAGCCGGCGGCGACGCCCGCGACAGCTTGCCCGCATCGTTGTTCAAAAGCCCCGTTACGCGCCGCGTGCCGGGGCTTTTTCCATGGGCGCCGGCACATCGCCGACCGCCGTCCAACGCACCACCCAAGAGAGTTATCCACCGCTGACGCTTTGCCGTGTGCATCCACAACAACAAGGGACAATCCCCATGCAAACCTGGCAGCAGCTCTACACACCGCTTGGCAGCCTCGGGCTGTCGGCACTGGCGGCCCTCGTGCCGATCATCTTCTTCTTCCTCGCCCTGGCGGTGTTCCGCCTGAAGGGGCATGTCGCCGGCGCGATCACCCTGGTGCTGTCATTGCTGGTCGCGGTATTCGTCTACCACATGCCGGTGGACAAGGCCCTGGCGTCGGCGGTCTACGGCTTCTTCTACGGGCTCTGGCCGATCGCCTGGATCATCGTCGCGGCGGTGTTCCTCTACAAGCTGACGGTTAAGAGCGGGCAGTTCGAGATCATCCGCAGCTCGGTACTGTCGATCACCACCGACCAGCGTTTGCAGGTGGTGCTGATCGGCTTCTCCTTCGGCGCGTTCCTCGAAGGCGCGGCGGGCTTCGGCGCACCGGTGGCGATCACCGCGGCGCTGCTGGTCGGCCTGGGCTTCAACCCGCTGTATGCGGCAGGGCTGTGCCTGATCGCCAACACCGCGCCGGTAGCCTTCGGTGCGTTGGGTATCCCGATCATCGTCGCCGGGCAGGTGTCGGGCGTGGACGCCTTCAAGATCGGAGCCATGGCCGGGCGGCAGTTGCCGATCCTGTCGGTGATCGTGCCGTTCTGGCTAGTGGCGATGATGGACGGCTGGCGCGGAATCCGCGAAACCTGGCCAGCGCTGCTGGTGGCCGGCGGCACCTTCGCGATCAGCCAGTTCCTCACCTCCAACTTCATCGGCCCGGAACTGCCGGACATCACCTCCGCGCTGCTGAGCATGGTCTGCCTGACGTTGTTCCTGCGGGTGTGGCAACCGGTAAACCTGCGCGAAACGGAGTTCTCCAGCATCAATGCCGACGGCAGCGCGACACTGGGCAACTTCGGCGGCGGCGGCCCGCGCCAGGAATCGCAGTACAGCCTGGGGCAGATCATCAAGGCCTGGTCGCCGTTCCTGATCCTGACGGTGCTGGTGACGATCTGGACCATGAAGCCGTTCAAGGCGCTGTTCCTGCCCGGCGGCGCGCTGGAGAGCTGGGTGGCGGTGATTGCCGTGCCCTACCTCGACCAGCTTGTCCTGAAGGCCGCCCCTATCGTCGCCAACCCGACACCCATGCCGGCGATCTACAAGTTCGACCTGGTGTCGGCCAGCGGCACGGCTATCTTCATTTCGGCGCTGATTTCGATGGCCATCCTGCGCATCGACTCCAAGAGCGGCGCGGCGACCTTCCGCGATACGCTGCTGGAGCTGAAATGGCCGGTGCTGACCATCGGCATGGTGCTGGCCTTCGCTTTCGTCACCAACTACTCGGGCATGTCCACCACGCTGGCGCTGGTGCTGGCCGGAACCGGCGCGGCCTTCCCGTTCTTCTCGCCGTTCCTGGGCTGGCTGGGGGTGTTCCTCACCGGCTCGGACACGTCATCCAATGCCCTGTTCGGCTCGCTGCAGGCGACCACCGCGCACCAGCTCGGCGTGAGCGACACGCTGCTGGTGGCGGCCAACACCACCGGCGGAGTCACCGGCAAGATGATCTCGCCACAGTCGATCGCCGTGGCCTGCGCGGCCACCGGGATGGTCGGCCGGGAGTCGGACCTGTTCCGCTTCACGGTCAAGCACAGCCTGATCTTCGCGGCGTTCATCGGCTTGATCACGCTGGCGCAGGCGTATGTGTTCACGGGGATGTTGGTGCACTGACGGAGTGAGCTAGCGCAGGAGTTGAACCTGTAGGAGCGAGCTTGCTCGCGAACCACCCCCCGCTGCGGAATCGGTTCGCGAGCAAGCTCGCTCCTACGAAGGCCAAGAGCCCCTCTCCCTAACCCTGGCTACGCGCCCCGCTCCTCAAGCGGGAGAGGGGACTGTTCGGAGCGGGATGAAACCATGCTGTCAGCCGGCACAATCGGCCCCCTCTCCCCCTGGGAGAGGGCTGGGGAGAGGGAATCGCCCGAGCACCAATGTCCAGCCGAACCAACGGGTCAGTAATCCACCTTCCCCCGCCCCGCCTTGATGTTGCCCCGCTTGCTCTTGCCCTCCAGCCGGCGCGTCTTCGAGCCCAGCGTCGGCTTGGTCGGGCGGCGCATCTTCTCCACTTTCGTGGCGCTGCGGATCAGCTCCGCCAGGCGGTTGAGCGCGTCCTCGCGATTCTGTTCCTGGGTACGGAACTGCTGCGCCTTGATCACCACCACGCCGTCGCTGGTGATGCGCTGGTCGCTGAGCGCAAGCAGGCGTTCCTTGTAGAACTCCGGCAGTGACGAGGCGCGCACGTCGAAGCGCAGGTGCACCGCGCTGGACACCTTGTTGACGTTCTGCCCACCGGCACCCTGGGCGCGGATGGCAGTCAGCTCGATCTCCGCGTCGGGGATCTGCACGGTATTGGAAATCTGCAGCATGGGAAGCATTCAAAGAGGAAATGAACGTCAGGATACCGCGCAGCGCCGTTGGTGTCCCCAAGCCATCTAGTTCGCCGCGGAGCACCCGTTCCTGACTTTCGCGTCAATTTTTGTATACGAACTTGTGTACAAGTTTTTCTTGCAATGTCATCAATTCACCATTAGAACCCAGCCTGTCACCGACCGCAGTTCCTCCCGCGGGACGCCGGCCCCCAAGCCACAAAAACAAGAAAAAGACAGAGGTGCAGCATGGTTTCATCCGCGACGACGGCCTTTGGCGCCGCCCGCCCCCAACCGCGTTCCAGCCGCCGCCTGAGCAACGGCCGCCGGTTCGCCCTCGGTACTGCACTGGTGCTCGCCCCGCTGGGCATGGCGCAGGCCGAAGACGATCGCTTCTTCGAATGGACCAGCAACACGCTGGGCTTCCGCTACGGCAAGGGCTTCACCAACCCGAACAACCCGCACGACATCAGCAAGCGCATCTTCAGCTTCAGCCACGCCGACGGTTACCGCTACGGCAGCAACTTCTTCCACCTCGATGTGCTGCAGTCCGACAGCGATGATCCGCGCAAGGGCACCGACCACGGCAGCAGCGAGGTCTACGGGGTATTCCGCAGCCAGCTGTTCGCCTCGCGGGTGTTCGACCTGCCGCAGGGCAAGGGCCTGGTGAAGGACCACGCCTTCACCTTCGGCTTCGATGCCAGCCGCAACAACAACCTCGGCTCGGCGAAAAAGCGCGCACTGGTGTTCGGCCCGACCATCAAGTTCAACGGCCCCGGCGTGCTGGACCTCTCGCTGTTCTACTACCGCGAGAAGAACCACTCCGGCATCCCCAACGCGAAACACCCGGACCACACCTTCGACACCACCTACATGCTCAACCTGACCTGGCTGCGGCCATTCCAGCTGGGTGATCACGGTGCGAAGTTCCAGGGCTTCCTGAACTACACCGGGGAGAAGGGCGAGGACTACAACGACAACGACACCGCGCCGGAAACGCTGGTCCGTACCTCGCTGATGTTCGCCACCCTGCCCGGCACCAAGCGCCAGCCGAACCTGTGGCTGGGCGTGGGCTACGAGTATTGGCACAACAAGTTCGGCGTGGATGGCGGGCGTGGCACCCGTACCTCGACGCCGACGGTGAACCTGGAATTCACTTTCTGACGCGCGTTTTCCTGCCTGCACCCAGATAGGATTCTCGTAGGAGCGGACTCTGTCCGCGATGTTCAACCGCCGCTCGGAGCGGCCGGAAGCCGATCGCGGACAAAGTCCGCTCCTACGGGCCATCCTTCCCCGGACAGCCCATGAAAAAGCCCGGCCAGTGCCGGGCTTTTTCGTTCGTGCGTCACAGGAAGAATCAACGCTCCTTGCAGACCACACCGTCGGCGGGCTCGCCGCCTTTCCAGTCCTTGTACAGGGTCGCGTCTTCGCCCTTGGTCCACCAGACGTATTGCCCAGCGGCATAGCGCGCGCCGGAGGCGGAGATGACATTGGCGAAGACCAGGCTGGAGGCGTCCGTCACCGGCACCACGGCCAGGCTGTTGTCGCCCTTGTTCAGGTACTGCACGCTGATCTTGCGGCCGTCCTCGCACTTGTACGAGACGCTGCGCGAATCCAGCTTGGCGTCACCGGGCAGGACCAGCGCGTCGACCTGGGGTGCTTTCTTCTCTTCACCGCCGCAAGCGACGAGGATGACCGGCACGGCCGCCGCGAGCAGCCAAAGTGCTTTTTTCATGAGTATCCCTCTGACGAAAAATGGCCCGGTCACTCTAGGAAGGATCGGGCCGCGCGGTCAATCGCGCGCGGCTCGACCCAACGTAGGATCAGGCCGCCACGTCAGTCAGCCAGCGCCGCGCTGGCGCTGCTGCGCGCAGCCGGCTGGCGTTTGAGGCGATAGCAACCGTACATCACCAGCAACCACACCGGGATCGCGTAGACCGAGACCTGGATGCCCGGCGTGAGCAGCATGACGCCGAGGATGAACACCACGAAGCCGAGGCACAGCCAGTTGGCCGCCGGATAAGCCACCGCGCGGAAGGCGGTGCGCTTGCCCTCGGCATCCATGTGCGCGCGGAACTTCAGGTGCGCCAGGCTGATCATCGCCCAGTTGATCACCAGCGCGGCGACCACCAGGGACATCAGCAGCTCCAGCGCGCGGGCCGGCACCAGGTAGTTCACCAGCACGGCGAGGAAGGTCACCGCCGCCGAGACCATCAGCGAGCGCACCGGCACGCCACGGCTGTCGACCTTGGCCAGCGCGCGCGGGGCGTCGCCCTGCTCCGCCAGGCCCACCAGCATGCGGCCGTTGCAGTAGGTGCCGCTGTTGTAGACCGACAGCGCGGCAGTCAGCACCACGAAGTTGAGGACGTGCGCCGCGGTGCCGCTGCCGATCATCGAGAATATCTGCACGAAGGGGCTGCCGCTGTAGGAGTCGCCGGAGGCGTTGAGGGTCTGCAGCAGGCTATCCCACGGGGTCAGCGAGAGCAGCACGGTGAGCGCGCCGATGTAGAAGATCAGGATGCGGTAGATCACCTGGTTGATCGCCTTGGGGATCACCTGCTTCGGCCGGTCGGCCTCGGCGGCGGTGAAGCCGAGCATCTCCAGCCCACCGAAGGAGAACATGATGATCGCCATGGCCATCACCAGCCCGCTGATGCCGTTGGGGAAGAAGCCGCCGTGGGCCCACAGGTTGCTCACGGTGGCCTGCTCGCCGCCGGTGCCGCTGGCCAGCAGGTAGCAGCCCAGGGCAATCATGCCGACGATGGCGGCGACCTTGATGATGGCGAACCAGAACTCCGCCTCGCCGAAGGCCTTCACGTTGAACAGGTTGATCGCGTTGACCACCACGAAGAAGACCGCCGCCGTGGCCCAGGTCGGCACGTCCGGCCACCAGTAGTGGATGTACTTGCCCACCGCGGTGAGCTCCGACATGCCCACCAGGATGTACAGCACCCAGCAGTTCCAGCCCGAGAGGAAGCCGGCGAAACCGCCCCAGTACTTGTGCGCGAAGTGGCTGAAGGAGCCGGCCACGGGCTCCTCGACGATCATCTCGCCGAGCTGGCGCATGATCAGGAAGGCAATGAAGCCAGCGATGGCGTAACCGAGGATCATCGACGGCCCGGCGGACTTGAGCACCCCGGCCGAGCCGAGGAACAGCCCGGTACCGATGGCGCCGCCGAGGGCGATCAGCTGGATATGGCGATTCTTCAGGCCGCGCTGGAGCTGGCCTGCGTGTTGAGTTTCACGCGTCATGCGTCACCTGTTGTTTTTATCTGTGACGGGATTCGGCCGCCCGGCTTGTGGCCAGGCGGTGCGGGCAAGGCAAGGCTAAAGAGCGGTGGAGCGGGCAGGCTGGTTTACAGGGTTACTGGGCGTCGGGCTGCACCTCCGGAGCGGCCTGCTGGAAGGCTTCGAGGAGCTCGCAGCGCGCGGCGATGGCGAGCAGGCGCGGGCAGCCGGAGAGGTCGCAATCGAAGCGACGGGCGTTGTACAGCTGGGGAATCAGGCAGGCCTCGAAGTAGCCGGGGCGCTCGCCGAGGGACAGCGGGCCGCTCCAGCTGGAAACGCCCTCCTCTACCGCCTGCAGGCCGGTTTCGACCCAGTGGCGAATCCACGCAGTCTTCGCCTCGTCCGCCACCGCCAGCGGGCCGCTGAGGTACTGCAGCACACGCAGGTTGTTCAGCGGGTGAATGTCGCAGGCGATATGCAGGGACAGTGCACGAACCTGCGCACGTTGCAGCGCATCGCGCGGCAGCAGGCCGGGTTGCGGATGGGTTTCGTCGAGGTATTCGAGGATGGCCAGGGACTGGGCAATGCGGGCATCACCGTCCACCAGCAGCGGCACCAGTTCCTGGGGATTGAGCGCCTTGTAGTCGGCCGCGTGCTGCTGGCCGCCGTCCTTCACCAGGTGCACCGGCACCTGGCGGTAAGCCAGGCCCTTGAGACCGAGCGCGATGCGCACACGATAGGCGGCGCTGGAGCGCCAGTAGGAATACAGGGTGAGCATGGCGGTTCTCCGAGGGTGGCCACGCTACGCGCGCGGCCACCCTTCTTGCGAGTTACTGATCGGAGATCACGCCACGGCGAATCTGGTCTTCCTCGATGGATTCGAACAGGGCCTTGAAGTTGCCCTCGCCGAAGCCCTGGTTGCCCTTGCGCTGGATGATCTCGAAGAAGATCGGGCCGATCACCGTGTTGGTGAAGATCTGCAGCAGGATGCCGTCATCGCCCGGCGCGCCGTCGATCAGGATGCTGAGCTCGCGCAGGTCCTTCAGCGATTCGCCGTGGCCGGCGACGCGGCTGTCGACCTTCGCGTAGTAGGTGTCCGGAGTGGACATGAAGTCCACGCCGTTGGCGCGCAGCTGGCGCACGGTTTCGTAGATGTTCTCGGTGGTCAGGGCGATGTGCTGGATGCCTTCGCCGTGGTACTCGCGGATGAATTCCTCGATCTGCGACTTGTCGTCCGCCGACTCGTTGATCGGGATGCGGATCTTGCCGCAAGGCGCGGTCATGGCGCGGGACAGCAGGCCGGTAAGCTTGCCTTCGATGTCGAAGTAGCGGATCTCGCGGAAGTTGGCGATGCGCTCGTAGAAGCCGGACCAGACGTCCATCTGGCCGCGCTTGACGTTGTGGGTCAGGTGGTCGATGCAAAGCAGGCCGACGGCGTTGTCGGTGGCGCTACGGCCTTCGATGAATTCGAAGTCGACGTCATAGATGCTCTTGTCGCCATAACGGTCGACGAGATACAGCAGCGAACCGCCGATGCCTTCGACGCAGGGGATGTTCAGCTCGCCGAAGTTGGCGTGGCTGCCCACCAGCTTGGCGCCCTGGGATTCGACGTAGGCGGCGGCCTGGGCGGCATTCTTCACCCGGAAGGCCATGGCGCAGGCGCTCGGCCCGTGCTTCCTGGCGAACTCGTGGACGTGGCCGGTGGGGCTGCCATTGAGCACGATGTTGATGTCGTTCTGCTGGAACAGGAAGACTTCCTTGGAACGGTGCTTGGCGGTTTCGGTGAAGCCCATGCCGGTGAACAGCTGGCGCAGTTGCTCGATGCCCTTCGCGTCGGGGGCGGTGAATTCGACGAACTCGAAGCCGTCGGTGCCGATGGGGTTGTGCTGCTCGATCTTGGTCACGGCGTTCATCCGGCCTCCTCGTTGTCGTTATCGGCTGGTTCGGCGCAGGGCCGCCCAAGCGTTTGGAATGCCTTCATCACAACCGTCGCGGGGCTTTGGAACAAGCCACCGGCGGGGCGTTACCAGGGCCACGGGAGCCGCGGCGCGGCAAGAAATCCTTACGTTGCCCAAAGCCCCGTGCGGCATGCCGCCGCACCGTAAAGAATTCGTGACAAGGTGGTGCGTCGGCGTGCCAGTGCGAGTGCCGCGTACTCGTCAGGCCGTCGCGTGGCGGCTACCATGCGGCCCATCTCCCCTGCCCGAATTGTCACATGGCCCGCGCCGCTCCTCCCGATTTCGACGCCACTCCGGCTTCTCTGCGCGCCCTTGCCCGCAGCTATCCGCGCGGCCTGCACATCGAGCCGCACTCCCATGACTGGGGGCAGGTGCTCTATGCGATGTCCGGGGTGATGTGGCTGGAAACGCCCTCCGAAGCGCTGCTGGTGCCGCCCAATCGCGCCGTCTGGCTGCCGCCGCAGGTGCCCCACGGCATCCGCGTGGTCAGCGAGTTGCAGATGCGCAACATCTACCTGCGGCCGGGCACGGCGGATTCGCTGGGCGAGCAGGTGCAGGCGTTCGAGGTCGGCGGGCTGCTGCGCGAGCTGATCGTCACGCTGGTGCAGCACGAGCGCGAGCCGGACACCGACTACTACCAGGCACTGTCGCAACTGGCCGTGCTGGAGCTGCAACGCGCCCGCAGCCTGCTGCTGCGCGTGCCGCTGCCGGAGGATTCCGACCGCCGCCTGCTGAACCTGTGCCTGGCGGTGATGGCCGAGCCGAGCCAGGAGATTTCCTTCGAGCAGCACGCCGCCGATGCCGGCGCCAGCGTGCGCACCCTCGCCCGCCTGTTCCAGCGCAGCCTGGGCATGGGCTTTGCCCAGTGGCGGCGGCAGGTGCAGCTGGCCACGGCGGTAGCGCAGCTCAACGAGGGCGTCGCGGTGAGCCAGATTGCCCATGGTTTGGGGTATCAGCCGGGGAGTTTCAGTGAGATGTTCCGGCGCGAGCTGGGCGTGGCGCCTTCGGAGTATTGCGCGCGGTAACGCATCGTTTCGGGAACGGCGCTTCTTCGTGATTCGCGATCAGCGCCGGCACGGGGCGGGTTCGCGAGCAAGCTCGCTCCTACAGGAAAAGCATGCTCCATGCTCCATGCTCCATGCTCCATGCTCCATGCTCCGGCTCTGGCTCCGGCTTCTAGAAGACTTCCAGAGAAACGTCCAAGCACTCCGGAATGCCCCTTTCAGAAGGCCTCGTTGAAGCGGAGTTTCAGGGGTTGAGCGGCATGGATGCCGCGAGAGCCACGATGGGCCAGGGATGGCCCGTCGTGGCGTGCCCCTGAAACTTCACTTCAACGAGGGAATTTTTCGCCTAGGCGAAAAACCGGATGGAGGGGCAAGACTTCTTGGTTCCTTTTGTGGCGTTTGACAAAAGGGACTCGCCGAGAGGCGAAACCCAATCCATCAGCACACGCCGAAGCGACGCAGGAAACTTCAGAGCGAGGCAGGCACATCGCGGACGAAGTCCGCTCCTACGCGGGTGCACGCCCATCCAATACTCCCCGCCGACATCTGTCCGATATTCCGAAGTCCCTGACCGGCGACGCCCTCCAGCAGTCCCTAGACTGCCCCTATCCCACTCAGCCGCCGGAGCGATCCACGGAGGACACATGAGCTACCTGATCTCCCTGGCCATCGGCATTGCCGTCGGCCTGGCCTACCACTTCCTAGACTTCCGTTCGCCAGCGCCGCCGCTGGTGGCGCTGGTCGGCCTGCTGGGCATGCAGATCGGCGAGAACGCCCTGCCGCTGCTGACCCGCTGGTTCCACTGACCCCATCTCCCACTGCTTGCCAAGGACCCGTGCCATGAAAGCCCTGCAATTCGACCGCACCGGCGACCTCGCCGCCCTGAGCTTCACCGAGATCGCCGACCCGGTGCCCGCCGCCGACGAGGTGCTGGTGGAAGTCCATGCCGCCGGCCTCAACCCCAGCGACGTGAAGAACGTCCTCGGCCGCTTCCCCTACACCACCCTGCCCCGCGTGCCCGGCCGCGATTTCGCCGGCACCGTGGTGAAGGGCCCGGCCGAGCTGCTGGGCAAATCCGTCTGGGGCACCGGCCGGGGCCTGGGTTTCAGTCGCGATGGCAGCCACGCCGAGCTGATGAGCGTCCCGGCCGGCGGTGTGGCGCTGATGCCCGAGCGCATGAGCTTCGCCCAGGCCGCCAGCTGCGGCGTGCCCTTTACCACCGCCTGGGACGCCCTGGAGCGCAGCCAGGTCGGCAAGGGTACGCGCCTGCTGGTGATCGGTTCCGGCGCTGTCGGCGCGGCGGCCATTTCCCTGGCCAAGGCCCGTGGTGCGCAGGTGCTGGGCGCGGTACGGCGCGCCGAGTCGCAGGTGGAACTGCAGGCCCAGGGCGTCCCGAGCCTCTTGCTGGGCTCGGCGGAAACGCTGGCGGCGCAGGTGGAAGAACATTTCCCCGGCGGCGCCGAGGTGATCTTCGATACCACCGGTTTCTGGCTGCCGGCTGCCGTTTCCGCCCTGGCCACCTTCGGCCGCATCGTCATCATCGCCGCGCCGGTGGACGGCCATGTGCAGTTGCCGGCCCTGGCGCTGTACCGCCGCGGCGGTTCGGTGGTGGGGGTGAATTCGCTGCTGTACGACACGGTTGCCTGCGCGGCGATGCTGCGCCAGTTCGGCCAGTGGTTCGACGACGGCAGGCTGCCGCTGCCCACCGGCCTGCGCGAAGTGCCGCTGAGCGAGGGTGTGCAGCGCTACCACGAGATCAACGAGGGCAGCAGCGAGAAGATCATTCTCGTGCCGTGAGGATTCGATTGTCGGTTCGCTGAAAGCCCCCTCACCCTAGCCCTCTCCCGCAGGGAGAGGGGACTGATCGGCGCGGAAGATCATCTCCGGTGCTCACCGGAACGTCGGTGCAGAAGATTCAGGAGACTGAGGCTTTCACCGGCCGCTACGAACGGCCCCCTCTCCCTCAGGAGCGGGGCGCGCAGCCAGGGTTGGGGTGAGGGCATTCCCCTGCGCCGGAGCACAACCAGCCCCTACCCCGCCGCCTTCATCGAAGAATCCCGCCGCGCCCCACCCTGCGCCTGCTCCAGCGCCAGGCAGTGGTCGAGGAACATGCGCATGTAGCCGTAGCTCTTGCAGATCGCCTCGCGCAGGGCCAGGCAGCGCGGCATGGCGAGCTGCGGGCCGCAGAGGGTACAGATGATCTCCAGGGCTTCCCATGGGTGATCGTCATCGTAGCGGGCATGCATCTTCAGCCAGCGCATCGCGTCCTTGCGGGTGCCGGCCGGCAAGGTGCTTTCGTAGGCATCGGTGGAGCAGACCAGCGCCGACCAGTCGCCGGTCGCGCCTTCGATGGCATAGTTGGTGGCGGCCATGGCCAGCGCCAGTTCCTCGGTGGCGCAGCTGTGCCAGCACCAGTGGCCGAGGGCGTGGAGCTCCGCAGGCACGAGTTGCGCCTTGAGCTCGGCCAGGGTCACGCCATAGGCCTCGGCCCAGCGCACCCAGTAGTCGGCGTGGTTGAGCTCGACGCGGATATTGCGCATCAGCCAGCGCCGCGCCATGTCCTCGCCGGGGCTGCGGCCGAAACGGGTCTTGAGCAGGTTGTGGGACATGTACAGGGGGAACTGCTCGACCACCTGCCAGCCGCCGATGAGGAAGGCGCGCATGGTCTGGCGGCTCAGCTGGCCGTCGCGCATTCGCGCGTAGAGGGGATGCCCGACCACCGCCAGGCGGCTGGTCTCGCACTCCTGCACCAGGCGTTGCGCCCAGTGCGGATAACTGGAAAGTTCCTTGAGCGGCCCACTGCGAACAAAGGTGTCGTTCATCCAAGGCTCCGTGCTGGTCGATCCATGCAAGCACCGGTAAATCAGGCCTCAGGTTAGTCCGCTACAGGCTGCGCGTCACCGTCCGGAGGTTGTGTCGGTTGCTACGGCTGCGACGTGCGTCTCACGCAGGAAGCTGCGATTGAAGGGTTGCGGCCGAGCCAGGCCGTACCCCTGGGCGTAGTCGATGCCGATTTCCCGCAGGGCTTCGAGGATTTCCTGCGTCTCGACGAACTCCGCCACGGTGCGTTTGCCCATCACATGGCCGATCTGGTTGATCACCTGGACCATGGCGCGGTCGATGGGGTCTTCGAGCATGTCCTTGATGAAGCTGCCATCGATCTTCAGGTAGTCCACCGGCAGGTGCTTGAGATAGACGAAGGAGGACATGCCGGCGCAGAAATCGTCCAGGGAGAAACGGTACCCGAGCGCCTTGAGCTCCTGGATGAACCGCGTGGCATTGACCAGGTTGGCAATGGCGCTGGTCTCGGTGATCTCGAAGCACACGCTCGACGGCTCGATGCCGTAGCGCGGCTGAACCTCGCGGAGGAAGTCGAGGAAGGTGTCGTCACCGATGGTCGCGCCGGAGAGGTTGATGGCGCAGGTGTGGATCGGTTCGTAACCGCCCTCGGCGTTGCGCTCGGCCAGGGTCCGGAAGGCGTTCTCGACCACCCAGCGGTCGATGTCCGGCATCAGGCCATAGCGTTCCGCGGCGGGGATGAAGTTGATCGGCGCCACCAGCCGGCCGCACTCGTCATTCAGGCGTAGCAGCAGCTCGACATGGGCGCCTTCCATCGCGCGGTCGTCGACCGGGAAGATCGATTGGGCAAAGAGGCAGAAACGCTCCTCCTCCAGCCCCTGGCGGATGCGCTGCACCCAAGCCATTTCGCCGACGCGGTTGGACAGCTCGGTGTCGTCCGGGCGGAACACCTGCGCGCGGTTGCGGCCCTTTTCCTTGGCCATGTAGCAGGCCATGTCGGCGCAGCGCAGCGCCTCCTCCACCGACACCAGCATGGCAGAGATGTGCACCACGCCGATGCTCACGGTGATGTTGAAGCCGCGGCCCTCCCACATGAAGTGCAGCGCCTGCACGGTCAGGCGGATGCGCTCGGCGATCTGCACCGCCATGTCCGGCGGGCAGTGTTCCAGCAAGATGCCGAACTCGTCGCCGCCCAGGCGCGCCAGGGTGTCGCCTTCGCGCAGGCACTGCTGCAACACCGAGCAGACCTGGCGCAGCAGTTCGTCGCCGGCGGCGTGGCCGCAGGTGTCGTTGACCAGTTTGAACTGGTCCAGGTCCAGGTACATCAGCGAATGCTGGTCGTGGGAATCCAACGAGCTTTCCAGGGCCTGCTTCAAGCGGAACTCGAACTCCCGGCGGTTGGTCAGGCCGGTCAGCGCGTCGTGGGTCGCCTGCCAGGACAGGCTGGCCATGTACTGGCGCTCGCGGGTCATGTCGTGCAGCACCAGCACCACACCGACCACCCGCCCGTCGGCATGGATCGGCGTGGCCACCAGGGTCACCGCCACGCTGGTGCCGTCCAGGCGCTGGATCAGCTTGCTGGTCTCGCTGCCGCCATCCACCTCGCCACGCAGGATCTGCCCGACCAGCGGCAGGCCCTCGACCTGGGAGCTCTCGTCGAGCACCCGCAGCAGCGAGCGCAGCGGCAGGCCGACGGCCATGGAGTTGTCCCAGCCGATCAGGCGCTCGGCCGCGGGGTTGAAGTAGGCGATGCACTCATGTTCGTCGAGGGTGACCACGCCGTCGCCGATGGCCGCCAGGGTGGTCTGCGCGCGCTCCCGCTCGGTGTCCAGGGCACTTTCGAAGGCGCGCTGCTGGTGCAGCAGCTTGCGCGTGCGCCAGACCGCCAGGAGGATCAGCGCCAGACCGGTCAGGCCGTTGGCCACCAGCAGCACCCACATGATCATCCGCGAGCCCTGTCCCAGCGCTGCGGAGAAGGCCATGGCGGCCGGCGTGACGCCGTCGTTGACAGCCTGGATGCGGCTGTTCCAGTAGCTCAGGTCGCCGGGGCGAACGTCGCCCCCACGGATCTTCGCGCTCATCTCGTCGGACAGCTGCTCCAGCTGGTCGAGGTAGGCGTCGCCGATGATCCACATCTTCACCGCCTGGTCGAAGTAGCTGTACTCGTGGAAGTAGCGGTACAGCCAGATCAGGGCGCCGACATCGTCGGGATGGATGCCGCCCTGCAAGGCGCCGGCACGTGCCAGTTCCAGGTCGGGCTGGCTGAGGTCAAGTGCGGCACGGAAGGTGCGATCGCCCTGGGGAATGGCAATGGCGGTGCGGTAGCGCTCGTAGTCCGCCGGATCACGGCTCTGGCCGTAGAGCTGCAGGTAGTGGATGGCGTCCTTCTGGCCCTTGGACCAGAGGCTCTCGCCGCCGACATAGGCGCGCACGCCAGAGAGGATAAAGAAGCTGCCGCTGCCGATCATCGTCTGCAGCAGGACCACGACCATGAACGGCCAGACCAGCTTGAGCAGACGCGTCGTACGGCGGGTCGGCAACAGTCCCAATGCATCCATAGCCAGTTTCGACTTCCTTCTTTCAATGCCTTGCAGGCCAAGGGGTGCAGTCAGGAAACACCCCGGGACTTTTCTGTCAGGCCGCCCCTTCCTTAACTTCTAGCCGATCACGGGAAATCCACAAACCAGGCGCCATGACGCTTGGTCGGCTGGTGGCCGGCCTCCCGCCGGAAAAACACTGCCGAAGGCTCTGGATCGGGCCTGCGCAGGCGACACGAAAAGCAGCCGATTAGTGGCCTTGCGACAGCTAAGGCCATGTGCCATACCTCAGTCGATCGTGCAATCTGCAAAGTGCAATCTGCAAGGTGATCCGTGCAATCCGCGAGCAACCGATGGAGCGCCCATGCCACAGCGGGATATGGACATGCAGTACGACCGGCTGGTGGGCCTGACCTACGAGTGCGTGCTCGACGAGGCCAACTGGCTGCCGCTGCTCACCGAGCTGATCTACGCCAGCGGCCGCCAGCAGGGTGCCCTGCTGTTCTGGGACCAGACCGAGAGCGGCGCGCTGGCGAGCGAGATCAACCTCTGCGATCCCGGCGCCATCGAGACCTATAACCGCGAGTTCTGCACCATCGACCCGTCCAAGGGGTTCATGCTCCATCGCCCGGTAGGCCACTGGTACCACGACCGCGAGGAGTACGGCCCGCAGCGCATCGCCCGCGATCCGTACTACCAGGAATTCCAGCGCCCCAACGGCATGCACAACGTGTCCTGCCTCAAGCTCAACGAACAGGCCAGCTCCGGCGTCTACCTGTCGGTGCTGACCAACCTCGGCGCTCGCTATCCCGACACGCAGGAACAGACCCTGCTGACCCGCCTGAGCGAGCACCTGACCCGCGCGGCGCGGATGTTCGGCCGCATCGATGAGATGCGCCAGCAACTGGCCCACCGCGACCTGCTGCTGGACCAGCACCCCACGTCGCTGTGGCTGCTGGAGGGCAACGCCCGCGTGCTGTACGCCAACCAGGCGGCGCGGCAACGGCTCGGGCAGCGCGCCGGGCTGTTCCATGAAGTCTTCGGCCGCCTGCGCTGCCGCCAGCACGACACGAGGCTCCAGGCCCTGGTGCGCCAGGCCGCGCCGCGCACCGGCAAGGCAAAGGCCGGCTGGCTGTCGCTGGACGATGGCAGCGGGCAGGAACTGCTGGTCACCCCGGTGCCTGCCGAGGCGAACTTCAATCGGCCTTTCCAGCGCCCGCTGGTGCTGCTGGCGTTGCTCGACGCGCACCGCCAGAGTGGTCTGCTGGGCGAGCTGTTCGGCCTCACTCCGGCCGAACAACGCCTGGGCGCCCTGCTGGTACGCGGCCTGACGCCCGAACACTGCGCCGACCAGCTCGGCACCTCGATCAATACGGTACGCAGCCAATTGCGCGCGCTGTTCCGCAAGACCTGCACCAGCCGCCAGGCCGAACTGGTCAGCCTGCTGGTGCGGCTGGGACAGCGCTGATTTTTCGCTGCCGTCATTCATTCAGATGATGGCCCGGGGCCAACCTGCCCCTAAGGTAGTGGACGAGTCAGCGGCCAAGTCGCCACTGGCGCACTCATTTCACTGAGCGGGGCACCCCAGGTGGATGGAATGGACAATCGCTTTCAGCAGCATCCGGGCTCGCTAAGCGAGGCCATCGAACAACTCGAACAACAGCTGCGCCACCTGCGCGATGGCGAGGCCGACCTGCTGGCGCTCGCCACGGACAGCCCCTCGCCAGCGCAAGCTCCGCGCATACTGCCATTCCCCCGGCGGCGCGAGCGGCCGATGGGCGAAGGCGCCGGCAATGCCGTACTGATGGATTACCTCTACGGCATCGACAGCACCCTGCACTCGCTGCTGCCCGACGGGCCGACCGAGGAGCTGTTCCGCTACGCCAGCTCCGCCCCCGCCTCCCGCGCGTTGCGCTCGCGCCGACAATTGCTGGCACGGGAGATCGACCGCTGCTGCGACCAGCTCAGTGGCCAGGCCCGCATCCTCTGCGTGGGCTGCGGGCATCTGCGCGAGGTCGAACTGGCGCGCTCGCTGCGCCATGGCCACTTCCGCGAATTCGTCGCCCTCGACGCCCAGGCACTGTCGCTGCAGACGGTGGAGGCCAGCTACGCCGCGCTCGGCGTACTGACGCAGCAATGCACCCTGGATGAGCTGTTCTACGGCCGCCAGGAGCTTTGCCATTTCGACCTGATCTACTCTCCCGGCCTGTACGAGGTGCTCGACGACCACGACGCTCGCGACCTGACCCGCAACCTGTTCGCCCGCCTGCTGCCCGGCGGGCGCCTGCTGATGGGCAACTTCCTGCCCGGCGTGCCCGACATCGCCTACCTCGAAGGGCTGCTGGACTGGCGCCCGCACTACCGCACCGATGCGTCGCTGCTCGACCTGCTGCTGGGCATTCCCTACAACGACATCGGCAGCGCGCGGGTCTTCCACGACCTGGGTAACTGCGTGGCCTTCCTCGAGGTCACGCGCTACGGCTGATCAGCCCTGCTGCAGGTGGCCATACAGGCGAGCGTAGAGCCCGCCTTCGGCGATCAGCTGCTGGTGATCGCCGTCCTCGGCGATGCGCCCACCATCGAACACCAGCACGCGGTCGGCCTGTTTCACCGCGGACAGGCGGTGGGCGATGATCAGCGTGGTGCGGCCTTCGAGGAAGCGCTCCAGCGCCTGGTGCAGGGCATATTCGGTGGCGGCATCCAGCGCCGAAGTAGCCTCGTCGAGGATCACCACCTTCGGCTCGGCGAGCACCATGCGGGCGATCGCCAGACGTTGCCGCTGGCCGCCGGAGAGGCGCACGCCGGAGCGCCCGACCACGCTGTCCAGCCCCTGTGGCAAGGCACGGATGGTGTCCGCCAGCTGCGCCACTTCCAGCGCACGCCAGCACGCTTCGTCGCCACGCTCGCGGCCCATGGTCAGGTTGGCGCGCACCGTGTCGTTGAACAGCGCCGGATGCTGCAGGACCACGGCGACATGTTCGCGCACGCAGTCCAGGCCAATCTCCTCCAGTGCCGCGCCGCCATAGCGGATGGTCCCGGACTGCGGCTGGTAGAGGCCCAGCAGCAACTGCACCAGGGTGCTCTTGCCGCCGCCGCTGGCGCCGACGATGGCGACCTTCTCGCCGGGGGCGATGTCCAGGTCGAGACCGTCGAGCACGAGCTCATCGCGGTAGGCAAAGCTCAGGTCGCGCACCTGGATGCCGACGCTGCTCTGCCCGGCGAACGGATCGCGGCGGTGCTCGTAATGCGGCTCGTCCGAGCGGGCCAGCAGCTCGTTGATCCGTGCCAGCGCACCACCAGCGGCGTAATACGCGTATTGCAGGCTGAGCAACTGCTCGACCGGGCCGATCATGAACCAGAGGTAGCTGAACACTGCCAGCATCTGGCCGATGGACAGGTCGGAGAACAGCACAGTGACCATCGCCGCGGCGCGGAACAGGTCGATGCCGAACTGGAACAGCAGGCCGCTGGCACGCCCGGCGGCATCGCTCTTCCATTGCGAGGCGACGGCATAGTCACGCACTTCGCGGGCGCGCACGCCGAGGCGGCCGAGGAAGAAACCCTGGCGATTGCCGGCGCGTACTTCCTGGATGGCCTCGAGGGTCTCGGTCAGTGCCTGGGTGAAGCGCGAGGTGCTGTCGTTTTCCAGCTTCTTCAGGTGCTTCACCCGCTTGCCCAGCTGCACCGTGGCGAAGATCACCAGCGGATTGAACAGCAGGATCAGCAGCGCCAGCTTCCAGTGCATCCAGATCAGGATGCCGGCGGTGCCGCAGAGCGTCAGCAGCGCTACCAGAAAGCGGCTCAGGGTGTCGCCGACGA
The DNA here is from genome assembly GCF_012971725.1 of Pseudomonas multiresinivorans. Classification (NCBI taxonomy): domain Bacteria; kingdom Pseudomonadati; phylum Pseudomonadota; class Gammaproteobacteria; order Pseudomonadales; family Pseudomonadaceae; genus Pseudomonas; species Pseudomonas multiresinivorans. The sequence goes on from NZ_CP048833.1 coordinate 5,257,685, forward strand.
ACTTGTCGAGGGTGTCCAGATCGGTCACCAGGTGCGTACTGACCGAGCCGCCGCCCAGGGTTTCGTACTCGCCCAGGGCGATGCGCTTGAGCCGTTCGATCAACCTCAGGCGGATGCGATAGACCACGTCCTTGGACAGCCGCGCGAACAACCGGGCCTGCAGTACGTTGAACACCAGTGCGCAGCTGCGCAGCACCAGGGTCACCAACAGCATCAGGCCGATGTAGCCGGCAGGCTTGTGCCAGCCGGCGGGCAGCCAGTGGTTCATCACCTGCAGGGCGGCGTCGCCCTTGCCCAGCAGCACTTCGTCCACCAGCAGCGGCAGCAGCAGCGGGATCGGCACGCTGCAGGCGGTGGCCAGCACGGCGACCAGGTTGGCGAGGAGCAGGGCCTTGCGATGGCGGAAAGCGAGCCGGCGAATCTCCGCCCAGCTCAGGCGGTCAGCGGACAGCTCAGGCATGCCGCCCGCGCTCCAGCCAGCGCTCCAGCAGCGGCGCGAGTTCGCCCAGCGGCTGGTAGCCGTTGGTCAGCAGGGCAAGCTGGCCATCGCGCTCGGCCAGCAGCGTGGGGAAACCGGCGATGCCCAGGTCGCGGGCCCAGGAGAAGTCCGCCAGGGTCGCCAGGTGATTGTCCTGGCTGTCGAAGGCTTCGGCGAACTCGATGCGCGGCAGGCCGACCTGTTCGGCCAGTTCGGTGAGCACGCCGGCCTGGGTGACGTCGCGGCCTTCGGCGTAGAAAGCCCGCTGGATTTCGCCGACCAGCGCCCAGGCGCAGTCTTCGTCCAGGCGGCGCGCAGTGACCACGGCGCGGCAGGCCGGCTCGGTGTCGTAGACGAAGCCTTCGGGCAAGGCGTCCTCGAAGCGGAACGGCTGGCCGGTGGCGTCATGCACCGCATGCCAGTGTTCGAGGATGTAGCGCCTGGTGGTCGGTTCCAGCGCCGCGCCCTGCCCCGTGCGCAGCCCGCCCATCACCAGCGCCAGCGGCACTCCCGCAGCGCGCGCCTGCTCCACCAGCTTCCCGGCCACCGGGGCGAAACCCCAGCACCAGGAGCACATCGGGTCCATCACGTAGAGCAGGCGACTGGTCATGGATCAGTTCTCCGCGCGGGGATCACGGCCAATGGGGTGCGGCTGGTTGCGCTGGCGCGCCAGCTCGATCTGCTTCTGCCGCTCGCGGGCACTGGCACGGGTCTTCTCCGAGAGCGAGTCCCAGCAGTGCGGGCAACTGATGCCGGGGGCGTAATGTTCGGAGGCGCGGTCCTCGACCGAGATCGGGTTGCGGCAGGCATGGCACTGATCGTAGTCGCCTTCGGAAAGGTCATGGCGCACGGTCACGCGGTTGTCGAACACGAAGCAGTCGCCGCGCCAGAGGGTCTGGGCCTCGGGCACTTCCTCCAGGTACTTGAGGATGCCGCCCTTGAGGTGGAAGACCTCTTCGAAGCCTTCGCTGAGCATGTAGCTCGAAGCCTTTTCACAGCGGATGCCGCCGGTGCAGAACATGGCGACCTTCTTGTGTTTCGTCGGGTCGTAATGCTCGCGGATGTACTCGGGGAATTCACGGAACGACTTGGTCTTGGGATCGATGGCGCCCTCGAAGGTGCCGATGGCCACTTCGTAGTCATTGCGGGTGTCGATCAGCAGCACTTCCGGATCGGAGATCAGCGCGTTCCAGTCCTTGGGCTCGACGTAGGTGCCGACCTTGGCGTTCGGGTCCACGCCCGGCACGCCGAGGGTGACGATTTCCTTCTTCAGCTTGACCTTGGTGCGGTAGAAGGGCTGCTCGTTGCAGTAGGACTCCTTGTGGTCCACGTCGGCCAGGCGCGGATCGTTGCGCAGCCAGGCGAGCAGGCCGTCGATGCCGGCGCGGGTGCCGGAAACGGTGCCGTTGATGCCTTCTTCGGCGAGCAGCAGGGTGCCCTTCACGCCGTTGTCCAGCAGGGCCTGCAGCAGGGGTTCGCGCAGGTCGAGGTAGTCGGGCAGGGAGACGAACTTGTACAACGCCGCGACGACGATTCTTTCGGTGGTCATGCATCACTCCAGTGGTCGCCCGCGTAAAGGGCGGACCGGGTCTTTATCAACAAGAGCTGAAACGAACAGCTGAAAATGACAGCGCCGGCAGAAGCCGGCGCTGGGTGTCGCATTCTACACGGAGCGGGGCGAACCCCGCATCCGTCAGCCGATCAGTGCAGCAGGCATTCAGTGCAGGTCATGCTTGCTGCCGCCACGGCAGGTCGGCGAATCCGGCGCCTGCCCCTGCTGTGCCCACTCCTCGGGGGTGTAGGTATGCATGGCAAGGGCGTGGAACTGGCTCATCAGCTCGCCGAGTGTGGCGTAGACCTTCTGATGCCGCTTCACCGCATTCAGCCCGGCGAACACCGGGCTGACGATCACGGCCTTGTAGTGCGTTTCCTGTCCGCGGCTGTGCATATGGCTCTCGTCGAGCACCTCGAGGTGTTGCGGTTCGAGGGCCACCAGGGCGGATTGGATTCGGTCACGCATGCTCATGTCGGGTCTCGCTGGCAATCAGAACGGTTCAGGCTGGCGGAAGTCAGGGCGATCAGGGCTTCTTGGCCGGAGCGGCCGGGGCTTTCACGCCCAGTTCCTTGTCCATGTCGGCCATCAGCTTGTTCACCGGCTCCACTGCAGTCTGCAGCTTGGCCTGGGTCAGCTGGGCGGATTCGGCGGTCAGGCGCGGCATCTTCTCCAGCACCTTGCGGCCCAGGGGCGAGGCATAGAAGTCGTTCAGCTGCTTGAGCTCGGACTCGCTGAAGTTGCTGGTGTAGAGCTTGACCAGTTCGGGCTTGAGCTTGTCCCAACCCACGGCACGGTCCAGCTCGGCGTTGGCCTTGGCCTGGTAGCGGTCGAGCACGGCCTTCTTGCTGTCCGGCGCCTTGGCCTGGGCGAAGCGCTGGGCGAGCATCTGCTGGACTTGCGCATAGACCGGCACGGTCAGCTTGTCGGCGTGGACCTGCTTGAGGAACTTCTCCGCCTCGGCGTTGGCGTCAGCCAGTGCCACGGAACTGAAGCCAACCAGAAGTGCTGCGGTGCAGAGGGAACGAAGAACGGTCATGGGGCAGTCCTGTGAGTCTGAAGGGTGTCCGTGTGGGACCCGCCATTCTGCGCCTAAGTTCGGAATGCGCTCAAGTGAGTGCCAATTGACCGGGAAGTGACCGGCTTCTCTTGTAGGACAGTTCGTGAAACGGCATGCTGCGGCGCGTTGCCACACGGATGTGACCGATGAACACCCTCAGCCACCCGCCGACTTCCGTCGCCGCACCGCCCCTGTGCGATGCGCGCGGCCGCCTGAACAGCGCGGCCGTGGGCTGGTCGTCGCGGCCACAGACGCTCTGCCAGCTTTCCGGCAACCCCGGCCGGCGCAAGCGCTGGAACCACTGGTGCATCAACGCGCCGGGCTGGATGCTCTCGATCACCATCGCCGACCTCGATTACCTGGGCTACGGCGCCGTGTACTTCCTCGACCTGGAAACCGGACAGTCGGTGCACCGCACCCAGTTCAGCCCCTTCGGCCTGGGCTGCCACCTGCCGGACATGCCGAACCAGAGCCACCGCTTCGCGCATGGCCAGCTCAGCCTGGGCTTCGACGAGCAGCCGGGCCAGTTGCGTATCACCGCCTGCGCGCCGAACCTGGGCGGCCAGCCGCTGAACCTCTCTCTGGAGGTGCACCGCCCGGCGCACCTGGAGTCGGTCAACCTGGTGGTGCCGATGAGCGGCAAGTGCTTCCACGCCTGCAGCCGGCAGATGGGCCTGCCGATCAGCGGCAGCCTCAGCCTCGGCCACAAGACCTACCGCTGCAGCGAGGGCCAGAGCTTCGCCGCGCTGGATTTCGGCCGGGGCGTCTGGCCCTTCCACACCCGCTGGACCCGCGCCGCCTTCGCCGCACCCGGCGGCATCGCCGGCAACTTCGGCGCCGGCTGGACGGAAAACAGCCACCTGAGCGAGAACGCCTTGTGGTTCGGCGGCGAACTGCAGGCGCTGGCCGGCCCTGTGGATATCCGCCAGGTTCCCCACGACCCGCTGTCGCCGTGGCAATTGCGAGATGCCGACGAGCGTGTCGACCTCACCTTCACTCCGCGCAAGCTGCATCGCGCCAGCCCGCGCCTGGGCCCGCTGTTCGCCGAGACCAGCCAGTGGTTCGGCCGCTTCGATGGCTCCCTGCGCGAAGCCGGCGGCGAACTGGTGCCGGTCAACGGCGCGCTCGGCTGGATCGGTGCCACTCACGCCCGCTGGTAACCCGGCGCGTCGTTGAAACCGCTCTATCACGGCCATTGAGCCAGAGTGGAACCCGGAAGCCCCGTGGCGGCCTAAACTGGCCGAGACCCTTTTCCGGAGAAGCACCATGAGCCGCACCGAAACCGACAGCCTCGGCCCCATCGAAGTCCCCGAAGACGCCTACTGGGGCGCCCAGACCCAGCGCTCGCTGGAGAACTTCGCCATCGGCGGACAGCGGATGCCCTTGGCCGTGGTGCACGCCCTGGCCCTGATCAAGAAGGCCGCCGCACGGGTGAACGCGCAGCTCGGCGAGCTGCCGGAGAACATCACCAGCCTGATCGAGGAAGCCGCCGACGAAGTGCTGGCGGGCGAGCACGACGACCAGTTCCCCCTCGTCGTCTGGCAGACCGGCAGCGGCACCCAGAGCAACATGAACGTCAACGAAGTGATCGCCGGTCGCGCCAACGAGATCGCCGGCAACGGTCGCGGCGGCAAGAAGCCTGTGCATCCCAATGATCACGTCAACCGTGCGCAGAGCTCCAACGACAGCTTCCCCACCGCCATGCACATCGCCGCCGCCCAGGCGGTGCAGAACGACCTGCTGCCGGCCATCGCCGAACTCAGCGGCGGCCTCGCCCAGCAGGCCGCGCGCCACGCCAACCTGGTGAAGACCGGGCGCACCCACCTGATGGACGCCACGCCCGTCACCTTCGGCCAGGAGCTCTCCGCCTTCGTCGCCCAGCTCGACTATGCCGAGCGCGCCCTCCGCGCGGCACTGCCGGCCGTCTACGAGCTGGCCCAGGGCGGTACCGCCGTCGGCACCGGGCTGAACGCGCCGAAGGAGTTTGCCGAGGCCATCGCCGCCGAACTGGCCGACCTTTCCGGCCTGCCTTTCGTTTCCGCACCGAACAAGTTCGCCGCCCTCGCCGGCCATGAACCGCTGGTGACCCTGGCCGGGGCCATGAAGACCCTTGCGGTGGCCCTGATGAAGATCGCCAACGACCTGCGCCTGCTCGGTTCAGGCCCCCGCGCGGGCTTCGCCGAGGTGAAGCTGCCGGCCAACGAACCGGGCTCCTCGATCATGCCCGGCAAGGTCAACCCGACCCAGTGCGAGGCCCTGTCGATGCTCGCCTGCCAGGTCTTCGGCAACGATACGGCGATTACTTTCGCCGCCAGCCAGGGCCACCTGCAGCTCAACGTCTACAAGCCGGTGATCATCCACAACCTGCTCGAATCCACGCGGCTGCTGGCCGACGGCTGCCGAAACTTCAATACCCACTGCATCGCCGGCATGGAACCGGACGCCGCGAAGATGCGCGAGCACCTCGACCGCGGCCTGATGCTGGTGACCGCGCTCAACCCGCACATCGGCTACGACAAGGCCGCCGAGATCGCCAAGAAAGCCTATGCCGAAGGCAAGACGCTGCGCGCCGCCGCACTGGAGCTGGGCTACCTGAGCGACGCCGAGTTCGACCAGTGGGTGCGCCCGGAAACCATGCTGGAGGCCGGGCAGAATGGTTGAAGCCGTCAAGCATGGCGCCACGCCCCTCGAAGGCGACGGCAAGCGCGTGCTGCTGGTGCTGGGCTCGCCCAAGCCCGGCGGCTTCTGCCATGCGGTCGCCGAGGCCTACGCCCACGGCGCCCGCACCAAGGGTCATGTGGTGCACATGCTGAAGCTGGGCGAACTGAACTTCGACCCGGTACTGCGCGGCGGTTATGAACTGGGCCAATCCCTCGAACCGGACGTGCTCGAAGCGCAGCGGCAGATCCACTGGGCGCAACACATCGCCTTCGTCTACCCGATCTGGTGGGGCGGTCTGCCGGCGCTGCTGCAGGGTTTCTTCGATCGCGTGCTGCAGCCGGGCTTCGCCTTCCGCTATCGCTCGATGGAGTCCCGCGAGTTCGAACCCTTGCTGGGCGGGCGCACCGCCGACCTGCTGGTCAGCCATGACCAGACCCACTGGCACTACCGCCTGCGCCAGGGCGCACCGGCCCATCGGCAGATGACCCGCTGCATCCTCGCGCCCTGCGGCATTGCCCTGCGCCACCTGGAAGAGTTCAGCCCGGTGCGTGGTTCGGGCGAGGAACAACGCCAGGGCTGGCTGCGGCGGGCGGAGCAGCTGGCCACGCAGATCTGAACAAGGGGGAGCGCCTGCCCTCCCCCATCAAATTCATCAGTCTTTTCCTGGCCTCAAACGGAAGGCACCTACACCCCGTCCTTCATCCGCTTCCCTAGCATGCGCACACCCGAATTCCGGGCTCCTTCTTTGCCTCTGGAGGCAGCATGCTTCGCAAACTTTCCGCCGAAATGATCGGCACGTTCTGGCTGGTGTTCGGTGGTTGCGGCAGCGCCATCTTCGCCGCCCACGCCATTGGCGTCCTGGGTGTCGCCCTGGCCTTCGGCCTGACGGTCGTGACCATGGCCTACGCCATCGGCCCGATCTCCGGCTGCCACCTCAACCCCGCAGTCAGCCTCGGGCTGTGGGCCGGCGGCCGCTTCCGCACTGCGGAGCTGGTCCCGTACATCGTCGCCCAGGTGGTTGGCGGCGTCCTCGCTGGTGCGGCGCTGTACTTCATCGCCAGCGGCAAACCGGGCTTCGACGCGCTGGCAGGCTTCGCCGCCAACCGCTTCGGCGAAGGCTCGCCGACCGGCTACAGCATGATCTCCGCGCTGGTGACCGAAGTGCTGCTGACGGCGTTCTTCCTGTTCGTGATCATGGGTGCCACCGACAGCAAGCTGGCCCCGGCGGGCTTTGCGCCGATCGCCATCGGCCTGACGCTGACGCTGATCCACCTGATCAGTATCCCGATCGATAACACCTCGGTGAACCCGGCTCGCAGCCTGGGCGTGGCAATCTTCGCCGACCCGCTGTTCATGAAGCAGCTGTGGCTGTTCTGGGTCGGCCCGCTGGTGGGCGGCGTGATCGGTGCGCTGGTCTACCGCGTGGTGCGTCCGGCTTCTGCCTGATTCATCCTGCATCGCTGACACGAAACGGGCGCCTTATGGCGCCCGTTTTCGTTGGCGCTCGGCCTGTCTGTAGGAGCGAGCTTGCTCGCGAACCCGCCCTGCTCCGCTGCTGCCGGAAAATCCGTTCGCGAGCAAGCTCGCTCCTACAATCGATCACGTGCCAAAGCGGAGGCGCAGTCGGCAGATAAAGCGTTCCGTTCTACCGGGCCAAAAGAGCGATCACATGCCGAGTGGGCTCAGAAGTACTGGGTAAGGCTGAACTTGGCGTTGCGGCCCTGGCTGTAGACGCTGTCGCCGGCCAGCGCCGGGTGATAGTCGCGGTTGAACAGGTTGTCCACGGTGAAGTTCAGCTCGGTGTTTTCCAAGCCCAGGCGGCGCGGCTTCCAGCTGGCGAAGACGCGCTGGGTGTCGTAGCTGTCGTTGACCGTCTGGTCCCAGAAAATGTCGCCGACGCTGGTGCCCATGCCGCCCTTGTACTTGTCGCTGGGCAGACGGTCGGTCTGGCGGACGAACTCGCCCTGCCAGCCGATCTGCGCATCCCACGCCGGAATCTTGGTGCCCAGGGTGGCGACCCACTTGGCCGGCGGCACATCACGCGCCCACACGTTCGGCCCCCAGGGGTTGCTGTAGGCGCCGTCGTGCTTGCCGGTCACCCACGAGTACGACAGCCCGCCAAACAGCCAGGGGCTGTCGTAAAAGCTCTCGATCTCGAAGCCCTTGTAGGTCACGCCCGGCAGGTTGCGGTAGTTGGAGAGCGGCAGGTAGTCACCGCAGCTGCCGGAGATGGTGCCATTGTCGATGGCCTGCTGCTCGCAGCCGACGCTGCGGGTGCGGAATATCTCGTCCTTGATCTTGTTCTGGAACAGCGTGGTGCGCACCTGCAGGTTGTCGCCGTTGATGAACAGGTCCGGCAGGTTGACCAGCGAGCCGAAGCGCAGCGCATGAATGCGCTCGGGGTCGAGGTCGCGGCTGGTGGCGCTGACCGTGCTGCTGTTCTGCACCTCGTACATCTCGTCGATCACCGGCGCGCGCCAGGTGCGGCTGTAGTCGGCGAAGAAGCCCAGGCGCTCGGTGGCCGTCCAGAACAGCGAGAGGCGCGGCGACCAGCCGCTGTAGGTCTGCGAGCTGTAGTCGTGGCCTTGCGCGGCGTTGTTGTAGATCGGCGCGTCGTTGTCCTTGCCCTGGTTGCGCACATGGTCGAAGCGCAGCGACGGTGTGATGGTCACGCTGCCCAGGGTCAGCGCGTCCTGGATGTAGGCGCTGTTGGTGTTCTGTTTGCCGCTGGGCATGAAGGTCGGCTGGAAGTGCCCGTAGTTGTAGCGCGCGGTGTTGTAGGTGGAGCCGGGGATGTACATGTCGGTGGTGCGGGTGTGCCGGTGGAACTCGGTACCCACGGTGAACGCATGCTGTACCGGGCCGGTGGCGAACAGGCTGGTGTTGCGCAGCTCCAGCACCTTGTCCTTGTAGTCGGTATCCATCTTGCGGCCACCGGTGGAGACCTGGAAGAAGGCGTCCGGATTACGCTCGTCGGTCTGGTCGATGTGCGACTCGGAGTACTGCACCATCAGGTCGATCAGCGGGTTATCGATCGGGTGGTATTCGTACTTGCCGGACCAGGTGGTGTCGGTGGTGTCGCGGTGCGCCAGCAGGCGCTTGAGCGCCGCTTCGTAGCCGTAACGATCAATGCTCGACTGGGTCGGCGGCGTCGGGTAGGAGGCCGAGGAAAACGGCGTCCAGCGCGTGCTATGGGAACGGCTGTAGGCCAGGCTGATGTCGTTGTCGAGGTTGGGATGCAGGTTCAGCTTGAACAGCCCGGCATCCAGGTCCTGGGCGCTATTGGGCAGGCGGCTGGGGTTGATCGGGTAGTTGTTGTTCGGGTCGGGAATGTTCCCGGCGAGCTTGATGTCGCGGCCATCGCGGGCGGTAACGTAGGCCAGCGCATCGACCTTGCGGTCCTCGGTGCGGCCATAGACGGCGCCGCTGTAGATCTTCTGCTGGTCGTTGGAGTGGTAGCCGTACTTGAGCATGGCGCCGACGTTCTGATCGTCGCGCAACAGGTCCGGCGCGTCCTTGGTTTCCATGTGCACGGTGCCGCCGAAGCCGCCGTTGCCGTTGTAGACCGAATGCGGGCCCTTCTCTACTTCGATGCGCTTGATCAGCTCCGGCTCGATGAACACGGTGCCCTGCTGATAGCGCTCGAAGCCGCTCTTGGGCGCGCCGTCGAGGGTGAAGGGAACGTCCTCGGCATCGCCCAGGCCCCAGATATTCACGGTCTGTCCGCCCGGCTTGGGCGAGCCGCCCATGGTCACGCCCGGCAGGGTCTGCAGCAGGGTGGGAATGTTGTCGGCCTGGATGCGCTCGATGTCCTTGCGGGTCAGGGTAGAGCGGCCGACGTTGCTGGAGTCCACCGACAGGCCGCTGCCGACGATGGTCTGCGAATCCAGTTCGATGGCGTTGTCGCTGAACTTGTCGACCTTGCCGGAGCGCCGCACGACAAAGCCGTCGCCCGCCTCCACCAGTTCCAGCGACGAGCCCTTGAGCAGGTGCTCCAGGGCTTCGCGCATGCTATAGCGGCCGGCTACCGCGGGCGCCTTGAGGCCTTCAAGCTGGGAGGCGTCATAGAGCACCTGCACGCCGGCCTGTTGCGACAGGCTGCCGATGGACTCGCTCAGCGCCTGCGCCGGCAGGTCGATCTGCCAATCGGCAGCGCGGCTGTACTCGGCCATCATCAGGCTGCCGAGCAGCACGGCACAGCCCAGCGGGCGCGCGAACGGGAAGTTGAAACGAGACTGCATGCAAGGCCCTCCCCAGGGACGAAAAGCGCTGCGCGTTTCGCAGCGAATGACGGGGAAGACCCTCATTCGAGAAAAACCCACACCTGCAAATAAAAATATTTCTCAAGAAAGATTTGCGGCACGTGTGATCCGGTTGGGTAGGAGCGGACTCAGTCCGCGATGTGCAACCGGCCAGCTCAGAGCCGCCGGAAATCGATCGCGGACAAAGTCCGCTCCTACGAAATAGGCCTGCTCGGAGGAATACCGGCAGGTTGGGATCAGCGCGGCATGATCACTGCGCTGCCATCGGCCCTGCGCTGCACGCGCACGTCGAGCAGTACCGGCAGGGCCGCGAGGAAGTCGTCCGGGCGGGCCAGGCGCACGTTGCCGGAAATGGGCTTCTGCGCCAGGCGCTCATCGCCCAGGCGGATGGGCGCAGCGCGGTACTGCGACAGCTCGTCCACCAGCGCCCCCAGGGGCTGGTTGCGGAAGGCGAGCATGCCGTCGCGCCAGGCGGCGATGGAGGCGACAGGCACGCGATCGATCTGCGCCTCCCCTGCCCCGGCGGCAAGCTGGGCGCGATCACCCGCGGTCAGGGTCTGCTCGTCCCGCGCATCGAGTTTTGCCTGCAAGGCCACCTTGCCGTGGCGTACAGCGACAGTCAGTCCAGCGTCTTCCCGGTGTACATCGAACCCGGTACCGAGGACGCGTACACGGCTGTCACCGGAAGTCACCCGGAAGGGCCGGCCAACATCGTGGGTGACTTCGAAATAGGCCTCGCCGCGCAGCAATTGCACATCGCGGAACGCATCCGAGAAGTCCACGCGCAACGACGAATCCCCCGCGAGGAAAACCCGCGTGCCGTCGGGCAACGTCACCTCGCGCTGCTCACCCGCAGCGGTGGTCTGCACCTGTTGCGGATCGGCCAGGCGGCCACCGCTGAAGTCGTTGGCCAACAGCAACGCCGCGCAGAACACACTGGCAGCCGCGAGCCCGCGCCAGGGCAATGCCGGGCGACGGCCAGGCACGATGCCGGGTCGGCGAATATGGTCGAGATCGCTCCACAATTGCTCGATCTCACGGTAGGCGGATTCATGGGCAGGCTCTTCCGCCAGCCAGTCGGCGAAGGCCTGGCGCTCGCGGGCATCCCAGGCGCCCGCGCGCTGGCGGCTGAACCACTTGGCGGCGAGTTCGTCGATCACCTGCTGGCGTTCTTCCTGCGGCGTCATGCTTCGCCCTCTCCCTGAACCTGACGCTTGCAATGCAGCAGCGCGCTGGCAACGTGCTTCTCCACCATGCTCAATGAAATCCCCATGCGCCTGGCCACCTCCGGCTGCGAAAGGCCATCGAACTTGTGCAGGATGAAGGCCTCTCGGCGCCGTGGCGGGAGGCTGTCGAGCGCCTTCGAAAGCTGGCGAAGATAACGTTGTCGCTCGAACTGCACCACGGGTTCGCCTCCTTCGGCGGCCGGTTGCTGGTCACTATCGAGGGCCTCTTCCGGCTCGCTGGAGAAGCGCCGGGTGCGCTGCCAGTGATCACGCAGCAGGTTGCGCGCGACCTGGAAGAGAAATGCACGCGGCTGTTCCACTTCATGCCGCGAGGAGGATTTGAGCCACTGGGCGAAGGCATCCTGGGCGAGGTCGGCGGCGTCCGCCGAACTGCCCAGCTGCTTGCGCAGGAAACGCAGGAGTTCGCCATGGAAGGAGCGATAGGCCTGGGACACCGAACGGGAGAAACGCTCATCCATCGACCCACGCCTCCCGGCGTCGCCGCCCTGCCCCTCTGTTGCCCGCTACCACGTCGCCCCCGAACCGAGGCGCTAAGCCTCGACAACCATCGAATTGCACAAATGATAATACATATCATTTGCGAAAATGAAGCCGAACGCGAGCACTGGATAGCAGAAGGCCGCCTCGCGGCGGCCTTCGGGGGTTCAGAGGTTGGCGATGCGCGCCCTTCGCGCCCGGTAACTGCGCAACAGTGAAGGCGCCAGCGCCGTGAGTGCCGAGCCGCTGACCACCAGCAGCGCGCCGACATAGGCCAGCCCGTTGAGGTCTTCGGGCAGGACGAACTCGGGCCACAGCGAGGCGGCCAGCGCCACCGACGCGAAGGTCACCAGCGGGGTGATCGCCAGGGTCGCACTGACCCGCGAGGCTTCCCAGTGCGCCAGCGCCTCGGCGAAGGCGCCGTAGGCCACCAGGGTGTTCAGGCAGCAGGCCAGCAGCAGCCAGCCCTGCAGCGGCGAGAGGTCCAGCGCCTCCAGCGGATGCGCCCAGGGCGTGAGCAACGCGCCGCAGCCCAGGTAGATCACCATCATTACCTGCACCGAGGTCCACTGGGTCAGCAGTTGCTTCTGCGCCAGGCCGTAGAACGTCCAGATGAACGCGGCGAAGACGACGATCAGCACGCCGGTGGTGTACTCGCCCAGCGAGCTGAACAGTTCCGCCAGACGCTGGTTGAAGAACAGCCCGAAACCGAAGATCAGCACGGCGAGCCCCAGCGCCTGGCCGATGCTGAAGCTTTCCTTGAAGACGAACAGGCTGCCCAGCAGGAGCAGGATCGGCGCGATCTGGATGACCAGTTGCGTGGTGCCCGGCGTGAGCATGCGCAGGCCGATCAGGTAGCACACGTAGTTGCCGGTCAGGCCGAGAATAGCGATCAGCACCAGCCCCTTGCCGCGTTTGCCCAGCGGCGAGTAGCGCGGCAGCTGACGGGTGAAGGCCAGGTAGATCAGCAGCAGACCACCGGACACCACCAGGCGAAACCAGGTGACGGTGATCGGGTCCATGACCTTCAGGACCTCCTTGAGCTTGATCGGCAGGATGCCCCAGAGAACGGCGGTGACCAGGGCCAGGAACAGGCCGAATTGCCAGCGGCCGGATGAAACGTGCATGGGAGCCTCGACGCGTGTGCGGTCCGCCATGCTAAGTCATGGCGGTATCGCCCCATAGGAACAGTTGCGTTGCGCAACTGTTCCGGTCACCGCTCAGATCAGGGTGGAAAGGCGCAGCAGCCACCAGATCAGGATGATCAGCTGGACGAAGAACGCGGCGAAACGGATCCACACCGCGAGAGCCGAGATGCTGATCAGGTGCACGACGGATTGGACAATGCGCGCCACCAGCAGGGTCGGCGCCAGGGGGTCGGTGATCAGCACCTGCTCGGTGACCATGGCGTAGAGCAACACCGCGCAGAACAGCGGCACGTTCTCCACGCAGTTGGCGTGGGCACGCACCAGGCGCTGGCCGAAGGTGCCGGGGGTGTTGCTGCCGTCGGCGGCGAAGACGTTGACCTTCATGCGGCCGGACATCACCAGCAGGCCGCGCTGGTTGACCAGCAGCAGGACCAGCAGCACGGTCCAGGCGACCAGGCCGAGCAACGCGAAGGCAGAGGGACTCAGGGACATGCGGGACTCCTTTCTCTTGTTGGTTTGAGCGGGAGTCTAGGGGAAGTAGAGCAATTGCTCTAGCCCGCACAAAGGTGGGCTTGGGGTAGGAGCGGACTCCGTCCGCGATCGATTTCCGGCCGCCCCGAGCGGGCCGGTGGCACATCGCGGACGGAGTCCGCTCCTACGCCCATTGGGAACACCACAAGCGGCCCAAAAGAAAACGGGCAGCCCGTTTCCGGACTGCCCGTTGTCTTCCAGCGCCGCATTCAGAGCTTGGCGATGGACACCTCGGTGGATTTCACGAAGGCGATCACTTCGCTGCCGATGGCCAGTTCCAGCTCTTTCACGGAGCGGGTGGTGATCACCGAGGTGACGATGCCGGCAGCGGTCTGCACGTCGATTTCCGACAGCACATCGCCTTCGACGATTTCCTTGATGGTGCCTTTGAACTGGTTGCGGACGTTGATGGCTTTGATGGTCATGGCGTTTCTCCTTGGGGAATGGCGTTACACGTGTGAACGTTGGATCAGAGTGCCCAGCGCAGTTGCGTGGGCAGTGGGGATACGGGTTCCGGCTCGGGCGGCTGCGCCGGCAGCGACAGCACGCGTTCGAGCACTTCGGCTTCCAGCGCGGCCAGGCGGGCCGAACCACGGGCGCGCGGGCGGTGCAGCTCGACATTCAGATCCAGGCCGATCTCGCCGTCCTCGATGAGGATCACCCGGTCGGCGATGGCCACGGCCTCGGCGACGTCGTGGGTGACCAGCAGCACGGTGAAGCCATGCTGCTGCCAGAGGCCCTCGATCAGTTGCTGCATCTCGATGCGGGTCAACGCATCCAGCGCACCCAGCGGCTCGTCGAGCAGCAGCAGGCGCGGCTGGTGGATCAGGGCGCGGGCCAGGGCCACGCGCTGCTTCTGGCCACCGGACAGGCTGGCCGGCCACTCGTTGGCGCGGTCGGACAGGCCCACGGCTTCCAGCGCTTCCAGCGCCTTGCCGCGCCAATCGCCCTTCAGGCCGAGGCCGACGTTGTCGATCACCCGCTTCCAGGGCAGCAGACGCGAGTCCTGGAACATCAGGCGGGTTTCTTCGCGGGCGCTTTCCAGCGGCGCGGAGCCGGCCAGCAGTTGGCCGTCGCTGGCTTCATCCAGCCCGGCCAGCAGGCGCAGCAGGGTGCTCTTGCCGCAACCGCTGCGGCCGACGATGGCGACGAACTGGCCGGCGGGAATCCGCAGGTCGATGCCCTTGAGCACTTCGCGCTCGCCGAAGCGCTTGCGCACATTTTCCAGCGCCAGCGGGATGCCTTTCTTGAGTTGTTGCGGCAACTGATTCACTGCGTTCATGCCGCACCTCCCTTCACCTGATAAGCCGGGTGCCAGCGCAACCAGACGCGTTCCAGACCACGGGCAGCGAGGTCAGCCAGCTTGCCGAGCACGGCATAGAGCAGGATGGCCAGGACCACTACGTCGGTCTGCAGGAACTCGCGGGCGTTCATCGCCAGGTAGCCGATGCCGGAGTTGGCGGAAATGGTCTCGGCGACGATCAGGGTCAGCCACATGAAGCCCAGGGCGAAGCGCACACCGACCAGGATCGAGGGCAGCGCGCCGGGCAGGATCACCTGGCGGAACAGCGCGAAGCCGGACAGCCCGTAGCTGCGCGACATTTCCAGCAGGCCCGGGTCGATGTTGCGGATGCCGTGGTAGGTGTTGAGGTAGATCGGGAACAGCGTGCCGAGGGCGACCAGGAAGATCTTCGCCGACTCGTCGATGCCGAACCACAGGATTACCAGCGGGATCAGCGCCAGGTGCGGCACGTTGCGGATCATCTGGACCGAGCTGTCGAGGAAGCGCTCGCCCCATTTCGACAGGCCGGTGATCAGCCCCAGCACCAGGCCGATGCTGCCGCCGATGACGAAGCCGACGGCAGCGCGCCAGGTGCTGATCGCCAGGTGTTGCCACAGTTCGCCACTGACCACCAGGTGGTAGCCGGCCTCGGCCACCGCGCTGGGTGCCGGCAGGATGCGGCTGGACAGCCAGCCGAATTCCACCGCCAGTTGCCAGATCACCACCAGGCCTACCGGCAGGGCCCAGGGCGCGAGGCGCTGGGCAAGATTGTTGGAAACACTCATCTCTTCTCTCCGGATTCTTCGGTCGCTACGTAGGGCGCATAACGCACCAGCGTTATCCGCCACGGCGGATGAAGCGTTCCGCTTCATTCGCCCTACGGGTGTCAGCTCGCCGATGCCGCCTTGGGCAGGATGTCGTTGGCGACCATCTCGCCGAACGGGCTGACGTAGCCGCGCTCCTGCGATTGTTGCGGCCGGGCCAGGTCCAGGTGCGGGAAGAGCAGTTCGGCGACCCGGTACGACTCTTCCAGGTGCGGGTAGCCGGAGAAGATGAAGGTGTCGATCCCCAGGTCTGCATATTCCTTCACGCGGGCCGCCACGGTCGGGCCATCGCCAACCAGTGCGGTGCCGGCGCCACCGCGGACCAGGCCGACGCCGGCCCAGAGGTTGGGGCTGACTTCCAGCTTGTCCTTGTTGCCGCCGTGCAGGGCGGCCATGCGTTGCTGGCCGACGGAATCGAAGCGCGCCAGGGACGCCTGGGCACGGTCGATGGTGTCCTGATCCAGGTGGGAGATCAGGCGGTCGGCGGCCTGCCAGGCTTCCTCGTTAGTCTCGCGGACGATCACGTGCAGGCGGATGCCGAAGCGCACGCTGCGGCCCTGCTTGGCAGCCTTCTCGCGGACCTGGGCGATCTTCTCGGCGACGGCGGCCGGCGGCTCGCCCCAGGTCAGGTACAGCTCGACCTGCTCAGCGGCGAGGTCTTGCGCGGCGTCGGAGGAACCACCGAAGTACAGCGGCGGACGCGGTTGCTGGATCGGCGGGTAGAGCAGCTTGGCGCCCTTCACCTGCAGGTGCTTGCCGTCGTAGTCGACGGTTTCGCCTTCCAGCACGCGGCGCCAGATGCGGGTGAATTCAACCGAGGCTTCGTAGCGCTCGGCGTGGCTCAGGTGCAGGCCGTCGCCGGCCAGCTCGTCCGGGTCCCCGCCGGTCACCAGGTTGAACAGCGCGCGCCCACCGGAGAGCCGGTCGAGGGTTGCGGCCTGGCGGGCGGCCACGGTCGGGGAAATGATGCCCGGACGCAGGGCGACCAGGAACTTCAGGCGCTGGGTCACCGGGATCAGCGAGGCGGCAACCAGCCAGGAGTCCTCGCAGGAGCGGCCGGTGGGGATCAGCACGCCACCGAAACCAAGGCGGTCGGCGGCCTGGGCGACCTGTTGCAGATAACCATGGTCCACGGCACGGGCGCCTTCGGCGGTGCCCAGGTAGTGGCCGTCGCCGTGGGTCGGCAGGAACCAGAAGATGTTGAGACTCATCGCTGTAACTCCAGATAAGCGCGCCGGCGTGGCGTAGCCGCGCGATGATGGGATGGGTGTGCGTCGTGCAGTTGTCGTAGGAGCGGACTCCGTCCGCGATGGGTCAGCATCGCGCCGGAGGACATCGCGGACAAAGTCCGCTCCTACGCCAGGGTCATTGGGCGGTAGCGACCTTGGCAGGCGCCGTCCACACCACGTCCTTGATGCTCAGCTTCTTGGGGATCAGCTTCAGCTGGGTGAAGGTGTCGGCGATCTTCTGCTGCGCGGCGGTCACGTCCGGGGTGATCGGCTGGGCACCGTAGCCCTGGCGTTTCACCGCGGTGAAGGTGATGTCCGCCGGCAGGCCGAGCAGCGGCGCGACCTGGTCGGTCACCTGCTGCGGGTTCTGCTGCGACCACTCACCCACCGAACGCACCTCGTCGATCAGGGTGGTGATCACCTGCGGGTGGTTGTTCGCGTAGGGGCGGGTCGCCAGGTAGAACTGGTGGTTATCCACAAGGCCGGTGCCATCCACCAGGGTGCGGGCGGAGAGCTGTTTCTCGGCGGCGGCCTGGTACGGGTCCCAGATCACCCAGGCATCGACGCTGCCACGCTCGAAGGCGGCGCGGGCGTCGGCCGGCGGCAGGTAGACGGGCTGGATGTCGGTGTATTTCAGGCCGGCCTTTTCCAGGGCGCGCACCAGCAGGTAGTGCACGTTGGAGCCTTTGTTCAGGGCGACTTTCTTGCCCTTCAGCTCGGCGACGGATTTGATCGGCGAATCCTTGGGCAGCAGGATCGCTTCGCTGGTCGGCGCCGGCGGTTCGTGGGCCACGTAGACCAGATCGGCGCCAGCGGCCTGGGCGAATACCGGCGGGGTTTCGCCGGTGACGCCGAAGTCGATGCTGCCGACGTTCAGGCCTTCGAGCAGCTGCGGGCCGCCGGGGAATTCGGTCCATTGCACCTTAACGCCCTGCTCGGCCAGGCGCTTCTCCAGCGTGCCACGGGCCTTGAGCAGCACCAGGGTGCCGTATTTCTGATAGCCGATACGCAGGGTGCCGGGTTGTTCGTCCGCCTGGACGTTGTAGGACAGGGCCGCAATCAGCAGGGCCGCCAGTCCACTACGCAAAGTGAGAGTCCGCATGGGAGTGATCCTTCGTCGAGTGTGATTGCCGGACCTGCGGTCCCGTTGACGGGACGGTGAGGGCCTTTTCTTGTGGGTGACGCAGTTGCCGCCTGCCGGGTTGGGGCTTGGCGCTCTCCTGCGTGGAGTTGTCTGTCAGATGCTCCAACGGGCGTTGATCAGCCGTTCGTTGAGCAGGTTCGGGTCGATGGGTTTCGGCCGGCGCGCAAGGGCGCCATGGAACTGCTCCAGGGATTCCAGCAGTCGGTGTTCGAGGGTCGATTCCAGGCGCGCCGGGGTATTGCCCTCGGGGTATTGCACCTGGCTCTCTTCGGCGAACACGCCATGCAGGGTTTCCTGTGCCTTCAGCGCAGCGAGGACCGGCTTGAGCGCGTAGTCCACCGCCAGCATGTGGGCGTTGCTGCCGCCAGTAGCCAGGGGCAGCACCACCTTGTGCGCCAGCGCCCGCTCCGGCAGCAGGTCGAGAATGACCTTCAGCGCACCGGCGATGGATGCCTTGTACACCGGGGTGGAGATCACCAGGCCGTCGGCGCGCAGGACCTGCTCGATCAGCTCGACCACCCGCGGGCTGTCGAAGCGCGCATGCAGCAGGTCTTCCGCGGGAAAGT